>JBKJIY010000016.1:0-25708 GCA_046598315.1 Gemmatimonadaceae bacterium
CGACCTCGGGACTCGATCCGCTCACGACTGGCACGATCACCCGGCTCATCATGAAGCTCCAGCGCGAGCTGGGCGTCACGAGCGTCGTCGTGTCGCACGACATTCGCTCGGTGTTCAGGATGGCGACGCGGATCGCCGTCCTCAACGAGCGCCGCATCGCCTTTTTCGGGACGCCGGAAGAGATGGCTGCCTCCGACGACAAATACCTCCGCGACTTCCTGGGCGGCTACTAGCATGAAGCGATCTTCAATCATCACCTGGGACCAGCTGCGCGTCGGGCTCGTCATCGCCGTCAGCCTCGGCATCCTCGGCATCGCCGTCTACAAGCTCGGCGAGTCGGCGAACCTGTTCAGCAAGCACTACGAGCTGATCGCCTACCTGCCGGATGCGAACGGGCTGAAGCAGGGCGGCTCCGTCATGGTTGCCGGCCAGATGGCGGGCACGGTGTCGAAGATCGACTTTCTCCCGGTGGACAACGACACGACGCGCAATCTCAAGCTGACGCTCGCCGTGGACGCCAACGTCCGTGAGCAGATCCGGCGAGACTCGAGGGGCAAGCTGCGGACGCTCGGGCTTCTGGGCGACAAGGTGTTCGACATCACGCCGGGCACGCCGCGCGGGCGGGTATTGGCCGAGGGCGATACGGTGGCGATCGCGCAGTCGCTGGACTACGAGGCGGTGATCGCTCAGGCGAGCGGCGCCGTGGAGGACATGGTGGCGCTCACGCGTGATCTGCGCGCCATCACCGGCGGCATCGTGAAGGGCGAGGGGACGATCGGCCAGCTCGTGACGAACCGCCAGCTCTACGACCGCCTGAACGGCACGCTGGGCGGCGCGAATTCCATGCTCGCGCGCTTCAACAATCCCAATGGCAGCGTCGGCCGCCTGCTCGACGATCCGGCGCTCTACAACAAGCTCGTGGGGGTAATCAGCTCCACCGATTCCCTGGTCGTGTCGCTCAATTCGCGGAAGGGCACCGTGGGCCGGCTGCTGCGCGATACCACGCTGTACACGAATCTCGTGGGCATCACCACGGGCGCCGACTCGCTCATGAAGCAGCTCTCCAGCGGAAACGGGACGGTGGGCAAGCTGCTTGGCGACCAGACGCTGTACGATCAGCTCAACAAGCTGGTCACCGACCTGAGCGCTATTCTCGCCGACGTGCGTAAGGATCCAAGCCGCTACACGAAGGGCATCGTCAAGGTGTTCTGACGAGGCCTCGTGCGACCGGGAACGAAGCTCTTGCCACTGGTGTCTCACTGGGCTAAAATCAGGGATGTCGTGCCGGGCTCGACCCGGCGCGAGCGGTCGCGTAGCTCAGCTGGTTAGAGCGCTGCTTTCACACAGCAGAGGTCCACGGTTCGAGTCCGTGCGTGACCACTTCCCTCGTTCTGCCACCTGGGCGTCGTGACGGTGCCCCTCCTTCCGCAGGCGAAATCGATGCGTAATCGTCTCCTGCGGTCACTTCTGGTGACCGCTTGTTTTTTTCTGCCTGGTGTCGTTGCCGCGCAGGCACGGCCTGCTCCGCAACTGCCCCGGGCCGTGACTGATCGGCCCGATATCGTGGCGCAGCTTCGCCAGCGCATGGTGACGAGCGGCATGAGCGCGGACCAGATCAAGGCGCGGCTCCGCGCCGAAGGGTATCCCGAAAATCTGCTCGACGCGTACCTCTCCGGATCGACGATGGAGGCAGCGCCGCCGAGCTCCACCGTGCTTCGCGCGGTGCAGGAACTGGGCATCGCGGACTCGCTCGATCTCCTGAACGGCGTGGTCGATACCCTCGGCACGACGGCGGGTACGTTCCGGGCGGACTCGAACATCCTTGCGCGCACGCAGTCCTACTTTCGGCTCGATACCGTGCGGAGTCGCTTCGCGCGCGATTCGGTGATCCGGCTGATCACGAGTCCCGATTCCGGATTCGTGATCTTCGGGTTGGACATCTTCCGCGCTTCCACGAATCAGTTCCAGCCCAATCTCGGGGGCCCGGTGGATGCGAATTATCGCTTCGGACCTGGCGACCGCTTCGTTCTGATCCTCACGGGTGACACGGAACAGTCGTACCCGCTGGACGTGACCCGCGAAGGCTTCGTCGTCGTCCCGCAGGTTGGGCAGATCTATGTGAACAATCTCACCCTGCGCGAGCTGGAGGGCGTGCTTCGGTCCAGGCTCGGTCGCGCGTACTCCGGCCTCAGCATGGGGACGACACAATTTTCCGTGAACGTGTCGCGACTCCGCTCCAACCAGGTGTTCGTGGCCGGCGACGTGATGCGGCCCGGCAGCTACAGCGTCTCCAGCGTCGGCACGGCATTGACCGCCTTGTATGCTGCGGGCGGACCGAGCATCAACGGGTCGCTACGCCGCATCGAAGTCCGTCGAGGAGGACGCACGGTGGACGTGCTCGACGTCTACGACTATCTCCTCAGAGGTGACGCCTCGCACGACGTGCGGCTGCAGAACGGCGACATCGTGTTCGTGCCGGTGCATGGCCCACGCGCTCGCCTCGTCGGCGAGATCATTCGACCGGCCACCTACGAGGTGAAGAGCGGGGAGGGACTGCCGCAGCTGATCGAGGCCGCCGGCGGTTTCACCGCCTCCGCTGCGCGACGTCGCGTGCTCGTCGAGCGAATCGTCGCGCCCTCCGACCGCGAGCAGACCGGTCGCGACCGCACCACCATCGATGTGTCGTCCGAGAAGCTGGCGAGCGGTCTCGGGCCCCCGGTGCCGATTCTCAACGGAGATGTCGTGCGCGTGTTCCCGATCGCGGATCGCGTGCGCAACCGCATCAGCGTCCGCGGCAACGTGTTCACGCCCGGCCCCCAGGGTCTCCGGCCAGGGATGAAGGTCGCCGACGCGCTGCGGGACGCCGGCGGCATCAAGCCCGATACCTACCTCGGCGAGGTGCTGATCACGCGGTTGCAGAGCGACTCGTCGCGCGTACAGCTGCGGGCTCGCTTGCTCGACACGACTGGCGTGGTGCTCAACGATTTCGCCCTTCAGGAAGACGATCAGATCAACGTCTATTCGCTCACCGCGTTCCGCCCAACGCGGTACGTGGCCATCGCAGGCCATGTCAACACGCCCGGCCGATTTCCGTTTCGCGAGGGGATGACGGTGCGGGACCTGGTGCTGCTGGGCGGAGGAGTCAAGGAAGGGGCGTCACTTCGCGAGGCCGAGATCGCTCGGCTGCCGCAGGACCGGTCGAAGGGACAGACCGCCGTCACCATTCGTGTGCCGCTCGATTCCACCTATCTCTTCGAGCGCAGAACGGGGGTGGCTTATTCCGGGCCGCCCGGCCAGAGCGCGCCCGCGGCCGGCATGCCTGATGTCACGCTCGAGCCATACGACAACGTGCTGATCCTGCGTCAGGAGAGCTTCGAATATCAGCGGACTGTCGTCCTCTCGGGTCAGGTTCGCTACCCGGGTGCCTACGCGCTCAGGTCCAAGCGCGAACAGCTCCGCGAGCTCATCGAGCGCGCCGGCGGGCTGACTGACGAGGCGCAGTCCGACGGAATTCTCTTCGTCCGCAAGGGACCTGGCGCCTACAAGATCAACAGCGATGCTGCCGGCAGCATTCGCGATACCGTCGTGCAGGACAGCTTGACGCGTGCACGTGCCACCAACGGACGCATCGGCATCGATCTCGCTGAGGTGTTGAAGAATCCTCGGTCGAGAGACAACATCACTCTCGAGGACGGCGACGACATCACGATCCCGCGGTACAATCCTGTCATCCGTGTCCAGGGTGCGGTCAATGCGCCGGCCAACGTGACCTACGTCCCCGGCCGCGACATCTTCTACTACATCGGCGCCGCGGGCGGCGGCGCGCGCACCGCCGATGAGAAACGGGCCTTCGTCACCCAGCCGAGCGGCAAGCTGGAAAGCGTGCGCCGCCGCGTCCTGGTGAGTCGCTCCATTCCCGTGCCCAAGGCCGGCGCCGTCGTCAGCGTTCCGGAACGCGACCCTGCCGACAAGCGCGACCTGACCGCCATCGTCGGCTCCATCAGCTCGGTCCTGGCCAGCCTCATCGCCATCGTGGCCGTGGTACGGCGCTGATGAGCGGTCGTGCCGAAGTTCGGCAAGTCGACAAGCCCTGGGGTCACGAAACCATCTGGGCGTCCAACGATCTCTACGCCGGGAAGATCCTCCACATCAACGCCGGCCACGCACTCAGCATCCAGTACCATCGCGTCAAGGACGAGACCATCTACCTCATGTCCGGCGAGATGAACTACTGGGTGAAGCCCGACGGCAGCGACACGCTCCAGAACATGAACCTCAGGACTGGCGAGGCGTTCCGCATCACACCCGGCACGGTGCACTACATGGAGGCCGTCACCGACTGCGACGTCCTCGAAGCGAGTACGCCGCAACTCGACGACGTCGTGCGGCTCGAGGACCGGTACGGGCGCGAGGGCACCAGCGCGCCGTGACATGACACATGCGGCGGCGACGCCAGACCGGCGCGCCCCCGTCGTGCTCGCGGTCGCGCTGCTGGGCGTCTCGTTCTCCGGCCCGCTCGTCCGGCTGTCGTCGGCGCATCCGCTGGCCATTGCCGCATGGCGCCTCGGCTTCTCCCTCGTCATCATCGCGGGAGCCCTTGCCATCACGGGACAGTGGCGCCAGTGGCGCCTCCTCTCCCGCGCGCAAGTGGCGGTGGCGGTGGGCGCTGGAACCATGCTCGCCTTCCACTTCTGGAGCTGGAACGCGTCTGTCGCGCTGACCAGCGTCGCCGCCTCGGTGGTCCTGGTCAACACGCAACCCGTCGTCGTCGCTCTCCTCTCGATGTTCTGGCTGGGAGAGGCTCCCAGTCGCCGACAGTGGGCCGGCATCGGGATCGCCATGGGAGGAGCGCTCCTCGTCGCCCTTCCCGATCTCGTCGCGAGCAGCGACAGCCATCCCGACGCGATGCTCGGCGATGCGCTGGCCCTGCTCGGCGCGGCGACCGCGGCGGCGTACTTCGTGGCGGGCCGGCGATTGCGCGCTACGCTGGATCTGTGGCCGTACGTCGGCGTGGTGTACGGCAGCTGCTTTCTCGTGCTGCTCCTCCTTGCCCTGATCACCGGCGCGCCGCTGAGCCCGCAGCCCCCGCGCGAGCTCGCCATCTTCGCGGCATTGGCAGTCGGTCCGATGCTGCTGGGCCACACTGGGCTGAACTGGGCGCTCAAGCACTCGCACGCCTACGTGGTGAACCTCACGCTGCTCGGCGAGCCCGTCGGCGCGACGGTGCTGGCCGCGCTGCTGCCGGGTATCCGCGAGATTCCCGGGCCGATGACGCTCGTCGGCGGGGGCATCGTCCTGGCCGGCATCCTCCTCGCGGCGCGTCGCTAGGCACTGGATCACGAGCACCCCGGTTATCTTCAGGTTTCATCTCTCGTGCCGGGCCTCATGGATCAACTGTCCCTCGACGTCGTCGTCACGCGCGGGGCGATCATCGAATCGCGTCACCGCGTGCACGCGGCAGTCGTCGACGCGTCCGGCACCTTGATTGCCGCCGCGCGCGATTCCGGAACGGTCACGCACTGGCGCTCGTGCGCCAAGCCGTTTCAGGTGATGCCACTGCTGGAGAGCGGGGGATTCGACGCGCTGGGGTGGGGCGACGACGAGCTCGCCCTCGCGTGCGCCTCGCACGGTGGCGAGCCAGAACACGTCGCGCTCGCCTCGTCCATGCTCGCCGCGCTCGGGATGGAGGAGGGCGACCTGGCCTGCGGCGCCCATGATCCGATGTCGCAACGTGGACAGAAGGCGTTGCGCGACGCTGGAGCCCGCGCCAGTCGACTGCACAACAACTGCTCGGGCAAGCACGCCGCCATGTTGGCCCTGGCGCAGACGTCGCGCTGGCCCACCTATGGCTATGAGCGCGCCGATCATCCCGTGCAAAAGGCCGCCCTCGCGGAGGTGGCCCGGTGGACGGGCCTCCATCCGAACCAGATCGGCCAGGCGGTGGATGGCTGCGGGGTCGTCGTCTTCGCCCTGAGTCTCGAGGCGATGGCCAGCGCCTTCGCGCGCCTCGGTCACGCCGCGCGCGCCACGGGACAGGTTGCGTCGCGCGTGGTGCGCGCGATGCAGACGCGGCCCTTCCTTGTCGGCGGGAGCGACCGCTTCGACTCGGCCCTGATCGAGGCGACGGAGGGGCGGGTCATCGCCAAGATTGGCGCGGAAGGCGTGCACACGGTTGGGATCGTTGATGAGGGAATCGGGATCGCAGTCAAGGTGGAGGACGGAGCGCAACGGGCGCAGTTCCCCGCCGTCATCACGGCGCTCCAGCACTTTGGCGCGCTGCCCCGCGACCTGCCGCCCAAGCTCAACGATTTCTTGCAGCGCAGCCTCCGGAACACCCGCGGTGAGGTCGTTGGCGAGGTGCGCTCTGTCGCCTGATCAGGTGTAGAGTTGCCCCGGGCCGTTGCGTTGCCGGCGCTGACCAGCGGATTCGACCAGGGAGAATCGGCCCGTCGGCTGCTGGCCAGGGTACTCGCCAAGTAGCTTGTTCCCGTGGCGCGCGATTGATGCGCGCCGCAGTGGGCCGGTGCCGGCCACCTGTCGGGTTCTCATACCTTCGTCGGACCTACGAGATGTTCATCGATCGCGTGACCGTTCGTGTCACCGCCGGCAGCGGCGGCTCGGGCATCGCCTCCTTCCGCCGAGAGAAGTTCGCTCCCCTGGGCGGACCGGACGGCGGAGACGGCGGGAAGGGAGGGGATGTGATCATCCGTGCCGACAGCAACCTGGCCACGCTGCTCGACTACACCTACCGTGACGCGTGGGAGGCGGATCGTGGCGACCATGGCAGCGGGTCCAACAAGACCGGTCGTTCCGGGGAAGATGTCGTCATGCCGGTTCCGCCTGGTACGATCGTCCGGAACAAGGAGACGAACGCCATCATCGGCGAGGTCGTCGAGGACGGGCAGGAGTTCGTGGTCGCGCGCGGTGGCAGGGGCGGGAAGGGCAATTCGTTCTTCGCGACGTCGGTGCACCGGAGCCCGCGCGAGTGGCAGCCCGGCGAAGATGGCGAGCTGTTCACCCTCGAGCTCGAGCTCAAGCTCATCGCGGACGTGGGGCTCGTGGGCCAGCCCAACGCGGGCAAGTCCACGCTCCTCTCCGTCATCAGCGCCGCGCGTCCCAAGATCGCCGACTATCCCTTCACGACGCTCGCGCCCAACCTCGGCGTGGTCCAGATGAGCGATCATCGCACCTTCGTGGTGGCCGACATTCCGGGCATCATCGAGGGTGCGCACGAGGGAAAGGGACTGGGCATCCAGTTTCTCCGGCACATCGAACGGACCCGGCTCCTCGCCTTCCTCATTCCCATCGACGCGATGGACTGGCAGGCGGAGTACGATCAACTCAGGAACGAGGTCCGCCAGTACTCCGCTGAGCTCGCGGCGAAGCCGCACTGCGTCCTGTTCACCAAGATGGACCTGATGGGAGACGACGACGAGGCGCCACCCATCGAGGCGAAAGACGCATTCGGCGTCTATGTGGTGAGCGCGGCGGGCCGCTCGGGGCTGGAAGAGATCAAGCTCGCGTGGTGGCGACGCGTCATGGAGCTGAAGAAGGCCGTGCTGCGCCCCATCGCCGACCTCGACCTCCCCTGAGCGATACTCCGTATTCTGTTATAGGACAAGCGCTTGGTTAGATAGTCTTCAACGACTGCACGAGGTTCAGATGACCGCTGCTGTGGTCGCGAGGGCCGATGCGCTGTACCCAGCCTCCCTGCGTGCGCTCGAGCACCCTCCCCACCAGATATGGGCCAGGGGGCGGCTCGAGATCTTGCATGCGCCATGCGTCGCGATTGTCGGCACGCGCAGGGCAACCGCATACGGCGAGCGGGTGACTCGCGAGCTCGCTCGCGCGCTCGCGCAGGGCGGTGCCACCGTGATCAGCGGGCTTGCGCGCGGGATCGACGCAGCGGCCCACCGGGGGGCGCTGGAGGCGTCCGATGCCACCGTCGCGGTGCTCGGCACGGGACTGAACGTCGCCTACCCCAAGGGGCACGCCGCACTTCAGGAGGAGATTGCCCAGCGTGGATTGCTCCTTTCGGAGCTGAATCCGGATGATCCCGCGCATGGCGGCTCATTTCCCAACAGGAACCGGATCATCGCGGCGCTGGCCACCGTGACGATCGTCGTAGAGGCAGGCGTGCGGAGTGGAGCGCTCATCACGGCCTCTCACGCGATCGCGCTCGGGCGCACCGTGGCCGCGGTGCCCGGTCCCATCGACGTACCTCAGTCGCTCGGCAGCAACGAGCTGATCCGAGATGGAGCCGTTGCGTTGACGTCGGTGGCCGATGCGCTCGCCCTGCTCGGACTGACCGCGCCGATTCGGCTGACGGATCTTCCGATTGGCGGCGGCGAGCGACGCCTGTGGGACGCTCTCGCGGATGGCGCATCCGATCTGGACACGCTCTGTTCGCGAGCGCGACTGCCCGCCCAGCAAGCCATGGCCGCACTCGGCGCTCTCGAGCTTCGCGGCCTGGTCGAGTGCGGGCTCTCGGGGGAGATACGTCGAATGTGACGCACTGACTGCCGCTGCGAGAGCACCTCGAGAGCCTCCGAACGCCTCCAGTAATACGCGCGGTCCGCCCACACTGGTGATATTCACTGGTGCGACACGTCTACCTTCACGTTCCGTTCTGCTCCCGACGCTGCAGCTACTGCGACTTCTCCATCGCGGTGCGACGCACCGTTCCCGTGGGGGAGTATCTCCGTGCCCTGGAGGCCGAGCTCGCGGCGCGGTTCGGCGGCGCCGGCGAAACCGAGGTGGACACGATCTACCTGGGAGGAGGCACACCATCTCGGCTCGGCGGACAGGGCGTCGCGCGCGCACTCGCCCTCGTGACGCGGTACTTCGTTCCCGCCGCGGGCGCGGAGATCACGATCGAGGCGAATCCGGAGGATCTGTCGCCCGAGTCGGCAGCCCGGTGGCGGTCGGCGGGCGTGAATCGACTCTCCATCGGCTCCCAGAGCTTCGACGACCGGGCGCTGGCGTGGATGCATCGAACGCACGATTCCGCGGCGATCTCGCGCGCCGTGAACGCCGCGCGCCAGGCCGGGATCGACAATCTTTCGCTCGACCTCATCTTCGCCCTCCCCGACGCGCTGCAACGCGATTTCGTCGCCGATGTGGAGCGGGTGACGGCGCTCGCGCCGGATCACGTGTCGCTCTACGGACTCACGATCGAATCCGGCACACCACTCGGGCGCTGGATTGATCGAGGCATAGCCGTCGAACAGCCGGAAGAGCGGTACGAGAGCGATTTCATGGTCGCCCACACCCTGCTCAGTGGTGCGGGGTACGTGCACTACGAGGTATCCAACTACGCGCGTCCAGGGCGACAGGCGCGCCACAATTCGGCCTACTGGGCGGCCGTCCCGTACGTGGGACTGGGGCCTGCGGCGCATGGCTTCGACGGACGGTCTCGGCGCTGGAACACGCGTGCGTATTCCGCGTGGCGCGACCTGGCGCTGCGCGGCGTCGATCCGATCGAGGGAGAGGAGATGCTCACGCCGGAGAACCACGAGGCGGAAGCGGTGTATCTCGGCCTGCGCTCCACCGCAGGGCTGGCGACGAGGCCGGACGAAGCGGCGATGCTCGCGTCCTGGCAAGCCGCCGCGTGGATCACGGTTGGGGCGGATGGCCGCATCCAGTGCACCCCGCACGGCTGGCTGCGCCTGGACTCGCTCGCCACCGCCTTGACGCATCACCGAAGTCGTTAATACATTTAGACTTATGCCCACCGCCGACGAGCTCACGCCGCGCGAGCGCCGCGTCCTCGAAGCGGTGATTCAGACGTACGTTCAGACCGCCGAGCCGGCCGGGTCGCGTGTCCTCTCGCGCCGTTTCGAGCTGGGCGTGTCGCCCGCGACCATTCGGAATACGATGAGCGACCTCGAGGAAAAGGGGTTTCTCTCGCATCCGCACACGTCGGCAGGACGGGTGCCTACGGACAAGGCATATCGTGCGTATGTGGACGCCATCCTGAATGCGCCCGCGGGCGCCATCGTGGTGGCCGAGCGCGATCGGCTCCGGGACGACATCGCCGGCAGCAACTCCACGATCGAGACCATCCTGCGCCGCGCCGCGCAGAGTCTCGGCGTGCTCACCCAGGAGCTGGGCGTCGCGCTCGGTCCGCGTCTCGACGCGAGCGTGCTCCGGAAGCTCGAGCTGGTGCGCGTGGGCAGCGAGCGCTTGCTGCTCGTCCTGACGCTGGATGGCGGCGTGGTGCGCACGGTCTTCGTGGAGGTACGAGGCGCGCTGTCCGACACGAGCGTGTTCGAGGTGTCGCGTGTCCTCAATGAGCGCCTCGCTGGGCATACCCTGCGCGACCTGCGCATGTCCATCGCCGACCGCCTGCGCGACTCGTCCACCTTCCCGGATGCCGAGGAGCTCCTGAACATCTTCGTGCAGGAAGGTGATCAACTGCTCGACGCCGCACTCCCGGTAAGCGAGGGCGACGGGAGCGTCATCGTGGGCCAGGCGAGCGTGCTCGCCGAGCAGCCGGAGTTCAGCGGTGCCGAGAGCCTGCGCCGCCTGCTCAGCCTCACCGAGGAGCCCGCGCGCCTCGCCGACGCGCTGCGGCGGAAGCATCGTGGCGACGAGACGCCTGGCGTCTGCATCACCATTGGCGGCGAACATGGCGACCCGCGGTTCGAGCAATTCACCGTGGTCACCGCGGAATATCACGCGGGCTCGCTCGCCGGCGTGATCGGCGTCATCGGTCCGACCCGAATGCCATACGACAAGGTGATCTCGCTGGTGCAGCACACGTCGCGATTGCTCAGCGACCTGCTGTGAGCTGTGGCCCGGTTCTTCGGCTCGCGACTTTCTCCGCTGACGGCGCGCCTCGGTGCTCTCGCGTCTCCCCGGGCACGCCGAACATCGAAAAGTCGTAAACCGACAAACGTCCTCCCATATTTTCCCGATGGCTGATTTCTACAACGTGCTCGGCGTCGAGCGAACCGCTGCCGACGACGACATCAAGAAGGCATATCGCAAGCTCGCGATGACGTATCACCCCGATCGCAATGGGGGCTCCAAGGAGGCCGAGGAGAAGTTCAAGGCGATCACCGAGGCGTACGACGTCCTGCGTGACCCGCAGAAGCGCGCCGCGTACGACCGATACGGGGAAGCCGGATTGCGCGGCGGGGGTGGCGGCGTCCACCACGTGGATCTGTCCGAGGCCCTCAGCATCTTCATGCGCGATTTCGGCGGCTTCGGCGGAGGGGAGGATCTGTTCGGCGGTCGCGGGCAGTCGGGCAGTGGCCCGCGCGCCGGCGCCGACGTCAAGATCAACCTGACCCTCTCTCTCGCCGAAGTGGCCGAGGGGGTGGACAAGCAGGTCGCGCTCAAGGTGCTCGACTCGTGCGACCGGTGCGCCGGCAGCGGTGCCGAACCGGGCTCCAGGGCGAAGCCGTGCGGCACGTGCGCCGGTCAGGGTGAGGTGCGGCGCGCGCAGCGGTCGTTCTTCGGGCAGTTCGTCACGGTCGCACCCTGTCCAACGTGCAAGGGCGAGGGTCATCTCATCGAATCGCCGTGCCGGAAGTGTCGTGGCGAGGGCCGACTGCGCGGCGACAAGACGATCAAGGTCTCGATTCCCGCCGGCGTGGCGACGGGGCAGTACATGACGCTGCGAGGCGTCGGCAACGCGGGGGCACGGAATGGCGAGCGTGGCGACGTCCACGTGGTGTTCGAGGTCGCCGACGATCCGCGATTCGAGCGCGACGGCGAGGATCTTTACACGGAAGTGCTCGTGACGTATGCGCAACTCGTGCTGGGGGCTACCGTCGAGGTGCCGACCGTCACCAGCACCGTGGCGCTCAGCGTTCCCCCCGCGACCCAGAGCGGGCAGGTGTTCCATCTGCGCGGGCGCGGTCTCGCCCGGATCAACGCGGGGGGCACCGGCGACCTGCACGTGCGAGTGCAGCTCTGGACGCCCGAGACGCTGAGCGAAGAGGAGGAGGACCTCATCATTCGCCTCAGTGAGGTCCAGCGAAGCGTGCCCACCGATCGGGGCAAGGGTTTCTGGGCCAAGATGAAAGAGGCACTCGGCGCGTGAGCTGGCTCAGCGTTCGCGTGCGACCGGGCACCTCGCGCGAGGCGTCGCTCGCGGCGCTCTTCGCGATGGGATCGGAGGGCGTACACGAGGCCGGTGAGGAGCTGGTGACGCACTTCCCCGGCGACACCGATGCGGTCGCGATCGTGGATGCCGTGGCGGCGGCGGACCCGACCGCTCTCGTGACGGCCGCGCTCATTCCGGAAGTGGACTGGTCGGAGGAATGGAAAAAGGGGGTCGGTGCCCACGATCTGGGCAAACTGGCCATCGTGCCGCCATGGCTCGCGTCGGACCGCGATCCGGCCGTCACCATCGTGATCCAGCCGGAGATGGCGTTCGGCACCGGTGAGCACGAGACGACGCGCGGCGTCGTGCGCCTGCTGCCGCGAGTCATTCGCGCCGGCGATCGCGTGGCGGACCTCGGCTCGGGAAGCGCGGTGCTCGCGATTGCCGCGGCCAAGCTTGGTGCGGCACAGGTCACGGCAATCGAGCTCGATCCCGACGCCATCGCCAACGCGCGCGAGAATGTCGCGCGCAATGCCGTGGAAGATGTCGTCACCGTGATGGAAGGAGACGCGGGGCTGTTGCTGCCGTTCATCGCACCCGTGCGCGTGGTGCTGGCGAACATCATCTCGTCGGTCCTCATCGGGATGCTGCCCATCATCGCGACGGCACTGTCGACGGATGGCGAAGCGATCCTCAGCGGCATGCTCGTGGAGGAGCGTACCATGATGCTGACCGTCCTCGCCGAAGGTGGCTGGCAACTCCTCGACGAGGACGTGGAAGGAAGCTGGTGGAGCGCCCGCATCGCGCGCCGTTGAGCAGCTTCTACGCGCCAGGTGCGTGGGGGCAGGTCGTGGAGCTCGGAGAAAGCGCCGCCCACCACGCGTCGGTGAAGCGACTCGCCGTCGGCGATCGCGTGCGACTCACGGACGGCGCGGGGCGCCTCGCGAACGGAACGCTCGAGTCGATGAACCGGCGCCTGCTCACGGTCGGGCTGGACGGTCCGGTGAAAACGGTGATCGCGCCGGCCGAGATTACCCTCCATGTCCCGGTGGGCGATCGAGAGCGGATGCTCTGGCTGGCCGAGAAGTCGGTGGAGCTTGGCCTCTCGGCCTGGCGACCCGTGGTGTACCGACGATCGCTCAGCGTGAGTCCGCGTGGCGCGGGGGCTCAGTTCGCCGAAAAGGTGCGACTGCGGATGATTTCCGCCCTCGAGCAGAGCGGGGGAGCCTGGTTGCCCGACATCGGCATGGAGTCCACTCCGGAGCAGGTGCTCGGGCGTGCGGGTCAGAGCAGGATCCTCCTCGACGCGCAGGGGCCGCCGATCGGAGCAGTTGCGGCCGAGTGCCGCTGTCCCGTCCACCTCGCCCTGGGACCGGAGGGCGGGCTCGATGACCGCGAGCGTGCCGCCTTCATCGACGCCGGCTGGCGCGCTGCCTCGCTGGGCAGCAATGTCCTGCGGTTCGAGACAGCGGCGATCGCCGCGCTCGCCATCATCCGCTCGCACGAGGTGGCCTGATGAGTGACAGTTGCCTGTTCTGTCGCATTCTCCGGGGCGAGATCCCCGCGACCATCGTACTGGAAGACGCGCACACCGTGGCGTTTCGCGATATCGACGCCAAGGCGCCCACTCACGTGGTGGTCATACCGCGCGAACATGTCGCCGACCTGAATGCAGCCACCGATCCGGCGATGCTGGGTCGACTCCTGCTCGCCGCCAGAGACATCGCCGCGGCCGAGGGGATCGCCGAGTCGGGGTATCGAACGGTGATCAACTGCGGCGCCAACGCCGGCCAGACGGTGTTTCACGTGCATCTCCATCTCCTGGGCGGACGCACGCTCGCCTGGCCGCCCGGCTGACGTCCCGGCCGGGAATTCTTGCCGCGCCACGCGTCTCCGCGTACTCTTTCTCGTTCTCTCCGACCCCGCCTCATGTCGCTCTTCGATACGCTCCAGGCCGAACTGAACGCCGCGCGAAAGGCCCAGGACAAGGCGCGGACGCTCGTGCTCGGAACGATCTTCTCGGATGCCAAGAACAAGAAGATCGAGTTGCGCCGCGACCTCTCGGATGACGAGGTCATCGACGTGCTGCGCAAGGGCATCAAGCGCCGTCGCGAGTCGATCGACATGTACACCGGCAAGCGCGACGATCTGGCGGAGAAGGAGCGCGCCGAGGTCGCCATTCTCGAGACGTTTCTGCCCGCGGCCGTGAGCGACGAAGAGCTGCGCGCTGCAGTGCGCGCGGCCATCGCCGGCGGCGCCACGCAGATCGGCGCGGTGATGGGCAGGGTATTGCCACAATTCAAGGGCCGGGCCGAGGGAGGCATCGTCAGCGCGATCGCCCGCGAGGAGCTCGGCAAGGCGGGGTGAGCGCCTGCCGCATCCGGCCGCGCGGATTGATGATTGGTTCAACGACGGTCATGGAGTCTCGGTGAACGCGCACGCGCTGGGGATTCTCGAGTTTCCACGCCTGCTGGAGCTGGTGGCCGAGCGCGCCGCGTCGGCGCCGGGCGCGGCGCGGGTGCGTGCACTCGCTCCCTCGACGGATCTCGCCTGGCTGGAGACGGAGCACCGCCGCGTGGATGCCGTGCGCGCACTCCTCGGCGGAGAGCCGGTGTGGGCGCCCGAGCCAGTGCCCGAGCTGTCCGCGCCCATCGCGCGACTGCGCGTGATCGGCACTGTATGGAGCGGTCCGGAGCTGTTTGCCGCCGCCACGCTGCTGCGGTCGGCGCGCCGCACGCGCGAGGCGTTGCGCGACGAGCGCCGCCCCGCAATCGTTCGCGCCGTGCTGGGCGTCTTCGCCGATCGCATGGTGTCGGCCAGGAGCGAGGAGGAGGCCATCGAGCGCGCCGTCGACGAGGATGGCGCGGTCAAGGACGACGCCTCCCCCGCACTGCGCGGGCTCCGGCGCGAGCTCCGCGCGTCGCACGGAGCGCTGATCCGTATCCTCGAGCGGGTCATCAGCGGCCTCGAGGCGCATCATCGCGCCCCGGACATGTCGGTGACGGTGCGCGAAGGGCGGTACGTGATCCCGGTGCGCCGCGAAGGGGCCAGGGGAGTGGGCGGTATCGTGCACGGCGCTTCCGGCACGGGAGGCACGCTGTTCGTGGAGCCGCCCGCCGCGGTCGAACACGGCAATCGGATCCGTGAGCTCGAGGCCGATGAGCTGGAAGAAGTGGAACGCATTCTCGCGGAGCTCACCGACCGCATCCGGCCGCTCCGCGAGGGCCTTGCGGCGTCGCTCGACGCGCTCGCCGAGCTCGACTCCCTGCATGCACGCGCCCGCTACGCCACGCAGTACCGCTGCACGCCGGCCGACCTGGCGCCGGCGCGCCGCGGTTTCTCCATTCGAGACGCGCGCCATCCCCTGCTGCTCGCCCGCGGCGCCGAGGTGGTGCCCTTCGACCTCGAGCTGCTGGCTGACGAACGCACGCTGCTCGTGTCCGGCCCGAATACCGGGGGCAAGACCGTGTTGCTCAAGGCACTTGGCCTGATCTCCGCCATGACGCAGGCCGGCATTCCCGCACCCGTCGGCGCCGAAAGCCGCATTCCCGTATTCGACGACATCCTTGCCGACGTGGGCGATGAGCAGTCGATCGAGGCGAGTCTCTCCACCTTTTCGGCGCACCTGAAGAATCTGTCGGAGATCCTCCACCTGGCGAGCGCCGACTCGTTGGCGCTGATCGACGAGCTGGGCTCGGGCACCGACCCGCAGGAAGGGGCGGCCCTTGGCTGGGCCATTCTGGAGAAGCTCACGGCGCGCGGCACCACCACGCTCGCGACTACGCATCTCGGGCAGCTCAAGGAGCTCGCGACCCAGGTTCCCGGCGTGGTCAACGCCTCGTTGCAGTTCGACGCCGTGCGTCTCGCGCCGACGTACCGCCTCATCAAGGGAGTGCCCGGCCGCTCGTACGGCATCAGCATTGCGCGACGGTTGAATCTTCCGAGCGACGTGGTCGATCGCGCCGAGGAGCGGATACCACAGGGAGAGCGGGACATGGCCGCCCTGATCGAGCGTCTCGAACGAAAAGAGGAGGAGCTCGCCGCGCGAGAGGGCGAGGCGGACGCGATGCTCGAGGACGCGCGCGCGCGCCTCGCGAGGCTCTCCCAGCGCGAGACCAACGTGCGCGAGCGCGAGCGGACTGCGGAGAAAACGTCGAGGCAGGACGCGCGCAAATACGTGCTCGAGGCACGCGCCGAGATCGACAAGACGATCCGCGAGCTGAAGGCGCGAGGTGCCGAGACCGCCGAGGCCGCGATCGATGCGCTCGGGCGCGACGCACGCCGCCGCGCCGAGGAACTGGCCGCTCATCAGGCGCAGGTCCTCGATCGATTGGATGCCGAGGAGCGTGCGGTCCTGCGTCGGCAGGGGACGGTGCCACTCGCGGAGCGCAAGCCCATCGCGCCGGGCGACGTGGTGGAAGTCGGCACGCTGGGCGGCAAGGTCGGGCGCGTGCTCGACCTGCGCGGCAGTGATGCCACCGTGGTGGTGGGCTCGATGAAGCTCAGCGTGAAGCTCGCCGTGCTGCGACGCTCGACGGCGCCGATCGAGAAGGCGGTGAGTTATCTGGGCGACGCGCCCGAGGTGTTCGCCAGGACGGAGATCAATCTCCTGGGCATGCGCGCCGATGACGCAGAGTACGAGGTGCTGCAGGCCATCGACGGCGCCATTCGCGCCGACCTGAAGACACTGCGGATCGTCCATGGCAAGGGCACCGGCGCGCTGCGCCAGATCGTGGACGAGATGCTGCGGAAGGACACGCGCGTGCGCGAGTTCCGCATGGGCGCCTGGAACGAAGGCGGTGCTGGCGTGACCATCGCGGTCTTCGCGTGATCTCCGACGAGACGATCGACCGCGTGCGTGAGGCGGCCGACATCGTCGGCGTCATCGGCGAGTATGTGGAGCTGAAGAAACAGGGAACCGATTACCGCGGCCCGTGTCCGTTCCATCAGGGCACGCATCGCAACTTCTCCGTGTCGCCGAAGATCGGGTCCTACCACTGCTTCGTCTGCGGCGAGAAGGGAGACGTGTTCGGCTTCCTGATGAAACGGCTCGGCGTGGACTGGCCGCAGGCCTTGCGCATGGTGGCCGAGAAGTCGGGCATCGAAGTCGTGGAGACGACCGCGCGTCGGACTGAGGAGCAGGACGAGCGCGAGCCCCTGTGGGAGGCGAACGGCGCCGCCGCGCAGTATTTCCAGCGCACCCTCTGGGACGACGACCTTGGCAAGGAGGCGCGCGCGTACCTCGCGGAGCGCGGCATCGATCGCGCGCTGGCCGACCGCGTGAGCGTCGGGTTCGCTCCGCGCGAGATCGGCCTCATGCGGGCGTACCTCAATACGCTCGGCTTCGAGGACGCTCGGCTGATGGACGCGGGCCTGCTCGTGATGCCCGACGGCGCGACCGAGCCGCGTCCACGGTTCCGCGGACGGCTGATCTTTCCGATCTTCGACGTTTCGGGCCGCATCGTCGGATTTGGCGGGCGCCTGCTCGGGCCGGGCGAGCCGAAATATCTCAACTCCGCCGAGTCGCCCACGTTCAGCAAGGGCCGCACGCTGTACGGCCTGAACTGGGCGAAGCAGGCCGCGCGGCGCGACGAGCGCATGCTGGTGGTGGAGGGATACTTCGACGTGCTGCGACTCATCGGGGCGGGGATCGAGAGCGTCGTGGCGCCGATGGGCACGGCGCTCACGGAGGAGCAGGCGAAGCTCATCTGCCGCTATACCGGCCGCGTCTATCTGCTCTACGACTCGGACAAGGCCGGGCTCAAGGCGACCTTTCGATCGGGTGATGAGCTGCTCGCGCAGGGTGCGTCCGTGCAGGTGGTGACGTTTCCCGACGGGGAGGATCCCGACACCTACGTGCGCGCGAATGGGGCGAAGGGCCTGGAGACGCAGCTCTCCGCGTCCCTCGACGTCTTCGAGCGCAAGATCCAGCTGCTCGAGCGAGGCGGGTGGTTCACCGACCTGCGACGGAAGCGGCAGGCGCTGGACCGCTTGCTGCCGACGCTGCGTGCCACGCGCGACGCGCTCACGCGTGACATGTATCTGGGTCACGCCAGCGCCGCGGCAGGGGTGACGCGCGAGCTGCTCGAGCGGGAGCTGACGACGTCTCCGCGATTGCGGCCCGGCGCCGCACGACGGTCGCCGCCGGCGACCGCGGCCGGCGACGATTCTCCTCGGCGAGCGCACCCGGTGCCGTCGGCCGAGTCGGGCCGGATACGGCGCGGCGATCGTCGGCTCGCTGGCGGCGAACGGGCAGGCAGCGCGGAGCGGGAGCTGATTCGCGTGCTGCTGCACCGGCCCGGGTACTTCGAGCAGACGGTCGAACGGTTCGGCGAATCGAGCTTCCACGATCCCGAGCTGCGGCGGGTCTTCGCCGCCATGGTGACCCACGGCGCCGACGCCGGGCCCGACATCCTTGCGCGCGCGCTCGATGGCGACGCGGTCGTCGTGATGCAGGAGTTGCTCGAGGAGACGGGTGGACTGGACCACGCCGACGAGACGGTTGCCGGCAGCCTGGCCTCGATGCATCAGCGCGATCTGGCGCGTCGCATGGAGGAGATCGACTCGCTGATGCCCCTCGCCGATGGGGACGAGAAGGACACGTTGACACGCGAGAAGGTGCAGCTGCGCGACGAATTGCGCTCACTCGGCAGTCGCCGCTGGAAGCAGTTCCGGTAATCCCGCGCGTCCGAGGTTAGACTCATCGACGGGCGTCGAGCGATGCGGCGCAGGGTCTGCAGCAGTGGTGCCTCCACCCGCGGACCGGGTTCTCGGATCTTTCACTCTCGGTGGTCGCATGCATCCTGACGTTCAGTCTCTGCTCACCGTGCAGCTCGACGACCTCGAGGTCTACGGGCTGGAGGACAAGCTCGCCACGCTCGCCCCTCGCCTCGCCGTGCTCGAGAAAGAGCGGGGCAAGGTGGCTGGCGCGCTCGACCGGGCGCGCAGAGCCGTCGAACTGGAAGAGTCGCGGCATCGTGAAGCGCATGGCAAGATCGAGACGCATCGCCAGCTCGTGGAGCGCAGCCAGCGCGCGTACGAGAGCGTGACGACGCCCAAGGAAGCCAATGCGGCCATGAGCCAGCTCGAGCAGACGAAGCGCATGGTGGACGACAGCGAGCGCGAGGCGGCGCAGGTGCAGGGACGCATCAACGAGATCCGGCATCAGGTCGCCGACCTGGAGCGCGAGCTCGAGGCAGTGGAGGCGCGCCAGACGGAGACTCGGACCACGCTCGATGCGGAGCGTGTCGTGATCGAGCAGGCGATGGGCGCCGCGCGCAGCAAGCGTCAGGCGGCCGCTGACGCCGTCCCGCGCCCGATGCTGGTCAAGTACGACCGGGTCCGAACACGCCGGCGCACCGAGACGATCTTCCCGCTGCGAGGACCGTCGTGCAGCGCGTGTGACACCGCCATCCCGACCCAGCGTCGCGCGGCGATGGCGGCGTCCGGGTCGGTGGAGATGTGCGAGGGCTGCGGAGTGCTCCTGTACGCATCGGAATGACTCTGTCCTCCTGTTGAAGCGCGCACCGGTGCCATCTAGGTTGTGACGATGCCGCCGTCCGCCCTCGCCGCTCCCGCTCGTCCTCCCAACCGCTGGATCATACCCGCCGCGCCCGATCCCGCGTCGGTCCGCTCCCTCTGCGACGAGCTCCTGCTGCCGGAACCCATCTGTCGGCTGCTCGCGGCTCGCGGTCATGCGCCAGCCGAGGTCGCGAAGCGATATCTCCGCCCTCGCCTGGAGCAGCTGCTGCCCGCCGACCAGATGCGTGACATGGGACGCGCGGTGGAGCGACTGACGCGCGCCATCCGTGACGGTGAGACCGTGCTCGTGCACGGCGACTACGACGTGGACGGGATGTGCTCCACCACGCTCGTCACGCGTGCGCTCCGGCTGCTTGGCGGCACGGCAGTGCCCTTCATTCCCCGGCGCCTGCTCGACGGCTACGATCTCACCGAGGCGGGGGTTCGCGCGGCGCACGAGGCGGGCGCCACCGTCGTCGTCACCTGCGACTGCGGCACGAGTGCCGTCGCGCCGGTGGCGGCGCTGCAGAGCGCGGGCATCGACGTCATCATCAGCGACCATCATCTGCCGGGCGGTGACCTGCCCAACGCGTTCGCCGTGCTCAACCCCAGGCAGCCCGGCTGCGAATCGGAGGACAAGGATCTCGCGGCCGTCGGCGTCGCCTTCAAGCTCGCCCTCGCGCTGACGCGGGCCATGGGCGGCAACGAGAATCAGGTATTCGGGATGCTCGATCTCGTGGCGCTCGCGACCATTGCCGACATCGCCCCGCTGCGCGGCGAGAACCGTGTCTTCGCGCGGTACGGGCTCAAGCTGCTCGGCGAGACGCAGAATCTCGGACTGCGTGCGCTCATTCGCGCGGCGGGGCTGGACAACAAGGCGCTCACGGCGGGCCGCGTCGGCTACATCCTCGCTCCGCGACTCAACGCGGTGGGGCGGCTCGGCCATGCCATGCGCGGGGTGGAGCTACTGCTGTCCGACACGGAGCACGAGGCCAACACGATCGCGCGCGAGCTGGAAGAGCTCAATGTCAAGCGACAGGAGATCGACCGCGCGGTGCTCCAGGAGGCCAGAGCGCGCGTGCTGCAACTCGATCTCGACGAGACCTTCGGCATCGTCCTGGCGGGGGATGGCTGGCATCCAGGCGTGATCGGCATCGTCGCGTCGCGAATCGTGGAGGAGTTCGGCCGTCCGACGATTCTCATCGGGATGGACGGCAACCAGGGCAAGGGGTCGGGCCGTTCCATCTCGCGCTTCGATCTGCATGACGGCATCGGCCGCTGCCGGCATCTGCTCGAGCGCTTCGGCGGACATCGCAGTGCGGCGGGCGTGACGATCGCGCGGGAGCAGGTGGAGGCATTCGCCCGCTGCTTCAACGACGGCGCGCGCGCACGACTCACGCTGGACGATCTCGTGCCGGAGTTGCGGGTGGACATGGAGGTGGTGCTCGCCGACATCACCCCGGAGTTCGAGGCGCTGCTGCGCCATCTCGAGCCATGCGGCATGGGAAATCCGTCGCCGATGTTGATGACTCGCGGCGTGCAGCTCGCGGCACCGCCGCGCGTCGTGGGGCAGGGGGGGCTCAAGCTGCGCTTCGCGACCGGGGCGGGCGAGCCGCTCGACGCGATTGGCTGGTCGCTCGGATCGCGGATCCGCGAGCTGGACGTCGGCCGTGCGATCGACATCGCCTACCGTCTGGAGCGCGACGAATATCAGGGCGTGTCGCGCCTGCAGGCCCGACTCGCCGACTTTCGAGTGGCCTGATGCGGATCGTCGCGGGCCAGTGGAAGGGTCGCCGTCTCAGCGCACCCGCCGGGCGGGCGGTCCGGCCCACTCTCGATCGGGTGCGCGAGGCGTGGATGAGCATCGTGCACCCGTGGCTCGCGGACGCGCGCGTCCTCGATCTCTTCGCCGGCTCCGGGGCGCTGGGCATCGAGGCGCTCTCTCGCGGCGCGGCGTCGGCCGACTTCGTGGATACGGGCGTGCCCAGCGTGAAGGCCATCGGAGACAACCTGGCCGTCGTCGGCGCCGGCGCGGTGGCGCGCGTTCACCGGACGGACGCGCTCGGCTTCATTCGAGCGCTCGAGCCGCACGCCTACGACGTGGCGTTCGCCGACCCGCCGTACGACCTCGGACTGGCCGCCGACGTCGCCGAGCGCTGGCTCGACGTGCCCTTCGCCGACATCCTCGGCATCGAGCATCGCGCGTTCGAGCGCCTGCCCGGGGGCGGCGACGCGCGCCGCTACGGCGACACGGCCGTCACCTTCTTTCGCACCGGCGTCTGACGCCGCCGCGCGCGGCCGTTACATTCCCCGCGTGCCGAACTCGAGAATCGCCATCTACGCCGGGAGCTTCGACCCCATCACGCGGGGGCACGAGGATCTCATGCACCGGAGTCTGGAGTACGTCGACCAGCTCGTCGTCGCCGTCGCCACGAACTCGAGCAAGGCTCCGCTCTTCAGCATCGACGAGCGTGTCGCGCTCATCCGGGCGACCCTCGGCCACGAGCCGCGCATCGACGTGCGCTCGTTCGACGGCTTGCTCGTGGACTTCGCGCGCGAGGTGGGCGCGTCGCTGCTGATTCGCGGACTCCGCGCGGTGAGCGACTTCGAGTATGAGTACCAGATGGCGCTGATGAATCGTCACCTCTCGCCGAAGCTCGAGACCGTGTTCATGGTGCCGTCGCTCGACACCACCTACATCAGCGCCAGCCTCGTGCGCGAGGTCGCCCGGTTCGGCGGCGACGTGCACGACCTGGTGCATCCCTCGGTCGAGTCGGCGTTGCGCGCCAAGATCGTCGCACGGTGAGCTTCCTTCCCTCGCTGCACGCCCGCGCGGCGGCACGGCGCAAGCGCATCGTGTTCCCCGAATCGTCCGATCCGCGCGTGCTCGACGCCGTGGCGGCGCTCGCGCGCGCTGGCGTGGTGGAGCCGGTGCTGGTGGGCGCGGGCGCGCCGCTCTCGGCGGACGTGGAATGGATCGATGTGGATGAGCCCGCGCTGTCCGCGCACGTGGCCGCGGAACTGGTGCGCGTGCGAGGTCCGCGCCGGATGTCGCCCGAGCAGGCCGTGGAGCATGCGCGCTCACCCTTGCTCGTGGCCGATGCGCTCGTCGCCGCCGGACGGGCCGACGGCTGCGTGGCCGGAGCCGTGTACACCACCGCGGAGGTCATCAGGGCGGCGCTGTGGATGGTGGGACCGGGGGCGCATTCGCGCACGATCTCCAGTGCGTTCTACATGGACGTTCCCCCATTCCGGAGCGGTACGAGCGAAGTCCTGACGTTCACCGACTGCGCGGTGGTGCGCTATCCGTCGGCATCCCAGCTGGCGGATATCGCGATCTCGGCGGCCCACGATCGTCGATTGATCGTGGGCGACGAGCCGAGGGTGGCGTTCCTGTCGTTCAGCACGCACGGCAGCGGATCCGGGTCCACCGTGGCGCTCGTGCGGGAGGCCCTCGCTCTGACTCGGCAGCACGCACCTGACCTGGCCGTGGACGGAGAATTGCAAGGTGACGCCGCGCTGGTGGAGGCGGTGGCGGCAACAAAAGCCCCGGGGAGCCCTCTCGCCGGGCAGGCGAACGTGCTAGTCTTCCCCTCGCTGGACGCGGGAAACATCGCCTACAAGTTGGTACAACGGTTGGCCTCGGCGCGGGCGATCGGACCCATCCTCCAGGGGATGCGGCATCCGTGCAACGATCTCTCGCGAGGAGCGACCGCCGAAGACATTTTCAATGTGGCCGCCATCACTGCACTGCAGGCGGACGATACCGCGGCCACACATAACGTGTTCCGCCAGGAGACAGGCACATGAGCTTCTCGATCAAGAAGCAGGGTGAAATCGTCGTGGTCGATGTCGAGGGACAGCTGATCGTCGGAAACCGCCAGGAGCTCAAGCAGAAGGTGCTGGACGAGCTGGAGCGCGGGGAAAAGAAGTTCCTCATCGATTTCGCCCAGACGGGTTATATCGACAGCTCGGGTCTGGGCGTCCTCGTGTCGCTCTCCAAGAAGATTCGCGAGCAGGGGGGCGAGCTGCGGCTGGCCAACTTGAACGACGATCTCAAGACGCTGTTCGAGCTCACGAAGCTCGATACACTGTTCCAGATTTCCGACACGCGCGACCGCGCGCTGTCCAGCTTCTAGCGACGCTCCGCTGACGTCTGCGCGGCCCGCCGACCGGCGGGTCGCGCGTCGCCAGAGATCCGGCGTCTCGCTCTAGCGCGCGCCGCCCACGCCCCCGACATGGCCGCGTCCTCCCCGCCCGACGCCGGGCTTCGTGTCTCCCTCGAGGTCCGCATCCCCAGCGACGTCTCGTACATCGAGCGCGTCGTCGACCTCGTGCGGCATCCCTGCACCGAGCTCGCCTTCAACGCCCATCAGCTCGCGCTCAACGTGCCGGTGGCGCTGAGCGAGGCGCTGTCCAACGCCATTCTGCGCGCGAACAACGAGAACCCCGAGAAGCGGGTCGTCGTGCGTGCCGACGTCGACACCGACCGGCTCGTCGTGGAGATCGTGGACGAAGGGGAGCGGTTCGATCTGGAGACCTTCACGCGAGATGCCACCGATCCCCGTAATCTCGAGCGCGAGGACGGCCGCGGGCTGTTTCTCATGCAGAAGCTGATGGACCAGGTGGAGCGCTTCGACGCCCCCAGCGGCACGGAGGAGGGCAACGTGGTGCGGCTCACACTCGCGCGCGCGTGAGCGAGCTCGCTGAGGTGTTCACCGCCTTTCGCGAGGCCACCGGCTGCGACGCCGCCGTCTGGCGTCGCGAGGCGGCGGACGACGCGCCGCTCCGGTTCGTGGCCGGAAGCCACCGCCCCGATCCGCCACACGTCGACCTGCTGCCCTCCGCGGGCGGTCTGACGGATGAGGCCACGGAGCGTGGCCGACTCCTCATCGTGCACGTACCCGGACTGCGCCCGGCGTGGCTCGTGATGGGACCCTGTCCGATCGAGCGGAAGGCGCTGGACGGCTACCTGAGGTTCCTGCAGCCCGTCGTCGCCCAGTATCTCCAGAACAGCCTGGAGGTGGAGCACGCTGCCAATGAGCTTGCCGAGCGCTATGAGGAGATCAATCTGCTGTACTCCATCAGCGAGATCCTCGGACGCACGGTGTCGCTCGAGGAGGGTGCGGCGACAATTCTCAAGGAAGTCAGTGAGACGGTGGGGGCGCGGCGCGCCTCGATTCTGGTGCACGACAGAACGAGCGCCTCGCTCGTCGTCATCGCCCGGCTGGGTGGCGATGCCGAGGCCATCCCGGCCATCCCGCTGGATGACCAGTGCAGTGTGAGCGCCCACGTCTTTCGGAACCTGCACTCGGTGATCGTCGACGAGGGCGAGATGGAGTGCCCGCAGGAGCGCGCGTTCCGGCGCGGTGCGATGCTCACCGTCCCCATCCTCTGGACGGCGCAGGACGGGAGCGAGCCGCTCGGCGTCGTGAATCTCTCCGATCGGCGATCCGGCCAGGCGTTCACGGCGGGCGATCAAAAGCTGGTCACGGCCATCGCCACGCAGATTGGCGCCGCCATTCAGAACGCCCGTCTCGTCACGCAGTCGCTCGACCAGCAGCGGCTGCAGCAGGAGATGCAGCTCGCGCACAATCTGCAGATGAAGCTGCTGCCGGACGCGCTGCACGTCGCGCCCGAGGCCATGGTCGCCGCGCGCGTGGTTCCGGCCGAGGACGTGGGCGGTGACTTCTACAACCTGTACCGGCTCTCGGGTGGCCGCATCGGGGTGATGATCGGCGACGTGTCCGGCCACGGCTACCAGGCGGCCCTGATCATGGCGCTCACGATGAGCGCGTCGGCCATTCACGCGCAGGGCACGGACGATCCCGCGGAGATGCTGCGGCGGCTCTACGTCTCGCTCAAGGAGGAATTGACGACGACGGAGATGTTCCTGTCAGCCCTGTATGCCGTCGTCGACCGCGAGCGCCGCGTCCTGCGCTTCGCCAACATGGGCCACCCCCACGCCTTCGTCGTGTCAGTGGACGGCCGTACGGAGCGGCTCGAGGCCGGCGGTCCGCCCCTCGGCATGGTGGACGAAGCGCCCACGTCGATGACTCGGCCATGGAACACCGAGGGCGACGTCCTCCTGCTGTTCACCGACGGTATCGCCGATGCGCGGAACCGCGCCGG
>JBKJIY010000039.1:0-15954 GCA_046598315.1 Gemmatimonadaceae bacterium
TGGCCCTGGCGCTGGAGCCGTCGGGTCTCGACATGATGAAGCGGGCGCCGCGGGACCCGAAGGAGTCCCTGCTCCCACCGCGTTTCGTGGGCCTGATCGCCTGGCAGGGCTTGCTGATCGCAGGCGTCACCCTGCTGGCCTTCTTCATCGGCATGCGCTGGTACGGCACGGAAGGCGTCGGCCTCCGTCACGCGGTCTCGATCGCATTCATGACGCTGGCGCTGGCCCAGGTCTTCCACGCCTTCAACGCGCGGTCCCAAACGCGGTCCGTGTTCAGTGCCAGCCTGTTCACGAACGGCTGGCTCTGGGGTGCCGTGCTGGTTTGCCTGCTCCTGCAGGTGGCAGCGGTTTACGTACCGTTTCTGCAGGCGGTGCTTCACACCGTCCCGCTCACCGCCACAGACTGGGGGGCGATCGGCGCTTGCTCCCTGACCCCGGTAGCCGTCGTGGAACTGGTCAAGGTCGTGCAGCGATCGACGGCGCTGAACAGGGCGCGGCTGCACGAGGGAGGCATCATCTCGTGACACCAGAGCACTCGATACGCCATGTCGCCGTGGGCTCAGGATCACCGCTGCACAGCAGGCCGATCTGGTGCGGTACCTGACGACTCTCTCGTGCAACCGGGATCGCGATCAGCAGGAGCGCGAGCGCACTGTCGCGCAGGGGCGCGTCACGGTGTCATTCCGAGGACGCGAACGCACGCGCGAGCGATCATCCAGTTCTCTTCCGCGGGAATCACCAGCAGGGAGACGCGACTGTCGGCTGAGGACATGATGCCTTCACCATGGATTGCCGCATTGCGCTGGGCGTCGATGGTCACACCGAGGAAGCCGAGGCCGGCACAGATGTCCCCGCGCACGCGCGGTGCGTGCTCCCCGACGCCTCCCGTGAACACAATGACGTCGACGCCATCCATGGCGGCTGCCATCGACGCGATGCCTTGCCGCACCCGATGGACGAACACGTCGAGTGCAAGACGCGCCCGTTCGTGACCGGCGTCCGCGCTATGCAGGACCTCGCGCATGTCGCCGCTCGTCCCGGAGAGTCCTGCGAGACCTGCGTCGTGCGTGAGCAGGCGATCAAGTGAGTCCGGCGTGTGGCCGCCATGCCGGAGCAGATGGATGAGGATACCCGGGTCGAGCGCGCCGGAGCGCCGCGCCATCGGGATGCCGTCGAGTGGTGTGAAACCCATCGTCGTGTCTACCGAACGGCCGTGCTGAACCGCGGCCAGCGAGCAGCCGCTGCCCAGATGACAGCTCACGACGCGAAAGCCCTGGCGCGCTCGCCCGAGCATTCGCTCGGCGCGATGCGCGACGTACGCGTGGCTGACGCCGTGAAAGCCATGGCGCCGGATGCCCTGCTCGAGCCACGCATGCGGACCAGGATAGGTGAACGCGGCAGGCGGCATGGTGCGGTGAAAGGCGGTATCGAACACGGCGACCTGCGCGAGGTGCCGCCCGAACAGACGCGATGCCTGATCGATGAACGCCAGCGCTGCGGCGTTGTGCTCCGGCGCATACTCCGCCGCGGACGCGATCTCCAACTGGACGGCGGGAGTGACGAGCGTGCTCTCGAGCAGCGTCGCGCCCCCGTGGACCACACGGTGACCGATGACGTCGATGTCGTCCGGCCGCGCGAGCGGCGCGCCGACACCCGTCCACAGGCCGGCCAGAATCTGCTCCAGGGAGCGCTCGCTGCCAGATTCGGCGCTCCACAACAGTCCGGATGGTGCGTCGCCATCCGGTCCTGGCGCTGTCAGGTCGAACACCGACGCCTTCACGCTGCTCGAGCCGGCGTTCAACGAGAGGATTCTCAGGCCGGCCACCGCCAGTCACGCACGTCGGGCATGTCGTCGCCATGGATACGTATGTAGGCATGATGCTCGGCGAGCTTGTCGCGACAGAAGCGTTCCGCTCGCACGCCCTCTGGATCCTGCGCCAGCCCCGGCACGCGAGCGATCACGTCGCACACCAGGTGAAAGCGATCGAGGTCGTTGAGCACCGTCATGTCGAACGGCGTGGTGGTCGTTCCCTCTTCCTTGTAGCCGCGGACGTGCAGGTTCCCGTGATTCGTGCGCCGGTAGGTGAGCCGGTGAATGAGCCACGGATAGCCGTGAAACGCGAACACGATCGGCGTGTCGGTGGTGAAGAGCGCGTCGAACGCAACGTCGGACAGCCCGTGCGGATGCTCGCTCTCTGGCTGGAGCGTCATGAGATCCACGACATTGACGACGCGAACCCGGACGCGAGGCAGGTGCTCGCGCAATAGGGCCGTGGCGGCCATCGCTTCGAGCGTGGGGACGTCGCCACAACAGGCGATCACCACATCCGGTGCGCGTCCGCCATCGGTGCTCGCCCATTCCCACACGCCGGCGCCTGCCTCGCAGTGTCGTCTCGCCGCGTCGATGTCGAGCCATTGGAGCGCAGGCTGCTTGCCGGCAATGATGACGTTGACGTAATGCCGGCTCCGCAGACAGTGGTCGGCGACGGAGAGGAGCGTGTTCGCGTCCGGCGGCAGATAGACCCGAACGACATCGGCCTTCTTGTTCACCACCAGGTCGATGAACCCGGGGTCCTGATGCGTGTTTCCGTTGTGATCCTGCCGCCAGACATGAGACGTGAGCAGATAATTGAGTGATGCGACGGGCGCTCGCCAGGGAATGCCGCGCGTCGTGTTCAACCATTTGGCGTGCTGGTTGAACATCGAGTCGATGATGTGGATGAAGGCTTCGTAGCAGGAGAAGAAGCCGTGGCGCCCGGTGAGCAGGTAGCCCTCGAGCCAGCCCTGGCACATGTGTTCGCTGAGCACTTCCATCACCCGCCCGTCCGGCGAGATGTTCTCGTCGGTGGGCAGGATGGTCGCGGCCGACATGCGGCCCGTGACCTCGAACAGCGCATCGAGGCGGTTGGAGCTTGTCTCGTCCGGGCCCATGACACGGAAGTTGGCGGCCGTGGCGTTGAGGTCCATGACGTCGCGGAGCATGCGCCCCAGCACGCGGGTCGCCTCGCCGACCTCGGTTCCGGGGGTGGTGACGCGCATCCCATACGAGCGAAAATCCGGGAGCGCGAGATCGTGCAGGAGCAGACCACCGTTCGCGTGCGGGTTGGCTCCCATGCGGCGCGGACCCGTTGGCGCAAGTGCGGCCAGCTCCGGCAGCAACGCGCCCGTGTCGTCGAACAGCTCCTGGGGCCGATAGCTGCGAAGCCATTCCTCGAGCAACGCGAGATGTGCCGGGTGTTCGGTGAGTCCCGCGAGCGGCACCTGGTGAGAGCGAAACGAGCCTTCGGTGGGGTTCCCGTCCACGGTGCGGGGCCCCGTCCAACCCTTCGGCGAGCGAAGCACGATCATGGGCCACCGCGGCCGTTCCCGGCGTCCCTGCGCCCGCGCCTGTGCCTGGATCCCGACGATCTCATCGACGACCGCATCGAGCGCGGTTGCCATCAACTCGTGCATGAGCGCGGGATCGTCTCCGGTTACCGTGCGCGGTTCGTAGCCGTACCCGCGGAGCAGGTCGGTGAGCTCCGGTTCGGGAATGCGCGCGAGCACCGTTGGGCCGGCGATCTTGTAGCCGTTGAGATGCAGGATGGGGAGCACGGCGCCATCGCGCGCGGCATCGAGGAACTTGTTCGAGTGCCAGCTCGTCGCGAGGGGACCGGTTTCGGCTTCGCCATCTCCGATGACGCAGCACACGAGGAGATCCGGGTTGTCGAATGCGGCGCCATACGCGTGCAGGAGTGAGTACCCGAGCTCTCCGCCCTCGTGAATGGAGCCGGGCGTCTCGGGAGCGACATGGCTCGGGATGCCACCCGGATACGAGAACTGGGTGAACAGTCGCGTCAGGCCCTCGGTGTCGCGGGTGATCGCCGGATACACCTCCGTGTACGTGCCCTCGAGATACACATTCGCGACGACGCCCGGACCGCCGTGACCCGGCCCCGCGACGAAGATCGCGTTCAGGTCGCGCTCGCGGATGACGCGGTTCATGTGCGCGTACACGAAGTTGAGCCCGGGTGTGGTACCCCAGTGTCCAAGGAGACGCGGCTTGACCTGGTCGATGCTGAGCGGCTCGCGCAGCAGCGGATTGGCGCGCAGATAAATCTGCCCCACCGACAGGTAGTTGGCCGCTCGCCAATAGGCGTCGAGGAGACGGAGTGATTCGCGACGACGGTGTGCGTCGGGTGCGGGCGCAGGAAGTGGGGGCATCACGAGGTGATCCCTCCCGCAAGGCCGGGTCCAGACGCAGCGATCGAGAGGCCCGCGTTCACAGCAGCTCCTCCAGCATGCTCGCTCCACGCTCGCGCTCGCGCATCCCCACATGCGCGACGCTGGAACGTGACGAGCTCCAACTCCTCCAGCGGCTGCCGCGCCGACGCGATCGAGATGGAAACGCGACGGGGCGAGCGGACGCGCCGTCAACGTTCAGGTGGGACCGCATTGTGCCGTACAGAAGAACACCATGCGCCGCCTTCGCGCCGTTGCGCGCGACTCTCCCACCACGGTGTCGTTTCATGCTTCCCACTCCCAGCCGCGCATCCGACGCCATCGCTCCACACAGCTCTCCCGCGTCTCACGCGCACCTCGACTGGCCATTCGGCGCCAGCGCCAGACCGTTTGCCATGTCGCTGTCAGGCCGCACCGCCCTGCTGGCCTTTGACGGATCCGCGGAGGCGGTGGCAGCGGCGCGGGTGGCCCACGCCATGGCGGTCCAGCTTCACGCGACGGTCAACGTCGTGTCGGTCATCGACACCACATCGGTGCCGATACCCTTTCCTCTCGATCGTGCCATCGGGATCGTCAGCGAAAGCGCCGGGGAGACGATTCATCTGGAGCAGGAGCGCGAAGTTCGCGAGCGCATCCGCACCGTGTTGGGCCATCCCATCGACTGGTCCACGTCGATCGAGCTGGGTACTCCCGCCGCCGCAATCGTCCGGCAGGCGTCGCGCACCCGAGCCGCCCTCATCGTCATGGGACTGCGACGGCATGGACGGCTGGACCGCGTCGTCAATGATGAGACCGCGCTCTCGGTGATGCGACACGCGGGGGGACCTGTCCTTGGCGTGGCCGCTGACGCGAACGGGCTTCCACGACGCGCGCTGGCCGCCATGGACTTCAGCCGGGCGAGTGTGCATGCCGCGGTGGCGGCCGCGCGGCTGGTTGACGCGGGCGGGCTCCTGACACTCGCATACGTCGCCTCATCAGTGGAGCCGCTTCCCGGAACGAGCGAAGGCGTGATCCACGCCCTCGGGCTCGACAGCGCGTTCGACGCTCTCGAGCGCGAGCTGGCGAGCGAGACACTTCGCGTCGATCGTGTCATTCTTCACCGCACCGAGCCGGGCGCCATGGCCGACCACATCCTCGAGTACGCGCAGTCGACGCATGTCGATCTCCTTGCCACGGGAAGCGCCCGGCATGGACGCCTGGACCGCATCATGCTCGGCAGCGTGAGTACCGAGCTGGTTCGCGCGGGATACTGTTCGACGCTCGTCGTACCGCCAGGTCCATAGCGCCGAAGACGGGAGGAGCGCCCTGGCGCGCGATCCGGCTGTCCCCTCGTCTGGCGCACGCTGGCCGGGCTGTTCAAGGGCCACCTTCGTTTCGCGGCCCACCGTGTCCGGAGAATCCCTCCGAGCCGACACGAAAAGTCCCCGCATTGTCGCTGGAACCCCCCGGCAGTCGAGCACTCTGGCGAGTCGTATCCTCCACCTACTGCCGATGCCGTCCGGTGCGCAGCCGACGGTCGTGCCCCCTGCGGGGGTGCGACAAGCCAGACAACCATGTGCCTGCCGGGGCCACGCCCTGTCTGGCGCACACTCGACGAGGCCAGGGGCATCATGCGACAATCCGGACGGGGATCAACGGCCGCTGCAAGCCTACGGGAGCACATCGGGGGGGTGATCGCGCTACTCCTGATCCTCGGTGCGTCGCGCGCGGCATTCGGGCAGTCGGTCGGCCCGCCCTCCTCCGAGGCGTCGGTGGCGGGTGCGGCCAGTCTGGGCACCTTGTACCGGCAGGTGCAGCAGCGCAACCCAAGATCGGCCGCCGCCCAGGCGCTCGTACGGGCCGCGACCGCGCGGGTGCCCGGCGCGAGCCGGCCGCCGGATCCGCAGCTTCAGCTGGGGTTCATGAACTACTCGTTGCCGTCGCTCGTCCCGATGGACGTGATCGGCATGACGCAACTGCAGGTGATGCAGATGCTGCCGCTCGGTGGCAAGTTGCGCCTGGCGAGGCGCGTCGCCAGCGCGCAGGCGTCGGCAACGGGGGAGCGAGCGCAAGACGTCGCGTGGGAACTGCGCACGCAGGCCGCAATGTCGTTCTACGACCTCTACGCGACGGATCGCCAGCTCGTCGTCATGCGCGAGACGATCCGGCTGCTCCAGGACATTGCGCGGACATCAGAGGCGATGTATCGCGTCGGCGATGGACGGCAGGCCGATGTGCTGCGCGCGCAGGTAGAGATTGGGCGCATGGCGGCCGACACCTCGCGCATGCTCGCGATGCGCCAGACGATGGTCGCCCGGCTCAACGCCATGCGCGATGTGGACGCGAGCATCGCCGTCGAGACCCCCGAGCGTCCGGTATTCCCGGACTCGCTCCCCACGGTGACGTGGCTGAACGCCGTGGGTGCGGAGGGACGACCAATGATTCGGGCTGCCCTCGAGGTCGTGCAGGCATCGGAAGCCACCGCCCAGCTCGCCCGCAAGGAGATCTTCCCCGATATCCAGGTCGGGGTCCAGTATGGCCAACGCACCGGCACCATGCCGGCCACCAGCGCCACCGGAGAGGTCATGTCAGAGCGTGTCACCGAGCGGATGGGCAGTCTTATGATCGGCGCCTCCATCCCGATCTTCGCCCGCGACCGGCAACTGAAGATGCGCAGCGAGACCATCGCGATGAAGGCGATGGCGGAGGCCGATGTGGCGGCCATGCGCGCCGACACGAGGGCGCGAATCGGAGAGACCCACGCCACACTCGTGCGATCGCGAACGCTTGCCCGGCTCTACCGGACGACCGTGCTCCCCCAGGCGGACGCGACGGTTTCGTCAGCCATGGCGGCCTACCGGGTGGGGAGCGTCAACTTCATGACGCTGCTCGATGGCCGGATGGCGGTCAACAAGTTCCGCCAAGAGCTGCTCGAGTTCGAGGCCGACGAGGGGACGGGCTGGGCCGAGCTGGAGATGCTGATTGGCCGGGAGCTCCTCGATCCGAATACGACGGATGGACCGGGTACGGTGGCGGCACCGCCTGGGTCGCCGGCCGGTCGAAGCGTCAAGTGACGTCGCGCGTGCGGGTCGCCATGCGGAGCGCGGCCTATGGGGCGGTCGTGCTCGCCGCCATCGGCGGCGTGTCCCTCGCCACCCGCAGCTCGGACGCGCCAACGGCGGTGGCCGCGGAGCATGCCCACGGCGCGACGCCGGCCGGCACGGATGCGCCGCGCTCCGTGTCGCTGACACCCGCCCAGCAGCGCCGTATCGGCGTCACGTACGCGGTCGCGACCACCAGCCCGTTCGAGAGAGAGATCCGCGCCGTCGGCCAGGTGGCATACGACGAAACCCGCGTCAGGACCATCTCGCCGAAGATTGATGGGTTCGTCGAGCGGCTTCACGTCAATGCCACGGGGCAACGCGTGTCGGTCGGGCAGCCGCTGCTCACGATCTACTCGCCGATGCTCGTGCAGGGGCAAGAGGAGATCCTGCTCGCGAAGCGCCTCGAGCGGGACGTGGCCGGCGGCGATGCCGACGCGCGGCGACGCGCGAGGGACCTGGTCGTCTCGGCGAGGCGCCGAATGGCATACTGGGATATCTCCGCAGGCGACATCGCCGAGATGGAGCGCACCGGACAAGTACGCAGGACGATGACCCTGCGGTCGTCAGCCGGCGGGTACGTGCTCGACAAGAAGGTGGTGGCCGGACAGAAGATCATGGCGGGCGACGTGTTGTACAGCGTGGCCGACCTGAGCGTGGTCTGGCTGGAGGGCGACATCTTCGAGCAGGACCTGGCCAGCGTGCGGCTGGGGCAGGCCGTGGAGGGAGAGTTTCAGTCTCTGCCGGGCGCTCGCCGGCTGGGGCGCATCACCTACATCTCCCCGACGATCGACCCGCAGACCCGCACCGTGAGGATTCGCGTGGTCCTGCCGAACGCGGATGCCGTCCTCAAGCCTGGGATGTACGCCACGCTGCGCATCGTCGGCTCGGGGCGAACCGCGGTGCTGAGCGTGCCGCGCGGCGCCGTGCTCTCCACCGGCCAGCGGAACATTGTGTACGTGCGGGAATCCGACGGACACCTGGCGGCGCGCGAGGTCGCGCTTGGCGTGACGAATGATGACCGGGTGGAGATCCGCAGTGGCCTCACCGCCGGGGAAACGGTCGTGGCGTCAGCTACCTTCCTCGTGGACGCCGAGTCCAATCTCGGCACAGCGCTCGGCGGGATGGGGAACATGCCCGGCATGGACGTGACCGCGCCGCCGAAGGCCCTGGCCCCGAAGGCGCTGCCGTCGAAGAAGGAGTAGCGCGATGATCGAGCGCATCATCGAGTGGGCGGTCAAGAACAGGCTGGTCGTGCTCCTGCTGTCGGCCACGCTGGCGCTGGGTGGCGTGTTCGCCGTTCGCAGTACCCCGGTGGAGGCGCTGCCCGACCTGTCCGACGTGCAGGTCATCGTGCAGGCCGACTACAACGAGCAGGCGCCGCGGATCGTGGAGGATCAGGTCACCTACCCGATCGCGGCGGAGATGCTCAAGGTGCCGGGTGCCCGGACGGTGCGCGGCTATTCGTTCTTCGGCGTCTCGTTCGTCTACATCATCTTCGACGACGGCACGGACCTGTACTGGGCGCGCTCGCGCGTGCTCGAATCGCTGAGCGGCATCAAGGCCAGGCTGCCGGCGAGCGTCTCGCCGACGTTGGGCCCCGACGCGACGGGACTGGGCTGGATCTACCAGTACGCGCTCGAGGACACCACCGGGCGGCTCAACCTGGCCGAGCTCCGGGCGGTGCAGGACTGGTACCTCCGCTACGCGCTCACCGCCGTCACGGGCGTGAGCGAGGTGGCGAGCGTTGGCGGGTTCGAGAAGCAGTATCAGGTAGACATCGACCCGGCGAAGCTGCAGGCCTACGGCATCCCGGTGACGCGCGTCATGAGCGCCATTCAGGCGGCGAACAACGACGTCGGTGCGATGACAATGGAACTGTCCGAGCGTGAGGTGATGGTCCGCGGGCTCGGCTACCTGCGGGGCATCGGCGACATCGAGAACGTGGTCGTCGGCACGTCGACGGGAGGGACCCCGATCCGCGTCGCCGAACTGGGTCGCGTGTCGATCGGGCCAGCCGGCCGGCGCGGCGTGACCGACCTCGATGGCCGTGGCGACGCCGTCGGCGGGATCGTCGTCATGCGCTTCGGCGAGAATGCGCGCGCGACGATTGACCGCGTGAAGGCGAAGCTGGTCGAGGTGCAGGGATCGCTGCCGCCCGGTGTCGTCGTGCGGCCGGTCTACGACCGGAGCGCGCTCATCGACCGCGCCATCGGGACGCTGCGGACGACGCTGGTCGAAGAGATCCTGATCGTCGCCCTGATCTGCGTCGTCTTCCTGCTTCACGTGCGCTCTGCCCTCGTCGCCGTGATCACGCTGCCGATCAGCGTGCTGATCGCGTTCATCGGCCTGCGAGCAGCGGGCATCGGTGCGGACATCATGTCCCTGGGCGGCATCGCGATCGCGATCGGGGAGCTGATCGACGCGGCGATCGTGTCGGTGGAGAACATGCACAAGCACCTCGAGCGACGGACGCCGCCGGGGGAGAAGAGCTTCGATACGTCCACCCTCACGTCGAGCGAGCGGTGGGACGTGGTGCTGGCGTCGGCGAAGGAGGTGGGACCGTCGCTCTTCTACTCGTTGCTGATCATCACCGTCTCGTTCATCCCGGTGTTCACGCTCGAGGGGCAGGAGGGACGGCTGTTCAAGCCGCTCGCCCTCACCAAGACGTTCGCGATGGCGGCCGCGAGCCTGCTGAGCATCACGCTCGTGCCGGTGCTCATGGGATTGTTCATTCGCGGCCGCATCAAGCGGGAAGACCGATCCCCCCTGAGTCGCGGGATGATTCGCGCGTACCGGCCGGTGCTCGCCTGGGTGCTGCAGCACCGATGGGGTGTCATCACCGCGTCGGCTGTCGCGCTGATCGTCACGTGGATCCCGTTCCAGCGCATCGGCAGCGAGTTCATGCCCCCACTGGAGGAGGGCACGATCCTGTTCATGCCCACCACGCTGCCCGGCATCAGCGTCGCCCGCGCCCGAGAGCTGCTGCGGCAGCAGGACAGCATCCTCAAGACGTTCCCGGAGGTCGCCAGCGTGTGGGGCAAGGCCGGTCGCGCGAATACCGCCACGGACCCGGCAGGGCTCGACATGACCGAGACGACAATCTCGCTCAAGCCGGAGTCCGAGTGGCGTGACGGCGTGACGTACGATGGGCTCGTGTCCGCGATGGACTCGGCGGTGCGCATGCCGGGAGTGACCAATGCGTGGACGATGCCGATCAAGGGACGGATCGACATGCTTGCGACGGGCATCCGAACGCCGGTGGGCGTGAAGCTCTTCGGGCCGGACCTCGCGGTCCTGGAGCGCCTGGGCAAGGAGTTCGAACGGAGCCTGCGGATGGTCGCGGGCACCCGGTCCGTGTTCGCCGAGCGGGCGGTGAGCGGCTACTATCTGGATATCGACATCGACCGGCGCGCGGCGGCGCGGCACGGGCTCAACGTCGGTGACATCCAGACCGTCATCGCCACCGCCATCGGCGGCATGACGATCACCCAGACGGTCGAAGGACGGGAGCGGTACGGCGTCCGTGTGCGATATCCGCAGGAACTGCGGGACACCCCAGAAAAGCTCGCGTCGGTGCTCGTGCCCGTGGCACATGAGACGGCCGCGTCGCCCGCGATGGGCGGCGGCATGGGAGCGACCGGAGGGCCTGCGCCGAGGGCCGGTACCGCGCAGGTACCGCTTGGCCAGGTCGCGACGATCCGCGAGGTCGCCGGACCGATGGTCGTGCGCACTGAGGACGCCCAGCCTACAGCCTGGGTATACATCGACCCGGGCAGCCGCGACGTCGGGAGCTACGTGGCCGAGGCGCAGGCGGTCGTCGCCCGGGACGTCGTGCTGCCGGCGGGCTACAGCGCGGTGTGGAGCGGGGAGTTCGAGTACATGGAGCGGGCGAAGGCGAAGATGCAGCTCGTCGTGCCGGCGACGCTGGCGCTCGTCTTCCTGCTGCTCTTCTTCAACTTCCGGAACGTGAGCGAGACGCTGATCGTGATGCTCTCGATCCCGTTCACGCTCATCGGCGGGATCTGGCTGCTCTGGGCCCTCGACTACAACTGGAGCGTGGCGGTGACCATCGGGTTCCTGGCGCTGGCCGGCGTGGCGGCGGAGACCGGAGTCGTCATGCTCGTATATCTCGACCGCGTCTGGACCGATCGTGTCGCAGCCGGCCGGATGAGGAACAGGACGGACCTGTATGAGGGCGTGATGGAGGGCGCGGTGGAGCGAGTGCGCCCGAAGATCATGACGGTGGCGTCCACGATGATCGGCCTGCTGCCGATCCTCTGGGGAAGTGGGACCGGAGCGAGCGTCATGAAGCGCATCGCCGTACCGATGGTGGGCGGCATGCTCACGTCGACGCTGCTCACCCTGGTGGTCATTCCGGCCGTGTACTCGCTCTGGCGGGAACGAGGACTGGCCGCACTGCTGGAGCCGTCTCGGCCGCAGGCGACAGGCGCAGAGCCACCGCCGGGTACCCTGGTGCCCGGTGTCCTCGTGCCGAGCCCTGCATGAGCCGGCTGGACGGTGCACAGGCACGCCCGGGATGGCGCTGGCATCAACCCTGGATGTCGCTCGCCATGTTCAGCCTGCTCCTGAACCTGCCCTGGGAGCTGCTGGCGATGTCGTCGTACATCCTGCCCCCTCGACCGGAGAATACCACGCGCTTCCCGGTCGACTGCATTCAGGCATCCCTTGGCGACGTGGTCATCACGCTCGTCTCCTTCGCGGTGGCATCCCTGGTCGCGCGTCGCCAATGGCTGTCGACTCCCTCCCGCCTGGCCATTGCGACGTATCTGGGCGCGGGACTCGGCGCGACCGTCGTCCTCGAATACGTGAATGTCGACCTCCTCCGCCGGTGGGCATACGCGCCTGGCATGCCGACGATCGCTGGGATCGGCACGCTGCCGCTGGCCCAATGGATTCTGCTCCCGCCCATCGTGCTCTGGCTTGCACGACGACACCTCGCATCCAACCCACCGCATGACGACGACCCCGCAGCAGCAGGCACCTGACATGCGCGCTTCCCGGCATGCGGGCCACGAGACAAAGGGCAAGACCGACGAGACGGTGGACACCGCGCATGGAATGGGACATGGTGCCGGAGAGTCGATGGACGACATGGTGCGGGGGATGCGCAACCGGTTCGTCGTCTCGCTCGTGCTCGCGTGCATCGTGTACCTGTACGACCCGATGTTCGGAGCGCTGACCGGGATCGCGCCGCCAATCCCTTTCGGAATGTCGAGGCAGATGCTGGGATTTCTGGTCGTGACGCCGGCCGTCGTCTACGGGGGATGGGTCTTTTATGTGGGTGCCTGGCGAGCGGTGCGGCAGGGTGTCGCCAACATGTCAGTGCTGGTCACCCTGTCCGTACTGACCGGCTACCTGTTCAGCGTCGGGGCGACGTTCTTCTTCACGGCCGAGGTGTTCTACGAAGCAGTCGCCATGCTGCTGGTGTTCATCCTGCTCGGGCACTGGCTGGAGATGCGTGCACGGTCCGGAGCGTCACGGGCCGTGCAGTCCCTTCTCGAGCTGACGCCTCCGACCGCGACCGTGATCCGCAATGGTCAGCCGGTGGACGTACCCACCGCTGACGTGGTCCTCGGCGACATCGTCATGATCCGGCCTGGCGACAAGCTGCCGGTGGACGGCGAGGTGAGCGAGGGGGAGTCGAATGTCGATGAGTCGATGGTGACCGGCGAGAGCATGCCGGTGCGTAAGGGCGTGGGCGACAAGGTCACTGGCGCGACGATCAACAAGACCGGCACATTCCGCTTTCGCGCCACAAAGGTCGGCGCGGATACGGCCCTGGCGCAGATTGTCCAGCTCGTCCAGACGGCGCAGAACTCCAAAGCACCGTCCCAGCGTCTGGCCGACAAGGCTGCGCAGGTGCTGACGATTGCGGCGGTCGTGTTCGGCATCGCGACGTTCGCCGTCTGGTACTGGTTCGCCGGCGCCCCGGTGGTCTTCGCCATGCTTCTGGCCATCACGGTTGTCGTGATCGCCTGCCCCGATGCGCTCGGGCTCGCTACCCCCATGGCCATCATGGTGGCCAGTGGCAAAGGCGCGCAGAACGGCGTCCTCTTCAAGGATGCGACCGCGCTTGAAGAGGCTGGTCGGCTGCAGGCGATCATCTTCGACAAGACGGGCACCCTCACCGTCGGGCAGCCGCAGGTCGTCGAGGTCGTCACCGCCGGCGATGCCCTGCCAGCCGCGGAGTTTCTGCGACTCGTGGCGTCGCTGGAACAGTCGAGCGAGCATCCGTTGGCGCAGGCCGTCATCGCCCACGCCACGGCCGATGGCGCCCCACTCGTGGTACCCTCGGCCTTCGACGCGATCCCGGGTCACGGGGCCCGTGCCACGGTGGACGGGCGTACGGTGCTCGCGGGCAACCGCAAGCTGATGAGCGACAACGGCATCGTCCTCGGGTCGCTGGACGAGCAGGCCCGTGCCCTCGAGGAGCAGGGCAACACGGTTGTGTATGCCGCCGTCGATGGCCAGCCCGCCGGACTGATCGCCATCGCCGACGCGATCCGGCCAAATGCCCGGCAGGCGATCGAGCGACTGAGTGCCCTCGGCATCGAGGTGGCGATGATGACGGGTGACAACCAGGGCACCGCGGCGCTGGTCAGCAAGGCACTCGGCATCACGACCGTGTTTGCCGAGGTCCAACCGAGCCAGAAGGCAGAGAAGGTGAAGGAGATGCAAGCGCGCGGGCTGCGCGTCGGCATGGTGGGCGACGGTATCAACGACGCCCCCGCGCTCGCCCAGGCGGACGTCGGCATCGCCATTGGGGCCGGCACCGACGTCGCCATGGAGACGGCGGACGTCGTGCTGATGAAGAGCGATCCGTTCGACGTGATCGGGACCGTCATGCTCAGCCGCGCGACGCGGCACAAGATGCGCCAGAACCTCTGGTGGGCCGCGGGCTACAACGTCATCGCTTTTCCCCTCGCTGCCGGTGTGCTTTATCCCTCCACAGGGTGGCTCCTCAGTCCAGCGGTCGCGGCGCTGGCGATGTCCGGGTCGACCCTGCTCGTGGTTGCCAACGCACTGCTGCTCAAGCGGGTGCGCATGAGCGAGCTGACCGGGGCATAAGCCCTGCCGCTCCGCATCGCGCGGCAGAGCATTCGGGTTGGACTCGGGCTGAGTGCGATCGCGATGGGAATCGCCGCCGCGGGATACATCCCACCCGTCGCGGGTGCCGACCTTCAGGAAGGTGCTCGACGTCGCCGTGATCCTCAACGCGCTTCGCAGCGGCCGTTGAGGCACGGGAACCGCGCTGCCCGTCGCCTCAGTTCGGGATGCCAATGGATTACGGCGTTCGGGCACGCCGCGTCGCTGTTCGTGCAGTCCTCCGGCATGAGGAACCTCGTGTGCTCGTGCCTGCCTATTCGGAGGTGATTCGTGCGGTGCCTCGCAGAGTTCCGGCGGAGGATCCAGGGGCTCGCGCGGCTGAACGCGGACCGCACCCCGGTGGAGGTGCTACGGCGGGCAACCCGTCGCATCATCGCACAGGCCCGCACGATCATCGTCCCGCGTACCCGCCCCGACAATCGATACTCCTCACCAGTTCAGCGTCTCCTGAGCCATCCGCTTACCCGAATGAGGCGTGGGAGTGCACCAGCGCCTCGCGACGCATCTCCGTCCAGTTCGCGTGCAGCGCGCGAACGCGCGGAGTCATCTCGACCACGATCGCTTGCGTTCGCGCATCGTTGCGCTCCTCGACGAGCCATAGGTGCTGATCGCGGGCGCGCAGATCGTCGTTGTAGCAGTCGGGTGGCTCCCGATCCTCCAGCTAGAATTCCTGCACGCGCTCGGGCGGGGACGGCGCGGGCGGGATGAGCTGAGGAGCACCACCGCTGCGGTGGCGACGCGGGTCCGGTGGCGCGCATCACGGAGTTCATGGCGCATCTGACTGCGGGTTCGGCCTCGACGCTCCGTCCGGCGGGCCGGTGCGCTGCGCGAGAAGGGCGCGGAGCAGCTCGATCTGATCCTGCTGCAACTGCACGAGCGCGCCCCACTGGGTATCTCGCAGGTCGTCGAGCTTCTCGTGGACGGCGCGAATCTCAAGCTCCGCGCTCAGGTTCACGCGGTAGTCGTTCTGCGCGTCGATGCGATCGCGTGTGGTCTGCCGGTTCTGCGCCATCATGATGATCGGCGCCTGGAGGGCGGCGAGCATCGACAGGAACAGGTTGAGGAAGATATATGGATACGGGTCGAACGCCTCGCGGCGCGGGCCGAGGATCTCCGTGTTCAGGAAGGCCCACATGGCCAGGAAGACGAGGAAGCTCAGGATGAACGTCCACGAGCCTCCGAACATCGCGATGCGGTCGGCGAGACGCTCGCCGAGGGTCCTCCGCTCATCGCCAAGTGCAGTGACCTCGCGCGCGACGCCGGTCTTGGCCAGCACGCTCTCGATCACGTGCCGCTCGTCGGCGCTCAGTTGTGGCCATTCGCGGCGCAGGACGCGCTTGGCGAGGTCTTCGGGGCGGATGGACATGGTGTGGTTGCTCGCTCGGTCGGCACGCGGGGCAGGGAAGGTGTGAGACGGAGGGTAAAATGTACGTCTCCCCTCGTGGCCTGATGACGGCGCCCCTCACGCCCGTATATTCGGCCATGAGCAGTCCTCCCGTGTTCGTCGATCCGAGCGGCCGCC
>JBKJIY010000079.1:0-82301 GCA_046598315.1 Gemmatimonadaceae bacterium
CCACTGGGCTCTCGGGCACGGGGTTGAGCTTGCGGTCGATCTGCGTGAGATAATCCATCTGCAGCTCGCGGCGGTACGCGTCGATCGATCGCCCCGCATACAGCTCGCTCCAGATGCCGCGGCGCATGTCGTCGAGCAGCGCTGACAGGGAATATGTGTTGGCCCTGTTGCTCGACAGCGCCTCGACCTCGAGCAGCCGGTTCAAGCGTCCGTCCTCCAGCGCGGCGCCGAGCACGCTGGACTGCGCGGCGTTGATGCGCGCGATCATGCCGGCGGCCTCGATGCGCGCGGCGATCTCGGGGCGGATGAGATATGCCGGCGTGGTGAACACGTTGTCGTTGAGGAAGCGCACGGCCTCCTGCTGCCGTGCCCGCGACAGCGCGACATACACCGGCCCGCTCTGCCCGCCGGCCTTGTACTGCACGGTGCCGCCGCCGATGACGGTGGTCACGTGGCTGGCCTCCGTGGCCCACTGCCCCACGGTGCGGTTGTAGATCTCGCGCAGATCGCTGTTGTCCTCGCCGTCGCTCGTCGTCGCGCCAGCCACGTAGCCCATCACGCGCTGGATGTTCCTGAAGCCGAGCGCGGTGGACTTCACGGCGTCGGCGTCGCCCACGGCCTCGCTCTGCGTGCCCAGGCCGCCGAATTCGTTGTTGGCCGAGAAGCGATACCAGGGGATGGTGTCCTGCATGCGGGCCCACCGGTCGAGCGTGGGACGCTCGGCCTCCGTGCTCGCAGCGCCGGGAATGGGCTTGTAGCCCCACATGATGGCGAACTTGTCGTACGGGCCCACGCGGGGGATGATGTCCTCCAGCGCGATGCCGTCCTCGGGCTGCGCCACGTAGTTGTAGCGAGAATAATCCATGATACTGGGACTGTGGCCCATCGTGCGCGTCCAGCTCGGACTGCGCACCGAGTCGGCGGGATACATGGAGCTGCCGATCTGGTCGTGCTGCAGGCCGATGGTATGGCCGATCTCGTGCGCGACGACGAACTGCAGCAGCCGCCCCGTGAGCGAATCGGGGAAGGGAAAGCGGCGCGCGCGCGCGTCGAGGTGTGACGCCTGCGTGAAGTACCAGGAGCGATTGAGGTTGATGACGTTCTGGAAGATGCGCGACGAGCCGTTGAGGATCTCACCGGAGCGCGGATCGTGCACGTGCGGACCGACGGCGTTCTCCGTGGTGCTGGGCAGCCAGCGGATCACGGTGTGGCGGATGTCCTCGGCGCTCCAGTCGGGATCGTTGGCCGGCGGATCCATGGCGACGATGCCGTCCTTGAAGCCGGCGGCCTCGAAGGCGGGCTGCCATTCCACGATGGCCTTGCGGACAAACGGCTTCCACTGCTCGGGGGTGTTGGGATCCACGTAGTAGACGATGGGCTTCTTCGGGTAGCAGAGGTCGCCCACGCGGCGGTCGGAGCACTCGAGCCGGAACCGGGTGATGTACTGGCGGCGTGCGGCGCGCGTGTCGGCGCTGAAGTCCACGAGTCGCTGCGAGAAGAAGCCGACGCGCTCGTCGAAGCGGCGCGGCAGCATGGGCTGCTCGGGCAGCCGGACGATGCTCCAGTGCGCGAGGACGCTCTGGGCGAGCGGCCTGGGCGCTGGTCCGAAACCGCCGCCGGCTGTCGCCGAACCGGCGGCCGGCGGCGTGCCGGTCTGCGTCGCCTCCACCTCCACGTTGTCGGGGAAGGCGAGCACGCGCTCCACGTAGGAGCGCTGGGCGTCGAAGCCCTGCGCCGTGGCCACGCGAATGGCCATCAGCTCGGGCACGTACGTGGTGAACAGGCGCGTGACGTCGACGACGGCGGCGCTGTCGGGGCCGAAGGCATCCACCGGAAGGATGGCGATGATCGGCGCGTAGTTGGACGCCTCGACGGCGCGATACACGGGCTGCGTGGTGTCGGCGCGGATGGCGAACGAGGGCGACCGCAGGATGACGCGATTGCCGTTGCGCTCCCAGCGCAGCGTGCGCTCGACGAACTGGTCGCCGCCGTATTCGCCGAACTGGCCGGCGGGCAGATTGGGATCGGAGGCCGCGGCGCGCGCATAGCGGCCGACGACGAGCATGTCCTTGTTCAGCTCGCGCGCGGGGATCTCGAAGTAGAGGCGGTCGCCCACGCGATGGGCGTTGAACATGCCGCGGCGGGTGCGCGCCTCGCTGGTGACGACGCGTCCGTAGGGACGGGGAGCGGCGGCGTTGCGCGCGGCGGTGGTGTCGGCGCCCGCGCCGGCCTGGCCCATCCCCGAGGGGATGCGGATGGTGCTGGTGGTCGGCGACGACGCGGGGGCGGCGGCGGGCGCGGGCGCTGACGTGCGGCCGGCACAACCGGCGATGGCAACGGCGGCCAGAGCCGGAACGAGATGGATCTTCATCAGGTAGGCGATGCGAACGGAGGATCGGCGAGGCTCCACGGGCAGTGGAGCCGGAAATGGTGCTCCCACGGATGACGCGCGGTGGCGCGAGAACGCTGGAATGAAACCGGCGCTACAGTGCGACGTTGCCGCCCGGATCCCGCCGCCGGGAGTCGTTCGACGCCTTGCTGGTCGTCGCGCGCGAACGAGCGAGCGCTTGAGCAGTGGCCGCGTCGTCGATCTGGATGGTGAACGTGACGGACGTGGCCGTGGTGCCATCGGCGGACGGCGTGACGCGCAGTATCTGACCCTCCCTGGCGCCTGAGGGGAGCAGAGAGATGGGGACGACGAGCATGGGACCGCTGTCCGGCTGGAGGCGGGCCATGTTTTCTTCGATGGCGTCGAGGGACCAGAGCATCAGATCAACAGGAAGACAGGAAGACAGGAACATCAACATCAAGATCAACTGGCTCGGGACACGCAGGCTCTGGTCCATGCAACCACTCGGCCATCCCGCCGTGTTGCGACCTCAACCGTGCGCTCTCGATCTCAGCGATGGCGTCGTTCGGCGCGAGGGGAGCTGGGACTGCCCGTGCCATGGATCGCGGTTCGATCCGTTCGGGCAAGTGCTCAGCGGGCCGGCGACGATGGATCTTTCGCGGGTCGTCGATCAGGTAGACGGCTGCCGAGGAGCGTGAGGAGCGGATCTGACAGATGAAAAACAGAGTGTGCCGGATTTCACCATTTTCTCGACTTGTTGAATCAGGCATCTTCCATCGAATCTGGAAAATCCGCTCCTCACGCTTCATGCCCTGGTGTGCGCCTACACGGGATCGGCCCCGGCACGCACCGCGTCGAGCGCGTCGAGTGCCACGGGACAGAGCTTCTCCCCGCGCTCCTCGTTGAGGACCGCCGTGACCTTCATCTCGTTCATCCCTTTTCGATAGGGACGATCCGAGGTGAGCGCGTCGAAGATATCGGAGACGGTGAGGATGCGGCTGGGCAGATCGAGCATGCTCCCCTTCATCTGCCACGGGTAGCCGCTGCCGTCGAGCTTCTCGTGGTGCGTGGACGCGGTTCCGGCGAAGCCGCTGAACGCGCTCACGCGCTGGAGGATCTCCAGCGTGTAGCGCGGGTGCAGCTTCATGCTCTCCCATTCATCGGGGGTGAGCTTTCCCTCTTTATCGAGGATGGTGTTGGAGACACCGAGCTTGCCGATGTCGTGCAGCAGGCCGGCGCGGTAGATGCGCCGCTGCTCCGCGTCGTCGAGCCCGCAGTGCCGCGCCACCTCGCGGGCGACGTCGGCGACACGCGTCGAGTGATTGAAAGTGTAGGGACTCTTGGCGTCGATGATGTCGGCGAAGGCGCGGCACACGCTGTCGAGGCCGGCCTCGTCCACGTTCATCACCCGGTCCGAGGGCTCGGCGGCCACCACGGCGGCGGTGACGTCGCCGGAGAGGAGCGCCCACCAGCTTTGGTCGTCCTTCCAGCGCTGTACGATGCGCACGAGGTCGGGATCGAACCAGCTGCCGCTGCGCTGCCGGGCCACCTTGAGGGCCGCTCGGGCGCCGCCCTTGTTGTGAAACGCCTCGAGGGTCTGCGCCAGATTGGAGATGCGCGCGAGGAGGGGAATCTGATCGCCGGCCAGCCCGCGCGCATACCCGAGTCCGCACCAGTGCTCGTCGAGCGAGCGGATGGCGTCGGCGGTGACGTCGGGGAAGCCGAGCTGCCGGGCGATGTCCGCGCCGCGGTCGCAGCGGATCTGGATCAGATCCTTCGTCATGTTCGCCGTGCCGGCGATGGCGCGGAAGTGCTGGATCCGCTCGCGCAGCGAGCGCCCCTTCCCCACCGTCCCGGCCGTGACGGCGGCGAGGCGGAGGCGCTGGTGCCAGTCCACGAGCTTCATTCGCGGCTTGACGAACTGATCGTCGCTGCCGAACAGCGCCGCCATCCGGCCCGCGTTGCTGGAGCACCCGGCATCCTTGAGGAGGATGGCGTAGTACAGCGCCGAGCGTTCGGCCGGGCTCACGCCGGCCTCCTCGGCGAGACGCATGCCGATGAGACAGGTGCGGGTCGTGTGGCCCGCCGGCGCACCCTCGGTGAGATCCAGTGCGTGCGACAGCGCGGACAGCACCTGGGACAGGCTGACCTGCTCCCTCCCCTGCGGATAGGAGCTGCGTTCGGTTGGCGTGGAGTCGCTGAGCGGGATGGTCATGGGTTCCGATGCTGATACGACGCAAACGGACGATCGTTTCTCTACGTTGAGTATATCGACGGGTGCCGAGGGCGTCGTTGCGGATCAACAGCCTCGCGGTCAACTGCTTGTGAACTGCTCCAACATCGAGGGATCGCTCCGTGTGCATCGAGCCCGCCCAGCGGCCCGCCGGGCGGTAATGCCCGGGGCGGGATCCATCCTTTACTCTTATGCGCTGTGGGAGGGACGAGTCGTCATGATGCCTGGGAGTGCGCCGCCGGGTGCGTGAATCTCACCATGGCACCCAGGTCCATGCTCCATCATCCCGCCGACGGCGCCGACCAGTCAAGGAGCGGTGCGCGGATGCCGAAGGCAGCAGCGGGCCACTGGGACGCCGCCGCACACACGGAGCGATCCGGCCGATGTTGAAGCGGTTCACAAGCAGTTGCAGTTTCAGCAGCAACATGACTCACCTGATCAGCTCCACCGCCTGAGACATCTGCTCACCATGACGCCGTTCCGCTGGATCGCTGCGCTCCTGCTCGTCCCACTCGCGTTGCGCGCCCAGGACACCACATCGCGCAAGGTCCTCCCGACGGTGCGCATCACCGCGGCGCGCGATGGCCCGCGTGCGCCGCTCGACTTGCCGTATGCCGCCACACTGGTGCGCCCGGATTCGCTCGCCGCGCTCCGGCGCGTCGGCGTGGACGAGCTGCTGTTCGCCGTGCCGGGCGTCGCGCTCGCCAACCGGCAGAATCCCGCTCAGGATCCGCGCGTCAGCATCCGCGGCTTCGGCGCGCGGTCGGCCTTCGGGGTTCGCGGCGTGCGCGTCCTCCAGGATGGCGTGCCCGTCACCCTGCCCGACGGCCAGACTCCGGTGGACGTGCTCGACATCGAGGGCGCGGACCGCGTGGAGGTGATCCGCGGCAGCGCCTCGTCGCTCTACGGCAACGCGGCAGGCGGCGTGATCGATCTGCGCTCCACGATTCCGTCGCGCGCGCGCGTCGCACCATCCGCGCGCGTGGTGGGTGGCGGCTCGACACCCACCACCACCGCCTTCGGCGCCAGCGGCAGCTTGCCCGCGCTCGGCTACACGTCGTCGCTGGTTCACACCACGGGCAGCGGCTACCGCGCCTACTCGGCGCAGCGCGTCACGCGGGCCGCGGCGCGCCTGCTGCTGTCGTCGCTCACCATGGCGGCTCGCTACTCGGATGTGTCGCGTGCCGAGAATCCCGGTGCGCTCACGCGGGCACAGTTCGACGCCGATCCCCGCATGGCCGACCCGCTCTCGATACGGAAGCGCGCCGGCAAGACCGTGCGCCAGGGTGACCTCTCGCTCGGCGCGTCACGCGCCCTGCGCGCCGCCGGTGCGCTCGAGGCCACCGTGTACGGCAGCGTGCGCACGCTGGAGAATCCGTTGACCTTCGCTGTGATCGACGTGGGGCGCACGAGCGGCGGCGCATCGATGCGTGCGCGCGATGCGTTCACGATCGGCGGACGCACGGCACGGCTGGCCGCAGGTGCGGACCTCCAGTGGCAGAACGACGATCGTCAGGAATGGGAGAATTGCGTGGATGCCACCGCCGCAACGCGGACGTGTGCGGCTGGCGCGGCGACGCGTGGCGCGCTGCGCCGCGATCAGCGGGAGCTCGTCTCGAGCGCCGGACCCTTCGTGCGGGGCGAGATCGCCCTCGCACCGTCGCTTCTGGCGTCGGCGGGGGTGCGGGCCGACGCAGTGCGCTTCCGCGTGCGCGACCGCCTCGTGTCGGCCACCAACCCTGACGACTCGGGCGAGCGGACGCTGCACGCCGCGAGCCCGGCCGTGGGACTCGTCTGGCGCGCGTCGGCGCTCACGTCGCTCTACGCCAGCGTGTCCAGCAGCTTCGAGACGCCGACCACCACGGAGCTCGGCAACAAGCCGGACGGCTCCGCAGGCATCAATCCCGAGCTGCGCCCGCAGCGCGCCGTCACTGTGGAGATCGGCAGCAAGGGGCTATTGGCCGGTGCCGCACTGCGGTGGGACGCCGCGCTCTTCGCGACACGGGCGCGCGATGAGCTCGTGCCGTTCGACGTACCCGGCGGCGCCGGCCGCCGCTTCTTTCGCAACGCCGGCCGTACCGAGCGGCGCGGAGCCGAGATCGGCCTCGATGCTGACGCTGGTCCGGTCGCGCTGCGCGGCGCGTACAGCTACTCGCACTTCCGCTACGCCAGCTACACGCTGGGCACCGTGTCGTTCGCCGGGCGGCGGATTCCCGGCGTCCCCGAGCACGCGCTCATGACCGCCGCGACGATGCGGCGCGGCGCGGCGAGCCTGGGGTTCACCGCCGACCTGGCGAGCGAGGTGGAGGTGGACGACGCCAACAGCGCGCGGGCGCCGGCGCGGGCGCTGTTCGGCGCCTCGCTCGGCAGCATGGTGCGGCTCGGCGGTGTTCGCCTGCTTCCGCTCGTCGCCGTGCAGAACTTCTTCGGCACGCGCTCCGCGGGCTCGGTGAACGTGAACGCCGCGGGGGGCAAGTTCTATGAGCCGGCACCGGGGCGCGTGCTGCTCGTCCGCCTCGCCCTCGCACGGCAGCACTCTGCCCCGGAGCACCCCCAGCCGTAGGGCACGATCGGATGGCCCGGGTGTCCAACGCATGGCACCCCGGGTCATTTTCCGGATGGCCGCGCCATCTCCCACCCGCCGCATGCGACGCTCACCTCTCCGACCGGCTCTGCTCGCGATGGTCCTGCTCGCGTGCCGCGCGGCGGCGCCGGTGGCCGCTGGTCCCGCGCCCGCCGAGATCGTGGAGGGCCGCGTGGAGGGAGCGGTACAGACGGACACGATACGCGACGGTGCGTCCATCTCGGTGAGCCGGGCACGCTGGACGCTTCAGTCACGCCCGCAGCGCCAGCTCGACTTCTGGAGCAATGTCGCGGCGCTGGATGTCGCCAGCGCCGAGCGGGTCGCGCAGTCGCTGGACGAGAAGACGTTCGCCGCCGCGTTGCGCTCTCTGATGGCGAGCGATCCCGATGCTGCTGCCGTGGCGTTCACCGCGCTGTACGGCCGAGCGGGCGACGCGTTCATGCGCCTGCGCGCGCGTGTCGGTCTCACCATCGCCCTCTCCTGGCGGCCGGACTGGTCCGCGCTCTCGCGCCTCCCCGAGGTCGAGCCGGACAGCTCGGCGGCACCACTCGATCCGATGGTCGTGCAGGCGGGGGTGGAGCGGTGGGCACGCGCGCTCGCCGCGCTGCCGGCGCAGACCGTCCACATCCCGGAGGGCGAGACCGTGCTTCCGCTTCGGCGGAGCGCGTTCGGCACGCCGGTAGTGACGGTGCGGCTCAATGGACGCTCGTACCAGTTCTGGTTCGACACGGGGGCGAGCATGACGCTCATCTCGGCCAGCATCGCGCGCGAGGCGGGGGTACGGCTGGCGTCTCCCGACTCGCTCGCGCTCGGCGTGATCGCCGGTCACATCCCGGCGCGCGCCATCTTCATCGATTCGCTCGGCCTCGGCCCCGTGATGGCGCGCGGGCTGTCGGCGGCGCTCGTGAATCCCGATGCGCTGCGACTCGACCTGCGCAACGAGAAGGGCATCAGATCCACCGTGTCCATCGACGGCGTGATCGGCACCGACCTGATGCGCCACATGGACATCGTGCTCGACGCGCGCGACGGCACCATCACCATCCGCCGTCCGCGGCGCAATCCGCGTGCGGAGCGGAATCTGTTCTGGATGGGCTATCCGGTCGTCCGCTTCATCACGCGGGACGGGCGCCCGGTCCTGTTCGGGCTCGATACCGGCGCCGAGGTGACATACGTGACGTCGGCGCTGCTGCGGAAGATGCCGAAGACGTCGATCGCCGCGCGCATCGGCGCGCTCTCCGGGCTCGGCTCCGAGACGCAGCGGACCGAGTGGGTGGCGCGCAGCGTCGCGCTGAGCGACGGCGACCACGCGATCGACCTGCGCAACATCCCCGTGGTGCCCGAGCGGCGATGGACGTTCGTCACCGTGGACGGCGTGATCGGGAGCGATGTGGCGCTCGCGTCGAGGATGCACCTGGACTTCACGAACGGCATCTTCGACGTGCGCCGGAGCGCGGCGCCGCTCGTGAAGGTGGCGCCCTGACCGTTGTGCCGCCGATCAGCGCGCGGGGAGAGCGACAGGCGTGCGCGGCAGGCGCTCCGGCATCTCGGCCAGCACGTACGCGTACACCGCCATCGTCGCCACGCACTTCGCCACCTCGCGCGGATCGAGCTTGTCCGGCGTGTCGGCGTCGGTGTGGTGGTACCAGAAATAGCGCGTGCCGTCCACGTGCAGTCCCGCGCCGGGCACGCCGGCGCGCAGCAGGGGACCGATGTCCGCCTCGCCATCACCGACCGACACCGAATCGGCACCGATGCGCTTCAGGAGTGGCGCGATGCGGCGCAGCATGGCCAGCGCGGAGTCGGTGCCCACGGCGGCGATGCCGTATGGCCGGAACACGCCGTTGTCCGATTCCATGGCGAACACGTGCTTGTCCACCTCGGCGGCGTGCGTGTCGCGATACGCCAGGCCGCCGCGTGTTCCGTTCTCCTCGTTCGTCCAGGCCACCACGCGCACGGTGCGACGCGGGCGCAGCCCGAGCTGCTTCATGAGCCGCACCGCCTCCCACGCCGCCACCACCCCGCCGGCGTCGTCCATGGCCCCCTGCCCCACGTCCCACGAGTCGATGTGGCCGCCGATCACCACCACCTCATCGGGGAGCTCGCGTCCGCGGATCTCCGCCACCGCGTTGCGCGATGGCGCATCGGGCAGCATCTGCGCGCTCATGCGCAGCGTGACCGTCACCTGCTGCCCACGATCCTGCAGGCGGTGCATGAGCATCGCGTCTTCCACGGTGATCGCCGCGGCGGGAATGCGCGTGGCGGCGGAGTCGTAGCGCATGCTGCCCGTGTGCGGCGAGTTCATGCTCGACGAGGCCACGGAGCGCAGCAGCATGGCGACGGCACCGGCGCGCGACGCCGCGTTCACGCCCGTGCGCCGATAGGCCGACGTCTGCCCGTACGTGGTGAACGGCACGTCGAACAGCACGATCTTTCCCCTGGCCTCGGCGGCCCGTGCCTGCAGCTCCTCAGAGCTGGACACGACGAGTACGGGCGCGGTAATGCCGCCGGCCGGCGTGCCGATGGATCCGCCCAGGCCGAGCATCGAGAGCTTCTTCACGCGCGGCGTGATCATCTCCGCCGACTCGGCGCCGCGGACCCAGTGCGGCACCATCACCGGCTCGCCGCGCACCGCTTCCAGGCCATCGGCGCGCATGCGATCCAGCGTCCAGTCGATCGACCGCTCGAGCGCTGGCGAGCCGCTCAACCGGTGACCGAAGGTGTCCGTGAGCTCGGCGATGCGGTGCCAGGCGGCGCTGTCCGCGAGCGCCGCGTCGATGAGCCGGTCGGCCGCGGCGCGGTAGCGCTCCGTGGTCTGGGTTACAGCGAGTCGCGGCGTGAGGAGCGCGGCGAGCGCGAGGAGCGCGGTGCTGCGGGCGGCCAGTCGCATGCGGATCGTTGGTTCGGGCGAAGAAGTGGTGCGAGGAAACAAGCTGCTCCCGGTGTCGGCGCACAACAAGCGGGGTCGCGCCTGCACGCGTCGATGTCAGTTGGCGAGTGCAGGGCGTCCGGGTGCCAGCTCGCGCTCGAGGAAAGACGAGATCACCCGATACGCCAACTGCGCGCCGAGACCCGCCGGCGCCAGGTCGAAGCCGTGCTCGGCCCACGGAAGCTCCACGGCGATCACGGGCACGCCCGCGGCGCGCAGCGCGCGCGCCGCAGAGCGGTTGAAGTCCGCTTTCACCACGTGATCGCGCGCGCCATAGAGCAGCAGCGTGGGGGGCAGGCCCGGCCGGATGTGCGACACCGGCGACGCGTCGCGGTAGTGCGCTGCCTGTTCAGCCGGCGTGCCGCCCAGGTAGTTGCGCAGCACCTCCTGCACGCCGATCGGGTCGGGGCGCGGCAGGTCCACGTAGCCCTTGACGAGATCGAATGGCGCATAGAGGGAGACGACCGCGCGGATGTGGAGGGGACCGGGCGTGTACGCCGCCAACTCGGCGAGCTGTCCGCCCGAGGAACGCCCCAGGAGGGCGACGCGGGCCGTGTCGATGCGCCAGGCGGATGCCGAATCGCGCAGCAGCGCGAGCGCGCCGCGCACGTCGTCGAGCTGGCCCGGAAAGCGCGTCTCCGGCGCGTGCCGGTAGTCGATGGCCGCCACGGCGAATCCGCGCTGCGCGAGGACGCGGCTGACGTTCCGGGCCTGCGTTGGATCGCCCGAGCGCCAGGCGCCGCCGTAGATCACCACCACCGTGGGCCGCGGCAGCACGCTGGGCCGCGCGTAGAGATGCATTGCCAGCGGGGAGCCGTCGGCGGCGCGGTACGCGACGACGTGCTCGACGACATCGGGCGATGGCCCGAGCCCGCGCACGGCGGCGACGAGCGAGAAGCGCGGTGGAGAATGCTCGAGCCCCAGTTGCGCCGCCGCCGAGCGCGCAGCGCCGGCAAAGCGCGCGACCGGCCAGAGCGCGACGCAGGCGCCCGCAACGAGCAGGATACTGAGAACGCCGCGTGCCGAGTGATGCGCGCGCAACAAGCGCCACACCAGCGGCAGCACGAAGAGATCGAGCAGCGCCAGCAGCGGCGAGAGCTCGCTCGCCGCGACGGCGAGAGTGAGCGTGCCCGCCGACCAGGGCGGCACGACGACGAACGCCGAGAGCGCGACGAGCGGCACGCCGAGGAGAAAGGCAACAATCTGGGCGACGGAGCTTTTCACTTCTGTCTTCCTGTCTTCCTGTCTTCCTGTCTTCCTGTCTTCCTGTCTTCCTGTCTTCCTGTCTCTCGGAGCAGATTAGCGGACACGGCTCGACCTGCGCTACTGCGCGCGACAGGTTCCGGGGATTTCGTTGTCCTCGGCCACCGTTCTGCTCATACTGTACCTCACCGGTAACCGGCAACAGTAACCGATCCGTGACCGCGTTCCTTTTCCTCGTTCCTCGCTCCGCATGCGCACGGCCGTTCGCCGCCGGGCCATCGGGCCGGTGCTCCTGCTCGGCATTCTCGCGGGGTGCGCGACCAAACCCGTCGGGCGCTCCATGATCTCGTACGACGAGCTCTCGGGCGCGCCCGCGCCGGCCGGCGGTGAGCGCATCGTGTACGGGAGCGATCCGCTGCAGTTCGGTGTGCTGCGGTTGCCGTCAGGGACGAAGTCCGCTCCCGTCGTGGTGCTCATGCACGGCGGCTGCTGGCGCTCGGCATTCGATCTCGGGTACATGGCGCACGCCGCGGCGGCGCTCACGGCGGCGGGGTACGCGACATGGACCATCGAGTTCCGCCGTCTCGGCGACGCGGGCGGAGGCTGGCCTGGTACGTTTGCCGACGTCGCCATGGCGACGGATCACGTGCGCGCCCTTGCCACGGCGCACGCGCGGCTGGACACCACACGCGTTGTGCTCGCGGGCCATTCCGCCGGCGGGCAGCTCGCGCTCTGGAGCGCATCACGCGCCGCGGACCGATCGCACGACGAGCTGCCGAGCGGCGCCACCCCACTTCGCGTGTCCGGCGTGGTCAGTCTTTCGGGCATCACGGACCTGGCCGACTACGGACGCCGGCCCGGCGCCTGCAACAGCGCCGTGACGCCGCTCATGGGCGGCACCCCCGCCGAACAGAGGGCACGCTATCGCGCCGTCAGCCCCGCCGAGCGAATCCCGATTGGCGTGCCGATGCGCCTCGTCCACGGAGGCGAGGACACCATCGTGCCAGTGGAGCAGGTACGGAGATTCACCGACCAGGCTCGCGCGGCCGGCGATCGCGTCGTGCTCGACGTCGTCGCTGGCGCCGGCCACTTCGATCTGGTCGCGCCGCAGTCGATCGCGTGGGCGACGGTCATCGGAGCCGTCCGCGCACTCGTCCCCACGCCGTGAGCTGGATTCCATCGCGCCGCGGTTGAACTGCGGTCACGGATCACGGGATGTCGAGCAAGGAAACGGCGGATCTTCATTGAATGGTCGGGCCAACGCGCGAGGAGCCTTCACTCGAGGCGAGGGATCCGTCGTTGCGCCCCGCGTCCGTGCCATCCGTGACCGCCGTTGGCCAGGGCGCACGGGAGCAGGCTACCGGAACACGTGCGGCACGAACCGCGACGTGTTGTCCGTCACCCAGCCATCGGACTCGCGCACGCCCATGCCGCCAGCCTCGTTGCCGATGATCCAGCTGCCGATCACCGGACGGCGCCCGTCGATCAGCGGGATGGGCGCCAGCTCCTGGAATACGTAGCCCTCCGCGCCGTACTCCCCGGTGGATTCCACGTGCTCCTTCATCGTGTGCACGGTGATGTTCGCCCCCTCGCGCGAAAGGAGCGGCTTCTTCACCCATTCGAACATGCCGTGCGGCTCGTCGAAGTACGCCGGCAGCAGATTGCCGTGTCGGGGGAAGAGCTCCCAGAGGATGGGCAGGATCCCCTTGTTGGAGAGCACCATCTTCCACGCCGGCTCGATCAACTGCGTCTGTGAGAGCGCGAGGTTCTCGGCGAAGGGCTCGTGCACGAGCCACTCCCACGGATAGAGCTTGAACAGGGTATCGATTGGCGCATCCTCACGGTCGCACAGCTCGCGCGCCGCGGGATCCCAGCCGATGTCGCTCATGGAGAGCAGCTTCACCTGAAGGCCCGCCTGCGCGGCGGTCTCGGCGACGTACGCCGCGGTCATGCCGTCCTCCAGCTCGTCCATGGAGGCGAAGTGGATCTGCGGACCGAGCGCGCCGGCGGGCGGGAGCGAGGGCCTGATCTCCTGCCACCGCGCGACGAGCCGCTCGTGCAGCGAGTTGAACTGGTCGATGCCCGGATGTACCGCCTTCGCCCAGTCCCACTGGATCACCGACGCCTCGAGCAGCGATGTGGGCGTGTCGGCGTTGTACTCCAGCATCTTGGGCGGCGACACGCCGTCGTACGCCAGATCGAAGCGGCCGTAGAGGCTCGGCGGCTCGTGCTCCCAGCTCGCCTCGATGAGCGGGATGGCGTGCGCGGGAATGCGAAGCTCCGCATAACGACGTTCGTCGATCACGTGCTGCACCGCTTCCAGCGCGCGCTCGTGCAGCTCGTTCGTCGCGCGCTCCACGGCGTCGATCTGCTGGGCGGTGAAGCGGTAGTAGACGTCCTCCGTCCAGTAGGGCGTCTGCCCGGTGTGCCACTTGAGCCCCCGCGCCTCCACGAGCTCCTGCCAGCCGTCACGCGGGGTGCTCGCGATGCGCTCCACTCAGCCGCCGCCGAATCCGCGCGAGCCGCCGATGCCGCCGAATCCGCCGCGCACCACCGCCGTGCGCGGCCGCGACGCATCGGAGCGCGCACGGATGCCGCGTGCCGTGGGCGAATAGGACGACATCGGCAGCGCGCGCGCGCGTCCTCCCGCGGCCACGAATCGTGAATAGCCGTTGTAGTAGAACAACGGCGCGTACGCATACGCCATCGGGAACCAGGTGCCCTGGTTGTAATAGCCCTTGTTGGCCACCGCGTACTCGCAGGCCTGCTGCGAATAGTTGTTCGGCTTGCAGGGATCCACGCCCAGCGCGGGTGTGGATGGCCCGCACCCCGTAGCGGCGGCGAGTGCCGGCACGAGCACGAGCGGAACGGCGGTCGAACGCTTCTGGGAAGGCATGCGATGTACTACGGAAAGAGGACCCGGACTGTTCCGAAAGCTACTCCCGTCGCAGCGTGGCCTCGATGAGGCCGTAGGGCTCGGGAGCGGGGACGAAGATCTCGTTCGTGTTGGGGAGCCCGAACGGCGTGAGGTCCACCACGAGATGATGCCGGTTGGGCATCGTCAGGCGAATCTCGTCCATCGCGGCGCAGGCGTCCAGCGCTGCCTGGCCCATGGCATAGAGGGTATGCTGCACGGACTTGCTGTCGTGCTCGGAGAAGGCGGCGAGCATGGCGCGGCGCACGACGTCGAAGTGAGCGGCGGCGCCACTGGCATCACGGTATCTCCACTGCGCGGTGATGGAAGTGGCCAGAATGCGGTCCTCCGTCTCGCGTAGCGTCGTGTACCCATCGCGTGGGTAGCCGGTGAACGCCGACCGCGCCGATTTGAGCACGACGAGCCCTTCGATTCCCGCGTGGACCACTGGCGCCTGCCCCCGCTCGAGGCGCACCGTCGCGGTGCGTGCCTCGCCGCCGGCATGCTCGAAGGCGTGGTCGTGCGCATCGGCTCCGCCAGGCAGCCGCCGCCAGCCGTGTTCCGCCACGCGTACGCGCGACACGCTCGCCGACGGGCTCGCGCCCAGAAAGTGCCTGGCAAGGACGAGCGCGAACTCTTCCGGCGCACCGAGCGCGTCCTCCGCGGCCCTTGCATATACGGTGTTCTTCATGGTGTCGGTGGGGAGCACGTCGCTGTTGTCCCCATCGCGATGCGCCCGCTCGAACGCGCCCTCCAGCGCGATGTCCACCGTGAGATCCCGGATCTCGTGTCGCGCACCGTGGCGAATGACCTTCACCAGCCGCACCGCCGACTTGCCGTAGCTGTTGCTGGCCAGAACGACGCCCATCGGTCAGCTCCCCCGGTAGGTGGAGTAGCCGAAAGGGCTGAGCAGCAGCGGCACGTGATAGTGCTGCGCGCCAGGCGCCACATGAAAGCGGATGACGATCTCCTCGTAGAAGCTCTCGCGCATCGCGGTGGCGAAGTAGCTGCCGACGGAGAAGGTCAGCTCGTACGTTCCCGCCTCGAGCGCCGTGGCGGGGGGAACGAGCGCCACCACGCGCCCATCGGCGTCCGTCATCGCGCGGCCGATCACACCGCCGTCGTGCGGCGCGCCGGCGGCGCGCAGCACGACGGCGATTCCCGCGGCCGGCCGGCCGAGCGAGGTATCGAGAACGTGCGTGCTGATGGAATTCGTCGTGCCGGTCATGGTCCGCCGTCCTCGTGAGGTACGATCAGCTTCTCGAGCCGAAGCCGGGTGATCTCGCACTGCTCCGCCGCGGCGATGCCGAGCTCGGTGACGCGATCGTGCGCCAGCCGCCGCTCGAGTGCGTCGAGTATCTCGCCGGCGCCACGTCCGGCCGCGCGGATGATGAAGACGAAGCCGAACTGGCTCTCGTACTGCGTGTTGAGGGCCACGAGCCGCCGCTGCATCGCGTCGGTGGCATCTCCCACCGCTGTCTGCTCGTCCGCAGACCACCCACGCGCGGCGTCAGGCACGGGCGCGGCCGCGGCTCGCTCGCCGATGCGCGGGTGATGCGCGAACGCCTCCAGCCAGTCGGTCTCGTGCATCATGCCACTCACGTCGTCCGCGGTGCGCAGCAGGGCGGAGCGCGTGCCGAACGGCCGGCGCACGAGCATCGCCTCCACCCACGCGCGCGAGCCGCAGCAGGCGAGGAGCGCGTCTGCGGCCTCGTCGCGGGGCATGGCGTTCAACGTGGCGAGTGTGAGCATCAGGCGGTCGACGGCCGGCCGAACAGGCGCAGGCGCGCGACTCCGCCGTCGGGATAGATGTTGAGGCGCACATGCGTGGCCAGACCAGCGGCGCCGGCCACAGCGAACCGGTGTCGTGCGTGCGGCTGCAGCGGGGTGTGCGGCACGAGCGCCGTCCAGCGCACCGAGTCGCTGGCGAGTGCCTCGGCGGAGGCACCAGGCAGCTCGCAGCACTCCATCATGCACGACCCCGGCGCATTTCCCTTGTAGTGGTCGGTATCCAGCTCCACCCCCTCGATGGCGCCAGGTGCGCCGAGCTTCACGATGATCCAGTCGTGGCCCGGTCCGCGCCGGCGGCGGGTCTCCCAGCCGTTCCCCATGTGCGTGGAGCGCCCAGGCATGATGAGGTTCTGCCGGTGCCCGAAGAACATGTCGCTGCACAGCACGGCAAACCCGCCGTTCTCCACCGCCGCCAGGTCCACCAGCTCGCCACGCCGGTCGCCCCAGTCGGGCACCACGTCGCCATGCACGCGCAGCCGGGCGACGCCGCCATCCGGAAAGATGTTGAGCCGGAGGTGCGTCACCCGCTGCTCGTCGGTCACGGCGAAGGCATTGCGCGCGTCGCCGGCGAGCGTCGTCCCCAGCAGGATCTCGCGCCAGTCGGTCGTGTCGCTCGCCAGCTCCGCCAGTGAGGGAACACCGGGGAGCGAGCAGGCGTCGATGCTCGCGCGCTCGGGGAAATTGCCTCGGAAGAAGCTCGTGTCGATCACCACGCCGCGCACCACGCCGGCCGCGCCCAACCGCACGATGGCCCAGTCGTGGCCCGGCGTGCGGCGGCGGCGCGTCTCCCATCCGTCCATCCACTTGCCGCGCTCGGTGTACGCGCCCTCGCGCCACTCGGCCGGCGTCGCCTTGAGCAGCCCCTCTTTGGGCGCGAAGAACTCGTCGTTCGCCATCACGACCACTCCGCCAAGCTGCTCGGCGGCGAGATCGATCAACTCCGCGAAATCTGGTGATTCGCTCATGGTCGCCTGGAACCGGTCAGGTGAGGAGACGGCCGGTGGGGCCGCCGACGAACTGTCCTTCGCGATAGACGATCGCCCCCGCCACCACGGTGGCTTGCACCACCCCGTGCAGCACGAGCCCCTGGTACGGGGTGAGCGAATGCCGGTGCTGGAGCTGCGTACCGTCCACGGTGAACGCCGCATCGGGGTCCCACACCACCAGGTCTGCGTCGAGGCCGGCGGCGATGCGTCCCTTGCGATGCGCCAGTCCAGCCAGCGCCGCGGGCGCGGCGCTCATCTTCTCGGCCATGATGCTCAGGCCAGCGCCGTGCTGGCGCGCCACGGTCCATGCAGCCGGGAGCGTCAACTGCAGCGAGGAAATGCCGCCCCACGCCGCGAAGAAGTCACCGGTGTGGAGGGCCTTGAGCGCCGGCGGACAGGGAGAATGATCGGAGACGATCATCTCGATCCCCTCGCTCTGCACCGCCTGCCAGAGCGCCTCGCGGTTGGCGCGGCCGCGAATGGGCGGAGCGCACTTGAATTGCGTGGCCCCATCGCCGATGTCCTCGGCGGCGAACGCCAGATAGTGAGGACAGGTCTCGGCGCTCACCCGCACTCCCCGCGCCCGCGACTCGGCCAGCAGCGGCAACGAGGCGCACGAGGTGAGGTGCACGATGTGCACGCGTGCCCCGAACTCCTCGGCCAGACGCACCACGAGGCGCGCCGCCTCCGTCTCGGCCGCATCCGGACGCGAGGCCAGATAGGTGGCGTACGCGCGCACGTCGCCCTCGATGATGGTCTGCAGCTGCTCCGGCAGCTCCGCGTGCACCATGAGCGGCGCATCCAGTTCCGCGAGGATCGGGAGCGCCTCGCGCAGGTCCGGCTCGGCGACATGGCGAAACTCGTCCACGCCCGACGGCACGAGAAAGCACTTGAACAGGCGGACGCCGGCGGCATGGAGCGGCCGCAGCTCGCCGGCATTGCCGGGCACCACGCCGCCGGTGAAGCCCACGTTCACCCAGCATCGGTCTCGCGCCGCAGCGCGTTTCGCCTCGACGGCGGCCACGCTCGTGGTGGCGGGAATGCTGTTGAGCGGCATGTCGAACAGTGTGGTGACGCCGCCCGCCGCCGCCGCGCGCGTGGCCGAGTCGAAGCCCTCCCAGTCGCTGCGACCCGGATCGTTCACGTGCACATGGGTATCCACGAGGCCCGGCATCAACGCATCGGTGCCCGCGTCGAAGGTCGCGTGACTGGAGGGAAAATCGCTCCAGTCGGACACCCGCGCGATCACGCCATCGCGCACATGGATGCTCGCGGCGCGCACTCCCTCGGGCAGCACGACGCGACGGCTGCGGATGACGAGCGCGTTCATCGGGTCGCGACGCTCACGCGGTATCGGACCAGAAGCGCCGCAGCAGATTGCCGGCGACCTGGCGACGATACTCGGCGGTGGACCGGATGTCGTCGATCGGGGCGATCTCGCTGGCGAGCTCGCGCACCGCGTCATCGATGCTCCCCGAGGCCGCGAGCACCCCCTCGGTGCGCGGCAGGCGGATCACCGTGGCCGCGACGCTCCCCAGGGCGATGCGCGGTGCGGGCGCGCGCACGGCGGCCATCACGAGCTTGCTGATCGCCTGCGCCGCTCGCGTGCCGACTTTGCGGAACCATTGACGTCCCTCGATGCGCGGAATCTCCACGCGCACGATCAGCTCGTCCGCGTCCATGACGGTCGCGCGATAGCCGGTGTAGAAATCCGCGAAGGCCACACGTCGCTCGCCCGCGACGCTCCCCAGCACGATCGTCGCGCCGGCCGCTGCGAGCACGGGGAGCGCATCACCCGCCGGTGACCCATTGGCGATGTTGCCGCCGAGTGTGCCGCGGTTCTGGATCTGGATGCCGCCGATCATGCCCGCCGACGACACGAGCATCGGCACGCGCTGCGCCACGACCGGCGACGCGATGATGGACGTGTAGCTCGCCAGCGCACCGATGTGCAGCACGTCGTCGCGCACGTCGATCGTGCGCAGCGAGTCGAGGCCGCCGATGTCCACGAACCTGCGCGCCCGGAGCGTACCGAAATTCAGCCCCACGAACAGATCGGTGGCGCCGGCGATCGGCACGAGCGGCTCCGCATGCATCATCACGAGCGCTTCGTCCAGCGTGGCCGGCGTGCGGAGGGTGAGCGGGCTCGTCGCCGTCCTCATGCCTCGTGCTCCTGGTTGGCGCGCTGGATGGCCCGATAGATCGCCTCGTAGCCGGTGCACCGGCAGAGGTTGCCCGCGAGGGCGACGCGGATCTCCTCGAGCGTCGCGTCCCTGCGCAGCGTGGAGGCCACCATGATCATCCCCGGCGTGCAGATGCCGCACTGCGCGCCCGCTTCGTTCATGAAGTGGTGCTGCAGCGCGTGGTCGTCGCCCAGTCCCTCGATGGTGCGGACATCGGCGTCGCGCACCTGGGCGAAGGGCACGAGACAGGAGACCACCGCCTCGCCGTCTACGAGCACCGTGCACGCGCCGCACTCGCCCTCGCCGCACCCTTCCTTGGTGCCGGTCAGGCCGCAATCCTCGCGCAGCACGTCCAGAAGCCGCCGCATCGGATGCGCCTCGACGTCTGCGACCGCGCCGTTCAGCGTGAAGCGCATGCGCTCATCACGAGTTCCGGCGTGGCGGGGATCTCCCTGATGTCGATGCCGAGATGGCGGATGGCATTGACGACCGCAGGCGCCGGCCCATCCACGGGCAGCTCACCCAGCCCCTTGGCGCCATACGGGCCGTCAGCGTACGGATTGTCCAGGATGACGATGTCCATCGTGGGCGTGTCGAGCGTGGTGGGGATGGTGTAGTTCGTGAGCGATGCGTTCGCCATGCCGCCATCCTTCATGACCACGCGCTCGAGGAGGGCGAAGCCGAGCCCCTGCGCGCTGCCCCCTTCGATCTGTCCCCGTGCCAGCCCCGGATGGATCGCCCGTCCGAACTCCTGCACCGCGGTGAAGTGCACTGGCCGCACCTCGTACGTGTCGGCGTCGAGCTCCACCTCCGCCACGTCGCATCCCCACGAGTAGGTCGCGTAGGCGTCGCCACGGTAGGCGTCCTCATCCCAGACGATCCAGGCTGGCGGGTCGTGCTGTTTGAGGATGGTGAGTGGACCGTGCCGTGCGAAGTACTCGGCGGGAGAGAGGGAGCCGAGCGTCGCGCGCATCTCCGTGGCGCAGCGCTCGAGGATCTTGCCCACCACCATGCACGTGCGGGAGGCCACAGTGGGGCCGCTGTCCGGCACGAGCATGGTGTCCGGCTGCGCCACCTCGATCTGTTCGTACGGGACGCCAAGGGCATCGGACACGATCTGTGCGTGCATGGTGCGCGTGCCCTGTCCGATCTCCGTGCTGGCGACGAGGATGCGTACACCCGTGGCGGTGAGCTCGAGCGCCGCCTTGGATTCCAGCCGGTGCTCTCCGCTGCCCGTGAACCCGGCGCCGTGATAGAACAGGGCGAGGCCGATGCCGCGGTTGGTGCCTCTGTATTCCTCGCGCTTGCGATGGAAGTCGGTCCGGGCGACGGCTTCGCGCAGCACGGCCAGCGCGCTGCAGTCCTCGGTGAGTGTCTGGCCAGTGGCCGTCGTATCCCCCGGACGAAGCGCATTGACCTCGCGCACCGCCACCGGGTCCATCCCGAGCGCATCGGCGATGCGGTCCATGTGCGCCTCGATGGCGAACAGCGTCTGCGGCGCTCCGAAGCCGCGGAAGGCGCCGTTGGGCGGCGTGTTGGTGAACATGGCGCGGCCGCTGATGCGCACGTTGTCGCAGCGGTAGGGGCCGGCCGCATGGATGCTGCCGCGCGAGATCACGACGGGACTGAGCGTGACGTACGCGCCGCCGTCGATGAGGACGTCCACCTCCATCGCCACGAGCCGGCCGTCGCGCATGACGCCGGTGCGGTGCCGCACGATGGAGGGATGGCGCTTGGTGGTGGCGAGCATGTCCTCCGTGCGGTCGTAGATGATCTTGACCGGCGTGCCCGATTTCAGTGCCAGCAGCGTGGCGTGTCCGGCGATCATCGACGGGTATTCCTCCTTGCCGCCGAACCCGCCACCCGTCTCCGTCTGCACCACACGGATGTGCGCGTCCGGACCCAGGAGGCTGCGGAGTGCTTTCACGACATAGAAGGGGCACTGGATGGACCCATGGACCGCCACGCCATCCGCCTCGGGGATGGCGATCACCCCGTTGGGCTCGATGTACACATGCTCCTGGTGGCCCGTCCGGTACGTCGCGTCCACGACGACGTCGGCGGTCGCGAAGCCTTCCTCCAGGTTGCCCTTGTCGATGGAGAGGCCCTTGAGGAGTTGCGTGGAGCGCTCGACGTCGAGCAGTGGCTCTTCGGCGTCGTACTCGATGTGCACGCGAGCGGCGAGGAGCGTCTCCCGATCGGCGTGCGCGAGCAGGAGGATCGGTTCGGCGAGATGCCGGACCTCGTGCTCCGCCAGGAATGGCTGGTCGTATTCCACCAGCGCGACGATGTTCTTTCCCTGGGCGGGGATGTCGCGGTAGTCGACGATGGTGAAGCCGGACTGGTCGAAGTCGAGCGTTACCGACCTGATGCGCCCGCGCGCGATCGTCGAGCGGATCGTCCGGCCGAAGAGCATGCCGGGCCAGGCGAGATCGTCCGCATAGCGCGCACGGCCCGTGGCCTTTCCGATTCCATCCTTTCTCGCAACGCTTGTTCCGACGACGGGCATCGACGACTTCCTGAGGCTTCGGTTTGCGAAGATGCTCGGTGCGATCCAGCGTGGCAAGTGAACTGCGACGGGGCCTGACAGCGGGAGGAGCGGATTCTCCGACTTGTACCGGAAACTGCCGAATCGATGCGCGACTGATCCGGCCGTTCTCGGTTCAATTCGTTTGATCCGCTCCTCACGCTTTTGCCGTTGGTCCTTGAGCGACATGTGCTCGATGCGCCGACGCCGTAGGCGCACTTCCCCGCGCACCTCGCTGCAACCATCTTCCCGCCATGCCGAACTTCGACGTACGGGTGGACTATCCAGCGTGGGTGAACGAGGTGGTGGACTGGAATCGCCCCTACGCCACGGACGAGGACCGCATGCGGCTGGCCATCGCCATGTCGCACGAGAACGTGGAGCGCGCGACGGGTGGACCGTTCGGGGCGGCCGTGTTCGAGGGCGCGAGCGGGCGACTCGTCGCCGTGGGCATGAACTCCGTTGTCCGCTTGAACAATTGCACACTGCACGGCGAGATGGTGGCGTTCATGATGGCGCAGCGCCGGCTCGGCTCCTTCACGCTGAGCGGCCCCGGCCTGCCGGTGCACGAGCTCTTCACCTCCTGCGAGCCGTGCGCCATGTGTCTCGGCGCGACACTCTGGAGCGGCGTGAAGCGTGTGGTGTACGGCGCGGGCCGCGAGGATGCGTCGCGCCTGAGCTTCGAGGAGGGGCCGGTCTTTCCCGAGTCGTACCGCTATCTCGAGGCGCGCGGGATCACCATCGTTCGCGACGTCCTGCGCACCGAGGCGCAGCAGGTCATGGAGCGCTACCGCTCGACCAGCGGACGGATCTACAACGGGTGAGGGTACGATGACCGACTCGAACGACGCCTCTGGCGCGCTGCGCGCCGCGAACCTCGCCTTCGCCACACGGTATCCCGGCGAGGCGGGGGGGCGTCAGCCCGTGCACACGGTGTACGGCGGCGCGCAGCTCTTTCGGGGCGACACGACACGCAAGCTGGGCGATCTCGCACTACGCGCAATGGACGAGTATGCGTCGGACGCGGCGGCCCTTGGACGCGCGCTCGGCATCGCGGACCATCCCGCGCTCGATGTGATCCACCGCCGCGTCCGGGAAAAGCTCGCGCGTGAGCCGGTGGAGGATTTCCGCATCGATTTCGAGGACGGATACGGCATCCGTCCCGATGCCGAGGAGGACGCGCATGCGCTCGCGGTGGGCGATGCCCTCGCGCGCGGGATGGAGGATCAGACCCTCTCTCCCTTCATCGGTCTGCGTGTGAAACCGCTGAACGAGGAGCTCCGCGCGCGCAGCGTGCGGACGCTGGAGCTCGTCGTCTCACGCGTGATGGAGAAGTCGGGTTCCCTTCCCGAGAACTTCGTCGTGACCATCCCCAAGGTCACGATCATCGAACAGGTAGAGCACACGGTGAGCGTGCTCGCCGCGCTCGAGCGCAAGGTCGGACTGGCCAATGGCACGCTGCGCTTCGAGGTGATGGTGGAGACCCCGCAGATCGTGCTCGACGCCGAGGGTCGCTCTCTCCTGCCGCGTCTTCCCGCCGCGGCGCAGGGGCGGCTCACTGGTGCCCACTTCGGGACATACGACTATACCGCGGGGGTGAACATCACCGCGGCGCATCAGCGCATGCGTCACCCGGCGTGCGATTTCGCGAAGCACATGATGCAGGTGGCGTTCGCGGGCACGGGTGTCTGGCTGTCGGACGGCTCCACCACCGTGATGCCCGTGCCCATTCATCGCGCTGGCCCGGATGCGCCGCTCGGCGCCGAGCAGCGGGCGGCCAACGAGGCCAGCGTGCACGCTGCCTGGCGACTGCACTTCGACGACGTGACGCATTCACTCGTCGGCGGCTTCTATCAGGGATGGGATCTGCATCCGGCGCAGCTCGTGAGCCGCTACGCCGCGCTGTACGCGTTCTTCCTCGACGGCATCGATGCCGCTGCCGCGCGTCTGAGCAATTTTGTGGGGAAGGCCGCGCAGGCGACGCTCATCGGAGACGTGTTCGACGACGCCGCGACCGGGCAGGGGCTGCTCAACTTCTTCCTGCGCGGCGTGAACTCGGCGGCGATCACCGAGGAGGACGCCGTGCGACTGACGAGTCTGTCGGTGGATGAGCTGCGGTCACGATCGTTCGTGACGATCCTGCGAAACCGTGGAGGCGGGCTGGCGTAGTATTGGCGCCTCTGGCGATTTTCTGGTGGCTGGATTCTGGAGCGGCGGTCAACGAGCTTGGGTTTGGATTCCTCGAGTGCGTATATGCGTCGGCGCCGGAAATGGTGCTCCGAGAGCACGGGCCGTCCGTGCACCGCGAGCAGAAAGCTCGAAGTCATGTTTCGAGGGAAGAGGCTCGGCGTGTTGCGAGCTGACCTCGTGGTCGAAGATCTGCTTGTCCTGGAGCTGAAAGCGGGTGCAGTTCTTCCTCAAGGCGCCAAGGCCCAGCTCCTCAGCTATCTCAAGGCCTCACGCAAGGAAGTGGGCCTGCTGCTGTTCTTCGGTCCAATCCCGGAGGTCCAACGCGCGATCCTCTCCCGCCAATAGATAGATCCGCCCCAGCCAACACTTTCAGAAGTTTCCGCGATGTCAGTTGAGGGCCGAGACGAACCGGAGCCAGGCTAGATTTCAATGGACGGCACACACGCCGCCCGCTCCAGCCCTCGCTCATGCTGCTCCCGCTTCTCGCCCAACTCGCTCTCGCCACGCCACCGGCGTCGGGCGCCACGTACCACGGCCGTCACCAGCAGACAGTCGTCCGCGCCGTTGGCACCTCCACTGCTCCCATCGTGGATGGCAAGCTCGACGAGCCGCAGTGGCGCACTGCGGCGCGGCTCACCGGCTTCTCCATGTATCAGCCCGTGGACGGCGCGCCAGCGCCGGATTCCACCGAGGTGCTGGTGATGTACACGTCCACGGCGCTGCACATCGGCATCCGCGCCCTGGAGCCCCACGGCGCCGTGCGCGCCACGCTGGCCGATCGCGACCGGATCGCCAGCGACGACAACATCCAGCTCTTCATCGACACCTTCGACGACAGGCGACGCGCGTTCGTGTTCGCCGTGAACCCGTTCGGCGTCCAGGCCGACGGCGTTCGAAGCGAGAGCAGCGGCGGCGGGCGCGGCGGGTCGGGCTCGGTGGATCTCTCGTCGGATTTCCTCTTCGAGTCCAGGGGGCGCGTCACCGCCGACGGCTACGAGGTGGAGCTGCGGATCCCATTCAGCTCGCTGCGCTATCCCCCGGGGCGCGAGCAGCGCTGGGGATTCAACGTCATCCGCACCGTGCAGCATTCCGGCTACCAGCAGACATGGACGGCGGCCAGGCGCGCCTCCGCGACCTTTCTCAGCCAGTCGGGAGTGATCGAGGGGCTCACCGGACTCGTGCGCGGACGCGTCGCCTCGCTCAATCCGGAGATCACCGCCCGCGTCACCGGCGAGATGGACGCCGGTTCGGGCGGCTGGCGCTACCGGCGGGAGCAGGACGCCGGCGGCAACCTCAAGTACGACCTCAACAGCAGCCTCACACTCAATGGCACCGTTCACCCGGACTTCTCGCAGGTGGAGGCGGATGCGCCGCAGATCGCGCTCGATCCGCGGTTCGCGCTCTTTTATGCGGAGAAGCGCCCGTTCTTCATCGACGGCATCGAGCAGTTCGACGTCCCGAATCGGCTGATCTACACTCGTCGCATCCTGCAGCCGGTGGGCGCCGCGAAGATCACCGGGACCATCGGCGGCACCGACGTCGCCCTCCTCGCGGCACAGGACGCATCCGGGGGCTCGGCCGACGGCCGGACGAGGCCGACATACCTCGTCTCACGCCTCCGCCGCGATGTCGCCGGCGGCAGCACCACGCTCGGCGTGGTGTTCACCGATCGCGAGGAGGGCGCGAGCGCCAACCGCGTGCTCGGCGCCGACGCACGCATCACCTTCCGCAACCTGTACTACGCGCAGTTCCAGGCGGCGGCGAGCCAGACACGCGTGAACGCGGCCTCGCGCTACGCGCCACTCTGGGAGGCGGTGCTCGACCGCACCGGTCGCAGCTTCGGCTTCCACTACCAGATCACCGGCGTGGGCGAGGACTTCTCCGCGGCGAGCGGCTTCGTGGCACGCACCGGCTATGTGCGACCGTTCCTGGCGAATCGGTTCAGCATCTACGGGGCGCGCGGCGCGCTGCTGGAGAACTACACCGCGCGGCTCCTCACGAATGGCACGTGGCGGTACCGTGACTTCTTTCAGGGGCGGAGCGTGCTCGAGAGTGGCGCCTCGCTGCAGAACGACTTCACCTTTCGCGGCGGATGGAAGGTGGAGTTCGCACCGACGGCCGCGTCGTACGCATTCGACCCCAGGGCCTACGCGGGGCTCGCCGTGGCCGGTGCGCGCGACACCGTGGCGTTCGTGGTGCCGGGCCGGCTGCCGACGTTCGGCGTGGTTGGCGAGATCGAGACGCCGCAGTTCCGTCACTTCTCGGCCAACATCTCCTTCAATGCGGGAAGCGACGTGGACTTCCTGGAGGCCGGCCGCGCGCGCCGGCGCGATGTGGGCGTCGGTGTGGACTGGCGGCCCACGAGTCAGCTTCGCGTGGGTGCCTCCTACCAGTCCAGCGAGCTGGCCCGTGCCAGCGACGGCAGCGTCGTGGCCACGGCGCGCATCCCGCGCGTGAAGACGGAGTATCAGGTGAGCCGGCCGGTGTTCGTGCGGCTGATCGCGCAGTACGACGCCCGACGTCGCGCGCCCCTCGTCGATTATCGGACCGGTGCGCCACTCGTGATCGGTTCGCCTGGCACCTTCCGGCCTTTGCTGGAGCAGCGGAACAATGGCGTGCGCATGGACGGACTCTTCTCCTATCAACCGTCACCCGGCACCGTCGTCTTCCTCGGATACGGCAACAGTCTTACGGAACCCGAGGCGCTGTCGTTCACCAGGCTGCGCCGCGTCGGTGACGGGTTCTTCGCGAAGATGAGCTATTTGTTCAAGGGGTAGCTGTGTTCGGCGGTTTACGGTCACGGTAACCGAAAACCGAACCGCTTCCTAGAAGAAATACCCGAAGATGATATTCATCTCCGCGTCGCTCGTCAGTCCGAAGCCGATCGGCTTGGCCGTCGTGTTGTTGTACGTCACGACCGAACGCAGCCCCTGTCCCGGCTGCAGCACGATCGGCTGCGCGTAGTTCACGATCGCGGGGTGCTCCCAGTCGAGATTCTCGTAGACGACCTCGCCGTCCCGCGGCCCGCCGACGATCCTGATCTGATAGCGCTCGCCGCGCGCGTGCATGTGCGACGTCAGCGCGATGATCGTCGTCGTCTTGCCGAAGGTGAAGGTCTTCTCGACCGTCGTTCGTGCACCCGCGGGAAGCACGAAGCTCGTATTGCTCAGGTTCAGCGTGGACAGCGGCTGCGTCACCTGCGACGCGGGGACGGTGTACAGGTTCACGTACGCTTCACCGGAAATCGACGCAGCCGTGCGGTTGGCGTAGTGGACGTTGAGATCCAGCGCCGCATCGGCGGGAAGTCGAAGCCCCATCCCGGGAGGAAACCGGTAGTCGCTCTGCGGCGTCATCGAGCCGGCGAAGAAGACGTGGTAGCCCATCGCCAGCATGTTGGCAAAGATGAGCGAGCCGTCGGCATTGCGGATGTCGCGCACCGCATCGGGTGGCGGCACGATGAAGGCCGGGGTGGCTTCGGTGAAGGTGTAGAGCAGGAAGTGGTGACTGAGCGGGCGCATCGACGTCTGGATGCGCGAGACGTACATCGGCTCGGTATTGGCGAGCTTGCGATACGTGAACAGCTCGCGCTCGAAGATTGGGGCGACGTCGAACCGGTCGACCTTCAGTTGAATGCCCGCACCCGGCGCCGGTGCAGCGAGGGGGATGAACGGCAGCGTCGTCTGCGGCGTGCGGTCGGCGAGCAGCGCGACGTCGGCGACGGCGCCGCTCTTCGGCGCGCCCGCGGCGATCCACCGGCGCACGTACTCCACCACGCCCGCACTCAGGCCGGCCGTTCCGATCGGCATCGGATTGCCGTAGTCGTGCATGTGATGTCCCACCGGCGTGATCAGCTTGTGGTAGAGCAGGCTTGAATCCGGCTTCCCGGCCACCACGCGTTTGACCCCGTCGGCGCGCGCCGCCGGATTCGTCGCCGGCACACCGACGAGTTGCTCGTAGGCAACGTCGGAGGTGAGGGCGAGCTGGCCCTGCGGACTCGTGCCCGCATGACAGCCGCTCGTCGCACAGCTCGGGGTGAAGATCTGCGTCTGCAGCTGCGCAAAGCTCGCGGTCGACGGCGCCGGCGTCCCGGGAGTTCCTGGTGACGACGGCGTCGCGGGAGTCGATGCACTGCCGCCGTCACCACCGCAGCCGAGGGCGAGCATGGCGACGAGGATGGCGTGTCGTGGCGTGCGTGAGGGCATATCGGCAGAATGGCTATGGAGATTCGGCCTCACGCTACAACTCGGGATCTCGCTCTACAAGGCGTCGAGGAGCTTTCTGTTCAGGTACCGGGATGGTTTCCGGTTTCCGCAAGCAGAGAACCGGAAACCGATCACCGTACCCCTTCTTCCGTCAACTTCCCTTGATCTCGTCCCGCCACAGATGCGGCATCAGCTTCTTCAGATTCGCCACCTTGGGCGCGTCGTGGATGCGGATATAGGCGGCGTCGGGATGCTTCGTCGCGTAGTCCTGGTGGTACGACTCCGCGACGTAGAACGCGCCGAGTGGGGCGACCTCCGTGACGATCGGGCGGGGAAAGGTCTTCGCCCTGGTCAGCTGCGCGATGTACGACTCGGAGATCTTCTGCTGCTCATCGGTCGTGTAATAGATGGCCGAGCGATATTGCGTCCCCTCGTCCGGCCCCTGACGGTTGAGCTCCGTGGGGTTGTGCGCGATGGAGAAGAAGATCTGCAGCAGGGTGCCGTACGAGATCACCGATGAGTCGTAGGTGACGCGAACAACCTCGGCGTGCCCGGTGCTCCCCGAGCTCACCTGCTCGTACGAGGGACGCGCCATCGCGCCACCCGAGTAGCCGGAGACCACTGTCCTGACCCCCTTGAGATGCTGGAAGACCGCCTGGACGCCCCAAAAACAGCCCCCGGCGAACACCGCCGTCTGCTCGCCCTTGGGCGCCACGGCATCAACGGCAGGGCTCGGCAAGACCGCCGCAGCGCTGGCCACCCTGGGCGTGGTGGCGTTGGCCACCAGCAGACTTCCAAAAACGCCAGCGGCGATCGCGGCGCCAGCACGGGCGAATACTCGCATCATCATCTCTCTCCATTAGGTACGCTCGTGTAGTACTGACGAGATACGAGGCGAGTTCCCGCCCGGATCCCTCGGTGATGCCGAGGTCGTTCAGTTTCCGCTGCTGCCACTTTCCTCGTATAATGATTGAGCCGCCGTCGCTCCCCTCCCGTCCGCCATCTCCGGACCCGTCCAGATGAACAGTCCGCACTCGCGCGTCTCGCACCTCGCCTCGGGCCTCGTGGGCTCGGAGATCCTCAAGATCGCCGCCGACGTGCGCGCGCTCGCTGCCACCGGCCTCGACATCTGCAATCTCACCGTCGGGGACTTCGCGCCGTCCGAGTTCCGCATCCCGTCGTCGCTCGAGGAGGGGATCGTGGACGCGCTGCGCCGCGGCGAGACCAACTACCCGCCCTCGGACGGCATCCTTTCCCTCCGCGAAGCGGTTCGCGCGCTGTACCAGCGTGAGCTCGGCTTCACCCCCGCGCTCGAGTCCATCGTGGTGACGGGAGGCTCGCGTCCTGGCATCTACGCCACCTACCTCGCTCTCGTGAACCCCGGTGAACGCGTTGTATACCCCGCTCCATCGTGGAACAACAACCACTACGCGGGCATCGTCGGCGCCGACTCCGCCAGCGTCGTCTGCCACGCGGCGAGCAACTTCATGCCCACGCGCGCCGACCTGCAGGACGCCGTGCGCGGCGCGCGCCTCCTGGCGCTGTGCTCACCACAGAATCCCACTGGCACGGCGTTCACCGCGGAGTCGCTCGGCGAGATCTGCGACCTCGTGCTGGAGGAGAATGCCGGACGCGGCCCGGACGAGCGTCCGCTGTTCGTCATGTACGACCAGGTGTACTGGACGCTCACCTTCGGCAAGGATCACGTGCATCCGGTCGGCGTGCGGCCCGCGATGGCGGCGTACACGGTCTACGTGGACGGAATCTCCAAGGCCTTCGCCGCCACGGGCATCCGTGTTGGGTGGATCGTGGCGCCCCAGGATGTGGCCGCACCGATGAGCAACCTGCTCGGTCACATCGGCGCGTGGGCGCCGCGCGCCGAGCAGAGCGCCGTCGCGGCGTTGCTCGGCGATTCCGACAAGTTGAGTGCGTATCGCGGCGAGATCGTGGCGGGGGTGCGCCAGCGGCTGGACGCGCTGTACACCGGCCTCACCGGGATGCGCGACGCCGGGCTGCCGGTGGAGGCGCTGGCGCCGGAGGGAGCGATCTACCTGAGCGTGCGGTTCGCGCTTGTGGGGCGGGTGCTCGAGGATGGCACCCAGCTGCGGACGGACGAGGAGGTGCGTGCCTATCTGCTTCGCGCGGCGGGCGTGGCGATTGTGCCCTTCCAGGCGTTTGCGGTCACGAGGGACACGGGGTGGTTTCGCCTGAGCGTCGGGGCGGTGTCGCCGGAGCAGATCGAGCGGATGCTGCCGCGGCTGCGGGCGGCGATCGAGGGGACGCGGGTGGCGTGATGCGTCGCACGCGATCGTCGTGGACACGTCGCTCGCGACTTGGGAGACGTATCACGCCGTCAGGCGAATCCACGACCCACAACAACGGCACCGTCATCATCACCCGGTGCGACGTGGCCACTCCGCTGCGGAAGAACAGCGGTCCGCTCGGTGCGCCGATCACGCCGCCCGCGAGGGGTGCGCTCCTTCCGGCATCCGCCACAATGAGATCGGGTCTCGTCGCGCAGTCCTCGTTGCCGCAGTTGCGCCGATAGGCGTAGGAGACCTCCAGCTCGCGCGAGCGATAGCGCACGCCGGCGCCCGGCATCCATTCGGTCCAGCGCTCCTTCTGCGTGCGCACGGTGGCGCGCAGCAGATCATTCTGAAGCAGAGAGTAGTCGATGGCATACATCGACAGCCCGAGGTTCACGGCGATCGAGCTCCCGGAATCGCGACCGATGTCGAAGCGGCGGCCGACGCCGAGGCGCAGCTTGTGGTTGCGAAATTCAAAGTGGTTCTCCACCGTGCGCGCTCCCGCGCGGAAGATGGCGCCCCGCGCCGTCGTGGTGTCGGTCGCCCGGTCCGCCCACGTGTCGCTGTTCATCGGCTCGATGATCACATCGGCAGCGAAGGTGAGCGGACCCGCTTCCCGCGCCAGCCCGACGCCGAGATTGTACGCGTTGGTGTTCCCCGGATCGCGCGGGATGTTCTGGAACGAGTAGTTCGGAATCTTCGGGTGCCCGAGCCGGTTCGCCGTGGCGAGCGCGCCGAATCGCCAGCCGCGCGTGCCGAACGGCACGGTGTACTCCGAGTGCAGCCCAGCGATGCGCGTCTCGTCGCGGTTCAGCTCCTGCCGCTGCGTTGAAGTCGATCGCCTCGTCGCCGGATCCCATCGCCACGTGGTGAAGTGCACGTCGTGCGTCATCGTCGTGCGATTGTGCAGGGCCAGCAGCTCCAGCGCATGCCCCGGCGCCCACTCCTTCACCGCGCCCAGGCGCAGATCGGTCATCGATCCGTCCTGATCGATGCGGTCGCTGCCACCGTACATCAGATCCACTCCGTCCACCGCGCCGAGACTGGCGTGCGCGGCGCTCCCGCCCAGCGAGAGCCCCGCGCCAAGACGCCGCGCGGCCACCGCCGTGACATAACGGTTGTTGGCCATGCGCTCGCTTTGCGGACGATTCCACACCGGACCGGCACGATGGATCTGTTGAAAGGCACCGACGAGAGCGCCGGCCCAGTCGCCGCGACTGGCCATCAACGTCACGGGCACGGTCCGTCCGCCACCGTTGTTCACCGCGATCTCGTGGGAATACGGCATCACGACGAGGTGCACACCTCGCAGCCGCAACGCCTTGGCGGGATTGGTGAAGGGATCAGCGAGGGAGTCATCGAGCGCGAGCGACACGCCTCCGAGTCCTGGACGGCTGGACGGATAGAGGTCGAACTGTTCGTCCTGCAACACCGGAACCGTCTTGGGAGTGACGAGCTGAGCACTCGCGAGCGCGGGGGCCATGACGGCCGAGAGGGCCACAAGCGCCAGGACTCGGTGTGCCGCGGGGCGGGAGAGAACGGACGATGCGCGCATCAGGGTCTCGCGGCTGAAGGAGAGGACAAGCGGGCGATCGCACTCACTCTTTCCGACCCGGATCACCTTCCGGGCGTCACACTCGCGCTCGATGGAGCGGCCCACTTCCCCACGGCGGCGCGGTTCCGTTCATTACCGGGCGCTCACGCTCAGGAGAACTGGTGCTCACGCTGATCGGCATTCTCATCGTCGTCGTCGGATTCGTCCTCCGGCTCAATCCGCTCCTCGTCGTCACCGTCGCCGGCCTCGCCACCGGGCTCGCCAGCGGGCTGGGTCCGGTGGAGGTGGTCACCGCGTTCGGTAAGGCGTTCGTGGAGAGCCGCTATGTGGCCATCGTCTGGCTGGTACTGCCGGTCATCGGCCTGCTGGAGCGCGCCGGACTCAAGGAGCGCGCACGCACGGTGATCGCCGGCATTCCCGCCGCCACCACCGGTCGAGTGTTGATGATCTACTTCGCCATCCGACAGTCCACGGCGGCCCTCGGCCTTCTCTCGCTCGGCGGTCATGCCCAGATGGTGCGTCCGCTCGTCGCGCCGATGGCCGAGGGAGCGGCGGAGAACCGCTTCGGTACCCTGCCCGACCGCGTGCGCCGGCGCATCCGCGCCCACTCGGCGGCCGCGGACAACATCGCCGTCTTCTTCGGTGAAGACATCTTCATCGCGGTGGGATCCATCCTCCTGATCAAGGGCTTCCTCGAGCAGAACGGGATCATCGTGCAGCCACCGCAGCTCGCGCTCTGGGCTATTCCCACCGCGGTCGCCGCGCTCGTCATCCACTTCGCCCGTCTCGCGTTGCTGGACCGTTCGCTTCGCCGGACGATGTCGGCAGCGGCAACGGCAGCGACGGTCGAGCAGCCGACGGGAGTCGACGCGTGATCGCGCTGGAACAGGTCTACTGGCTCATGGGCGCGCTGTCGGGCAGCGTGGCCATCATCAACCTCCGCGACCCGTCCAATCCCAGGCGCTACAACAACGCGGCATTCTGGGGATTGTACGCCGTGACTTTTCTGCTCGGTTCCCGGCTCCCCCACTTCGCGAGCGGGTGCATCGTGATCGTCATGGTGCTGGTGGCCAGCATCGGCAAGCTCGGGCAGTCCACGAGCGAGAGCCAGACGCGCGACGAGCGGGAGGCGAGCGCAGCGAGGTGGGGAAACCGATTGTTCTTCCCGGCACTCGCCATTCCCGCTTTCACGCTGCTCGGCAACTATCTGCTCAAGAGCGCCACCTTTCAGGGCGCACCGCTCGTGGACCCCAAGCAGGTCACTCTCGTCTCGCTCGCGCTCGCCACGCTCCTCGCGCTGGCCATCGGCATGGTCATGCTGCGACCGCCACTTTCCGCCCCACTGAAGGAAGCGCGCCGCCTGTGGGACGCCGTGGGGTGGGCCGCCGTGCTGCCCCAGATGCTCGCCGCGCTCGGCGCCCTGTTCGCCGTGGCGGGTGTGGGCAAGGTCGTGGCCACAGTCGCGGAGCGATGGATCCCGCTGGGTAGTCCGCTCGTCGCGGTGATCACGTATACCGTGGGAATGGCGCTGTTCACGATGATCATGGGGAACGCCTTCGCGGCTTTTCCCGTGATGACGGCCGGCATCGGCCTGCCCCTCATCGTCGCGCGGTTCGGCGGTGACGTCACGATCATGGCGGCGGTGGGGATGCTGTCGGGATTCTGCGGCACGCTCATGACACCGATGGCGGCCAACTACAACATCGTGCCCGCCGCGCTGCTGGAGCTGGACGAATACGCCGTGATCCGCGCGCAGATCCCGACGGCGCTGCTCCTGCTCGTGGCCAACACGGCGATCATGTACCTCTTCGTCTACCGGCACTGATGACCAGCACACCCGAGCTCACCGCGGAGATGGCCGCCGACCTGGCGCGTCTCGCGCTCACGCATGTGCGCCGCGAGTACCCCAACAAGCTCGATCACGTGATGAGTGGGGGCGGCGACGTGGCGTCGCCAAGCGCGCTCCATCCGCTGTTCTTCGGCAGCTTCGATTGGCATTCCTGCGTGCACGCCTACTGGACCCTCGCCACCCTCTATCGCCGCTTTCCCGGACTCGCGGAAGCAGACGTCATTCGCGAACTGTTCGACGAGCAGTTCACGGCGGAGTCGGTCGGCGGCGAGATGGACTATCTCTCGCAGCCGAACCGGATGGGATTCGAGCGGCCGTACGGCTGGGCATGGCTGCTGATGCTGCACGCCGAACTCGAGCGTCACGTGACTGCGGAGGGAAAGCGCTGGGGCGCCGAGCTGGCGCCACTGGCCAGCGTGTTCGCGCGCCGGTTCCAAGAGTTCCTGCCCAGGGCGACGTATCCCGTGCGCGTCGGTACGCACTTCAATACGGCCTTCGCGCTGCGACTGGCGCTCGAGTACGCCGAGACGGTGGACGACGTGGTGCTCGCGTCGCTCTGCCGTGAGCGAGCGCGCCTGTGGTATGCCGGCGACGTGGACTGCCAGGCGTGGGAGCCTGGCGGAGACGATTTCCTGTCGTCGGCGCTGATCGAGGCGGAGTGCATGCGCGTGGTGCTGGGCGCGGACGAGTGCGCCGCATGGCTCGGGCAATTCCTGCCGCGCCTCGCCCAGCGAAAGCCGGCCACGCTCTTCACTCCGGCCGTGGTGAGCGACCGGAGCGACGGAAAGATCGCGCATCTGGATGGCCTCAATCTCAGCCGTGCCTGGTGCTGGCGGTCGCTGGCCGGCATCTGGGGCGAAGGCGATTCCATGCGCGCGTTGGCACTGGAGACGGCGGCGGTGCACCAGAACGCGAGTCTGCCGTATCTGCGCGGCGAGTACGCGGGCGAGCACTGGTTGGGGACGTTCGCGCTGCTCGCGCTCAGCGTGGATCGGCGGAAGCGAGAGAGTTCAGATAGCGAGTGATCTCGGCACGCGGGGTCCAGCGTTCCTGGCGAATGTCGTCCATGAAGTGACGGACGAAGCGGGATGCAGCGTCCCAGCCGTCCAGACGTTCGAGGCACATGGCGGTGACGTACGCGGGATGGTCCATGAACGTCATCTTTCCCGCGAAACAGTCGAGCAGACGTGGGAGCAACGCCGCGATGCTCTCCTCATCGTTTTCCAGGAGCGCGATGTGCGCGTAGATGGCGACGACACGCGCCCGTGGCATGAGCCCGGCTTGCGCGGCAGCCGCTTCCAGGGGCACGGTGAATTCCGTCCGCGCGCGCTTCGGATCAGCCGCCTCGAGCGCGTAGACGGCGCAGGCGATGGCCCGTGCACGGTCCATCTGCGTGTCGGGCAGCGCACCCGCAGGTCCGAGGTGGTGCAGGAGCGGGGCGACCTCGTCGAGGTGGCCTGCCTCCAACGCACTCATCACGATTGCTTCGGCCATCCTCGTAACGAGGTACTTTCGGCGCAGCGCTATTCCATGTTCCATCGCTTCGCGCCGCAACGCCTGCGCCTCCACGAGACTCCCTCGCATCTCCGCAATCATCGCCGCGTAGGACATCACCAGCATATACCGGGGCATCGCCCCGTTCTCTCGCCGCACGATCCCGAGGGCGATTTCAATGTGCTGGTGCGCCTGATCTGGGTCGTCCACATTTCGGAAGTGTCCTGCCCCGAATAGCGCGAGCGCGACTCGCTCTTCATCCGAGGACGGCGTAAGGGCGCCGATCGTGTCCCAGGCGCGCCTGTGCGCCGCCTGCTCATGCAGATTCATCTGCCGCCACAGGGTCGTCATCCGCGATGCCGCATCGATCCGGTGGAATACCGAGGCAGTCTCGGAATGAATGCATGTGGACAGCTGCGCGATGGATTCGTGCCCCCCTCCCTCTCGCCGCATGGTCGCACTCAGCGCCATCAGCTCCACGGCATGATGCGGTGAATACCCGACCGGATCGATCCGTTTCGCGATCTCGTCGTAGCGCGCCTGCACGCGATGGAGCGCGTCGCTGGACCGATCAGCATCCTCCTCCATCCAGAGCGCCGCGGCACGATCCAGGTAGTGCAACGCCGCCGGTGAATCACCAGCGATCTGCGCGGCACGCTCCATCATTTCTCCGGCCTCGATCGCAAATCCGCTCACGGACAGCAGGCTCGCGGCGGCATCCAGCGCTCCCTGCGCCCGCGCCGGATCACCCGCCGCCAGCCAATGCTCCGCCGCCGCCCAGGACCGGCGCGAACTGGCTGGGCCGGATGCGGCCACGGACTGCTCCAGCCACTCGGCGGCCGTGTGATGCATCAGCTGAAGCGTGCTGTCGGGTACCCGGCGCATCACCGCTTCCGTCCAGAGCGCATGGGTGGAGAAGATTCCCTCCACCACGCGGAGGATGCCCCCGAGCCCCAGTTCGTTCGTGGCCTCCATCAGTGTCGCCCGGTCCAGCATCGCGACCGCATCCACCGACGCGAGCACGGCATCCTCTCCCAGCACGGCAATCGCCGCCAGCGTGCGCGCGGCGCCGTCGGACACCCGATCCAGCCGCGCCTGCACCAGACGCGCGACCGAGGACGGAAGCGACGCCAGATCCCCCGTCTCCATCCAGTGATCGACGAGCGCCTCGGCCACGAAGGGAATGCCGGCCGCACGCGCGATGAGACGCTGCATGACATCGGCCTGGATCTCACGCGGTGCCGCGCGCGACATACATAGCGCCGAGACGCTCGAATGCTCGAGCGGAGAGAGCCAGATCAACTCGCGCTCCGACTCGGCCTCGCCGGCTGGAAAAATCGGTTCGCCGAGCCTGGTTGCGTCGCTGCGCGTCGCCGCGCGAAGCGTCGCGATCCACGCGACCGATTCGTCTTCCTGCGCGAACATCGGCGCAAGGATCGACCAGGAGCCAGGCTCGGCCCACTGTGCGTCGTCCAGCACCACAGCCAGCGGAGCGTCGTCGGCGACGGCCCCCAGCAGGTCCTTCAGCGCCGAATAGACGACGGCACGGCGGGCACCGCCTTGTTCAGGTTCATCGCCGTCGTCCGACTCGCCAGTGAGGCCGCGAAGTACCTCGAGCGACGTTGGGTCCGCGCCGAGCGCACCGCGCATCTCGAGCAACGCGCGCGCAAGGTCGATGACGAGCGACAGTGGGCGCAACGCATCGCCGCGGCTGCAGCGCAGACTGACTACCTGCGTGCCGCGCAGACGGGCCAGTGCCATGAACTCCTGAATGAGGCGCGTCTTCCCCATGCCAGCCGGTCCGGCCACCGCCAGGCGCCGCGAGAGATCCGCCGTGGGACCAAGAACGGCGAGCAGTCTCTCCAGCACATCCTGGCGACCGACCAGGGGTGCGTTGCGCGAGGACAGACTGGCGTCTGCGGCAGATGCGCCCCGCGGCGACGCGTCGGCGTGACGCGTGTCCTGCATCGCTACTGCTTCCGAGAGCGCCGTTGCCGCCTGTTTATGGAAGGGATCCAGGGTCAGGATCCGACGCGCCAGCTGCGCGGTAGCGCTCCAGTTTGCCCCGCGCCGTGCCGCCGCGAGCCAGGGGAGCAGGGCGCGCAGCAGATCCAGCCGCAATGCATCGCGCGTCTCCTCCAGCCAGCGCGAGAAGAGATCCGAGATATCGGGCTCGTAGCCGGCGAGTAGCGCGTCGGAGCCGCGCGCGAGCACGTCCTCGACCGTCATCGCCTGGACGATGGCGTCCATGTCGGTGCTGACGTCGCCCACGGAGAGCGTCATGTCGGCCGCGCGCGCCTGTACCGGAACCCCATGCTGCTTGAGTTGGCTCACCAGCCAGCGTAGCCGTTCGCCGCGCGCCGCGGTGTCTGCATCGGGCCAGAGGAGAGCGGCGAGCGTGGCCCGGCGCACCGTCCGGCCGCGGTGCAGCAGGAGATACAGCGCCGCCGCAAAGACCACAGGCTTCGTCGGAGAAAGCTCCCCCGCGGGTGCAAAGATTCTCGGGGCCCCGATGAGCTCGACACGAAAGCGCGACTCCGGCCTGAGGGACTCGCTCGTCGGTGCGCTGGTCAGGCGGGCCTCACCGCGCACTCACGTTCAACTCACGCCTTGTGTTTATCATGATCTCGCATGAAGGAACCGAGCGACGCCGCTCTCCCTATCGTTTCTTTATTTACGGGGTGAGCAACATGATGGCCGAGCCACTACCTTGTGCGCAATACGCATCGCCCGACCTGAGCGACTTCTCAGCATCAGCCTCGGCGGCGTGGATCGTCACCTCCAGCGTCGAGGCAGCATGGCGCGTTCGCTCCCTGCTGGGGGAGGCTAGCTACACCTATCGCGTCATGTCGGCGTCATCGGTCCGACGGGTAGCCAGCGGGAAGGGTCCACCGGCGCTACTCGTCGTGGCGAACCTCCCCGGCAGCGGCGACATCGAACGCGTGGTCTCGCATCTCGCTTCACGGTGGCCCGTCACCCCGATCATCGTCGTCTCCGGTGGCGGTGACGATCAGCTCATCGCCCGGTCGCTGCGCGCCGGAGCGGATGACTGGCTCTCCTCACAGAGCCCGGCGGACCTCGTCCGTGCACGGCTGGACGCGATTCGTCGTCGCGTCGACCGGGGCGATCAGGAGACACAGCTGGAAGTCGGGGATCTCACTCTCGACCGCCGACGGCGCCGGATATGGCGGGGCGATGTAGCGTTGGCGATCACCAACCGTGAGTTCGCACTCCTCGACGCACTCGTCCGCGGTAACGGGTTTCCCGTGGCGCGTAGCGATCTGTTCGCGTGGATCTGGGGCTCAGGCCACGCGGAGATGCCCACGGAGAATGCGCTGGAGTTTTATGTGAGCTACCTCCGGCGGAAGCTTCACTCGCAGAGAGTGGATATTCTCACAGTCAGGGGCGTGGGATATCGGCTGGTGGTGCGCGCATCCGCCACCCTCAGTAACTGACGGCCGCTCCAGGAGACGCCCCGCTCTGCCCAGCCAGAATCTCGCGGCCCAGCGCGGTCGCGGACTCCACGAACATCGTAAAATCCGCCGCCCGGCTTCGGTGGTTCACATTGGCCACACGGATCGCGTAGCGGCCATCGAGCTCGGTACCCGACGGCACGGCGATTCCCCGTTCCTGAAGCCGCAGCAGAATCTCCCGGTTCAGCTCGTTCAGCGCGCCATCGTCCATGCCCGGCGACACGAATCGAAAGCAGACCACATTGAGCGGCACCGGCGCGAGCAGCTCCAGCTCTGGGTGTGTCGCGATGAGCGCGGCCAGCCCACGCGCCTGCCGTACGTTCTGCTCCACCATCGCTCGCAGGCCTTCGGTCCCATGCGACTGGAGGCTCATCCACACCTTCAGCGCCTTGAAGCCACGCGTCAGCTCGAGCCCGCGGTCCGCGAAAGGGATTCCTCCGGCGATCACCCCGCGCTCCGTGCCGGCGATGTAGCTGGCCGAGGAAGCGAAGGCGGCGCGGTGCATCTCTGCGTCGCGGACGAGCACGCAGGCGCACTCGAAGGGGAGCGAGCCCCACTTGTGCAGGTCGAAGCCGAGCGAGTCGGCGCGCTCCATGCCGCGCAGGGTTGGCCGCAGCTCGGGCGACAGGTACGCGAGCGCACCGAACGCGCCGTCCACGTGGAACCAGAGCCGCTGCTCCTCGCAGACACCGGCGAGCGCCTCGAGATCGTCACTCGCTCCAGTGTTCACGGTGCCCGCGGTGCCGATCACGCAGAAGGGGACGAGCCCTGCCGAGCGATCCTCGGCGAGCTGCCGCTGCAATGCGTTCACGTCGATGCGGAACTCGGCGTCCACCGGGACGCGGCGGAAGGCGCCGTTACCCAGGCCGAGCAGTTCGGCGGCCTTGCGAGCCCAGTTGTGGGTCTCGGACGAGCCATAGAATGCCAGCCGCGGCCCGCCATGCAGGCCGCGCTCGCGCAGATCCCATCCGGCGCGCACGGCCACCGCGTGGCGCGCCACCGCGAGACCGAGGGTGTTGGCCATCGTGCCCCCGCTCACGAGCAGCCCACTGGAGCCCACCGGCATGCCGAGCATTTCGGCCAGCCAGCGGATGACCTCGTGCTCCACCAACGCCGGCGCCTGGTTGAAGCCCGCCATGTGCGGGTTGATGCCGGCCGCCAACATATCGGCCATCATCCCTAACGGCGTCCCGTTTCCCTGCACCCAGCCCCAGAAGCGTGGATGCACGTTGCCGCACGTGTAGGGCATGACACGCTGCGCGAACGCTTCGTAGGCGGCCTCGTCCCCCGCCCCGTCGCGCGGCACTGGCGACGCGAACGACATGCGCACTTCGCGCGGCATCTCGCGCCAGGCCGGTTGCGCGCGAAGGCTCTCCAGGTGCGAAAGCATGTCGTCCACCATCCGGTGCGCGAGAGCGCGGAAGTCGCTCCAGCTCGCGGGATCCAGTGTGCGCTCGGGCTCGTGTGCGTCGTTCATCCCGGAGTCTACTCCGTCGGCCCGCGCGCGACTATCCGCAGGACTCTTCGCCCGCGTGCGTCACTTGCTCCTGACAAATCGCAGGCCGCGCACGCGGCCGGCGAACACACTGAAGCCGTCGACGTTGCCGCCCGCGTCGCGTGAGAAGACGACCGTGCCGATCTGCTGGCCCATGAACCCGTCGCGGACAGTGGGATGCAGGACGATTTCGTCGACGGGCCGGCGACGCAGCACCAGCGAGTCGCCACGCACCGCGACGGTGAGTCTGGTCTCGATCTCGTCGCTCCAGTAGCTGCCTGTGTACCCTGCCAGGTCGGTCGCCGTGACGGCGGCGGCGACGGCCGGTTCGAAGACGAGGGTGTCGCCATCGGTGCCGACGAACAGCACATCGCGCACGTTGCCACCGCGGAGGCGGTAGGTGAGCTCACCCTGCCCCGGCACGGTGAAGCGGTCCGCTCCCACGGAAGTCAGCACACGGGCGCTCGGCAGCTCCGTCACGAGCGTGCCGTCCCGCACGGCGACGCGCAGCACATCCTGCGTGCGCCCCACGCGAAACACGCCGGCGTAGCGGCGCAGCTGCTCGTCCGACAGACGGGGATCTGCCGCGCTGCTGGACGCATCGCCCAGCGCTCCGGCACGCTGCCGCTTGACGAACAACGCCGCCACCTGGTTGCCGAGCGCTGTCGGGTTCGCCGTCGCCACATTGCAGAACACGGCGACAGACACCTGCTGGTCTGGGTACCGCGCGAGCCAGGTACGGTAGCCCGCAGTCGATCCACCGTGCGTCACCTCCTGCACGCCGTCCTTGCTCGACACGTCCAGACCGAGGGCATACGTGATGCGCCGGCCGCTGGCGAGCACCATCGAGCGTTCCATCAGTTGTGCGAACGCGGCACCGCCGAACGACGCCGGCGGCGCGTCGAGCATCGTGTTCCATTTCAGCATGTCGCCGACGGTGGTGAGCAGTCCGCCGTTGCCGTGCACGTTGGTGAACGGCATGTCGGTATGGAATCCAGCGGACGCCGTACCGCGATACGCCGTCGCGCGTCCCTTCACTACCGCCGTGTGGTCGTCGCGCCAGCGGGTGCTCGTCATGCCGAGCGGGCGGAACAGTCGTTCGTCGGTGAATCGCGCGAAGGGCATGCCGCTCACCCGCTGCACGATGATCGCCGCCAGGACGTATCCGGTATTGCTGTAGAGATACTCCGCGCCGGGCTCGAAGTTGAGCGTCGTCTGGTGCGCCACGAGGTCGAGGATCGTGGCGAAGGAGTGCACCTGCGTGCCGGCGCCTCGGCCCTGCAGACCGAGCAGTCCCCACTGGTCGCGGAGTCCGCTGGTGTGCGTGAGCAGATTCCGGATGGAGATCTTCTTTCCAAAGCTCGGCACCTCGGGCACGTACTGGCGAACGTCGTCGTCCAGCGAAAGGCGGCCATCGCGCGCGAGCAGGACGACCGCGGCGGCGGTGAACTGCTTCGCCACCGAGCCGCTCTCGAAGATCGTCTCGGGGGTGTTCGGCACGCCGTACTCCAGATTCGCCAGGCCGTAGGCACGCGTGAGTACCGGCTCGCCAGCACGGCTCACCCCCACGCCGCAGCCCGGCGCGCCGCGTCCGCCGAGCGGCGCGAAGATGCCGTCGATACGCGTGACCATGCTGTCGGGCAACGCGGTGACTCCCGGCTGCTGCGCGCCGAGCGACTCGTCCGCCGCCGAGAGCAGGAGCGCGACGGCGGCGCGTCGCAGAACGGCGCTATTCACCACCAGATGCCACCTTGTTCGTCCCGTTGCCGTAGCGCTGGAACCAGCTCCGCAGGTAGAGCTGTGTGCGCAGGAAGTTGCTCGGCTTGGAGCTCGTGCCGTGCCACTCCTCGTTGAAGCGGATCATGGCCGTGGGGATCTTCCGCAGCTTGAGTGCGCGGTAGAACTGCTCGGTCTGCTCCATGGGTGTGCGCAGATCGTTCACACCAGTCATCAGCATGGTGGGCGTGGTCACGTTGCCCACGTACATCAGCGGCGAGCGGCGCAGATGCTCCGCCGGGTCCTGCCAGGGCAGCTTCTCGAAGTTGTAGTACCACGAGGCGCCATCCGTGGTGCCCACGAAGCTCACCCAGTTCACCACCGGGCAGTTGGATGATGCGGCGGCGAAGCGATTGGTGTGCCCGACGATCCACGCGGTGAGCACCCCACCGCCGCTGCAGCCATGGACGAACAGATTCTTCGGATCCACGTACCCGCGACCGAGCGCCGTATCCACGCCGGCCATCAGGTCGTCGAAGTCCTTGCCCGGGTATGCGTTCTTGATCGCGTTGCCGAAGGCGCTGCCGTAGCCCGTGCTGCCGCGCGGGTTAGTGTACAGCACCACATAGCCATTGGCGGCGTGGTCCTGTCGCGCGAAGCTGAATCCCGTGTTGTACATCGCGTGCGGGCCGCCATGGATATCGAGCATGAGCGGGTATTTCCGGCTGGCGTCGAAGTCGGGAGGCTTCACGATCCAGCCCTGGATCTTCATGCCGTCCTTCGACGTGTACCACACTTCCTCCGTCGCACCGAGCCGCTTGCCGAGCAGCACATCCTCGTTCACCGCGGTGAGCCAGCGGATTGCGGCGGGCTGTCGTACGTCGTAGGTGACGACGTCGTTGGGATGCGTCGGCGTGCTCATCACACCGACGGCGGTGCCGTTGGCGTTGATCGAGGTGGTCGTGAGCACCTGCCTGCCGGTGGTGACCTGTCTGACCGCTCCCGTGAGCCCGGCAGCATACAGCTGTCGCGAGCCTTCGCTCTCGGCACTGAAGTAGATCGTGCCGCCGTCGCGCGACCAGGTGATGTCGGCGGGCGCGCGGTCCCAGCTCGGCAGGAGCACGCGTGATTCCGTGCCGTCGGCGCGCATGACGTGGAGCTTGGCGTCCACCCACGTGTCGCTCGTGGAGTCGTAGCCGGTGTAGGCGATCCACTTGCCGTCGGGCGAGGGAACCGGCTGTGTGTCTGGTCCCTTGCGCGCGGTGAGCTGTCGTACGTCGCCAGTCACGACATCCACACGATAGATGTCGGACTCACGCCACGCGTACTCCGCATCGGTCGAGCGCAGCCCGCTGAACACCAGCGTACGCGAATCGGGCATCCAGCGCGGGGCGCCGTGGTTGAAGGCGCCGCTCGTCACCTGTCGCGGCGTGCCCCCGTTGTCGGCGGCGATCACGAACACGTGCGTATTGCCGTCCTCGATGAAGCCCTGGCGATCGGCGCGGTAGTTGAGCTTCTGCACGATGCGCGGCGCTTCGGTCCACTTGGCACCCTTGGGCATCGCCGGCATCTCGATGCGCCAGTCGTGCTTCGCCGGCACCATCATCGTGAAGGCCAGCCATTTTCCGTCGGGCGACCACTCGAGGTTCGACGGCGGCTCCGTGAGCCGCGTGAGCTGAGTCACGGCGCCTTCGGCGTCCATCCAACGGATGTAGAGCTGAGTCAGCGGCGTCGCTGCTGCAGCACCGGCCGTCGCCGGTGCGGTGGAGGGCGGCGTGGCCGTGTAGGCGATGCGCGTCCCGTCCGGCGACCACTTCGGGCTGGCGCCATTCACGAGAAACCGCTGCCGAGTGCCATCCACCCCCATGACCCAGAGCGACGATTCCCACTTGTCGGTCGTCTTGTCCACCCAACGGCGGGTGAAGACCACTTGCCGGCCATCGGGTGAGAGTTGGGGATCCTGCACCTCCTCCCAATCGAGATAGTCGGATGTCGCCAGAAGGCCCGTTCGCCGCTCGGGTTGCGACGGCACGTCTCCCTGCTGCGCGCGCGCGGTAATGGCGACGGGTGCCAGAGCGAGTGCGGCGAATGCGAGAGATGTGGCGAGTCGGCGTGCGATCATCGAAGGCTCCATGGACGGGAAAGGCGCGGGCTGCTCTACGGTGCAACCGACGCCGCGCGGGCGCCAGAGGATGCGGCCGTTTTTGTTCCGATCGCTGGATTCCTCCTCCTGCCTTGTCTCGTTGCCCTCGACATCAAAAGCGTGAGGAACGGATTCAACGAATTTCTCACAAGAACTGCCGGATCGAGCACACCTCCGGCCGTTTCCGATTAATCGGTGGATCCGTGCCTTCGCTCTGGGTGGTTCAGTCGTGATCCACATCAAGAAGTGTGAGCGTTCTCGCGCATCGAGTTACTTCCTCTCGCCGCCGCCCCGCCGAGATCGTATCTTCGGCATCGCTCCGCAGGGAGCATCGCCCCAGTCGCGCCGTCCCTCTTCGAACGCCATGTCCCGCTCATTTCGTATCTACTGCGCCTCGCTCACCAGCCTCGCGCTGTGCGCCGCTCCCGCTCGTGCCCAGGAGCCGGCCGCCTGGGGCACTCCGCTCGATTTCGCCACCTTCTCCATCGCTGCCGTGGACCGTCGTACCGGCGAGACGGGTGTGGCCGTGACCACGCGCGTGCCCTGCGTGGGGAATGGCGTGCCGTGGGTCCGAGCCGGCGTGGGTGCCGTGGCCACGCAGGCCAACACGCGCACCGAATTCGGCGCGGAGATCCTCGACCTCATGGCCGCCGGCGCGTCGCCCGAGGATGCGCTCCGGCGCGTCCTCGCCGCGGATACCGGCTCGCGAAGCCGGCAAGTGGGCGTCGTCGCGATCGACGGACGTGCCGCCAACTTCACCGGCGCCGGGACCACCCAATGGGCGGGCGGCAGAAAGGGCGTGAATTTCACCACCCAGGGGAATCTCCTCGTCAGCGGTGCGACGATCGACGCCGTCGCCGCCAACTTCGAAGCGAGCGAGGGATCGCCTCGCCATCTCGCCGACCGGCTGATCGACGCCGTCGCCGCCGGCCACGCCGCCGGCGGCGACGCCCGCAAGGGACGCGCGCAGTCGGCCGCCGTGGTCATCGCCGATCCCCGTGCCGGCCGCTCGCGACGCGCCGACAGGATCACCGCGTTCATCAACGTCTGCGAGCATCCGGAGCCGGTCGCCGAACTGCGCCGCATCTACAATACCATTTCGCAGACGCTCGGCTTCCGCACGCTGGAGCAGCAGAGCGGCAACGATGTGTGGCAGCTCAAGGTCATGCTGCACGCGCTCGGCTTCTACCGCCCTTCCGACGCGCCGCGACTGGTGCGCGACTCGCTGGCCACGCAGTACACGGGTGACGTGATCCCGGCCGTCAACGCCTTCCGCGCCGCCGAGCAGCTCGCTGGCCCCTCGCTGGGCTCGCCCTCGGGCCTGGTGGACCGCGAGACGGTCGACCGGCTGTGGGCGGCACTCGACCGCGCAGGGAAGATGCGCGCGGTGCGCGAGGAACTGCTCGATCTCACCGCCGTCCGCCGCTAGGGAGCCGCGAATGTCGCACAGCGGACCGATCTTCGACGGCACCCCGATGCGCGAATCACCGCGCGCCCGGTCAGTGCGCGTGGCCAAGGCGGGCGCGAGCTTCGGCTCGGCGCTGGCCATCACCATCTCATGGAGCGTGCACCACTCCATTCTCTGGGCGATCGTCCACGGGTTCCTCTCGTGGTTCTACGTCGTCTATTACGCCTTGACGCGCTAGCCATGCGGATCCGTCGTACGCCGCCTTCTCGACGACTCCCGCCCTGGACCGCTGGCGTCCTCGTTGTCGCCATGCTCGCGCCGTCGCTCGTTGCCGCACAGCAGCGCTCCACGTCGTCCGCCGACGCCACGCTCGTGCTTGGCCAGTGGATCGCTCTCCACGCACCACCGGGCGAGGAACGCAGCGCCACGTCGGTGATCCGCGCATCCAGCGCGCGATGGGTGCAGGACGACCAGGGCAACCTGATCCGCCGCACGGGCACTGGAAGTCCGCGCCGCGTGATCGCGTGCGGGATCGACCATCCGGGCTACGTCGTCAGCGCCATCACCGAGTCCGGCTATTTGCGCCTGCACCGCGCCGGCAGCGCGCCCGTCCATCCGCTCTGGGACCAGTCGCATCAGGCGCAGCAGATCCTCGTGCACTCGGCCAACGGCGTGGTGCCTGGCGTCGTGGCGATCACCAACGGCCACTTCAGTCGGCAGCATCGCGCCGACACTGCCGTCGCCAACGTTGACCAGCTCTGGGTGGACGTGGGCGCGCGCTCGCGGGCCGAGGTGGCCGCGCTCGGCATTCAACTGATCGACCCGGTCGCGCGCGATCTGCCTGCATGGGAGTACGCCGGCCATGTGGCAGGACCCGATGCCAGTGGACGCGCCGGTTGTGCGGCACTCGCCGCCGTGGCGCCCACTCCCGTGGCGCAGCGCGAGGGCGAGATGGTGTTCGTCATCTCCGCGCTCCGCAGCTTCGGCTGGACGGGGCTGGACGGGGTGCTCGGCCGCCTCGGAGCCATCGATCACCTCACCCTGGTCACGCCGGCCCCGCTCGGCGCCATCGGCACGGTCGCGGTGCGGCAGGCACGTATCGCGCGTCCCGCGTCGCTCGCGAACGCGACGGTGGATTCCGTGAGCACGCTCTCAGTGCGCGCGCGCCTGGCGGGCACCACCATGGAGAGCGTCCGCGTGGACGATGCCGACGCGCTCCGCCGCAGTCTGGCCACGCTCGCCGGCGCCGACTCGGCGCGCGCCGGATGGGTGTCGATCGACGTCCCGCTCGTTCCCCCGGCGGCACGGCGCGACTCGCTCTCGAATCTCGCCGAAACGCTGCGCCAGCTCGCCGACCTGCCTGGCGTACCGAGTCAGGAGTTTCGCGTGCGCGACGCGGTGCACTCGATGCTGCCCGCCTGGGCGCGATCACGCGCCGTCGTCGATTCCGCGGGCAACCTGTATGTGGCCGTGGGGCCGGCACGCGACACGACCGTCGTCGTCGCTCACATGGATGAGGTGGCGTACACCGTTGCCGCCATCCGGCACGATGGCTCCGTCGTCCTCACCGCGATGGGCGGGGCCGTGGCACCGGCGTGGGAGGGACAACCGGCCCTGTTGCACTTCGAGGCCGATTCCGGTGACAGTGCGGAGGAGCCGTTGCGTGGGGTCTTCATGGCGCGCGATACGGCGAGCGTGCGCACGCCACGCGCGATGTCCGCCTGGTTCGGGCTCGATTCCACGGCGCTCGTGGCAAGGGGAGTACGCACAGGACAGGGCGTCACCGCGTACAAGCGCGCGCAACGCCTGGGAGCCACGCGGTTCACCGGGCGCGCACTGGACGACCGCGCGGGCACCGCGGCGCTCCTTGCCGCGCTGGCCGGTCTCGACACCACCCGCCTCGACCACACCGTCATCTTCGCCTGGTCCACGCACGAGGAGGGCGGGCTGCTCGGATCGCGGGCCCTCGCTCGATCGCTCGGCGCGAGCGTGCGCCGCGTGTACGCCGTGGACACCTTCGTCTCGTCGGATACGCCGCTCGAGCTCCCGACGTTTGCCTTCGCGCCGCTGGGCAACGGTCCGGTGCTCCGTGCCCTCGACGACGGCTCCGTGACCTCGCGGGCGGAGCGGGAGCGGGTGCTGCGTGCGGCGCGCACGGCGGGCGTGCCGGTGCAGGTGGGCACCACGCACGGCAGCACCGACGCCGGCGCCTTCACGCATTGGGGCGCCGTGGGTGCGGGGCTGAGCTGGCCCGGGCGCTATAGCCACTCGCCCGGCGAGGTGCTGGACCTGCGCGACCTCGCCGCGCTGGCGAAGCTCATCCGGGGGGTCGCGAGCCAACCGACCCGCTGATCGAATCATTCTCCGCCCTGTTCCCGTAGTGATCGAGTAGCTCTTTCACTCATGTGAGGCGCTCTCCGTGCAATTCTCCGTCATCGCGCTCAACGTGCTCTACGCCGTCATCGGCGTCGTGATCATGTTCGTCGCCTATCGCGTCATCGACCGGCTCACTCCCGAAGTGGATTTCCCCGCCGAGCTGCACAAGGGCAACGTGGCCGTGGCCATCTTCATCGCGGCGATCTTCCTTTCCATCGCCCTGATCATCGGCAAGGCGCTCGGCTGATGTCACGCACGGCGCGGCTCCTCTCCGGGTTGCTCGTGCTCTGGATGCTCGTGCCGAGCGCGAGCGCGGGAGCGCAGGGCGCGGCCGATCGGGCCAGGGCGAAGCTGCGCGCCGCGGCCACGTCCGTCGGCAGGGCGGCCGAGGCGCAGCAGGCCCGCAAGGCCACCGAGCGATACGATCCCATCTTCCGCAAGTACACCAAGCGGTACTTCGGCATCGGCACAGACTGGCGGCTGTTCAAGGCGCAGGGCATGGCCGAAAGCGACCTGACGCCCACGGCGCGGAGTCGAGTCGGCGCGCGGGGCATCATGCAGCTCATGCCAGCCACCTATGGGCTGATCCAGTCGGCGCTGCCGCAGTTCGGTGCGATCGACAACCCGGAGTGGAACATCGCCGCCGGCATTCTCCACGATCGCGATCTGTGGCATACCTGGAAGAAGGATGTCCCCGACGAGCAGCGCTGGGATTTCGTCTTTGCCGGCTACAATGCGGGCGAGGGTACGATCAGGCGGGCGCGCCGCACCGCGGCGGCCGCGCGGCTCGACGACTGGAGCTGGCAGAGCATCGAGCAGGTGGCGCCCACGGTGCAGCGGTGGCGCTATCTCGAGACCCTGGGCTACGTGCGGCGCATCAGAGCCAATCACCGCGCGATGCCCGACCGGTGACTCGCGCGTAGACTGCGGCATGAAGCTGCTCAAGTATCTGGCAAATCTCGGCTACGGCACTCGGCGCGACGTGGAGCGCATGCTGCGCGAGCGGCGCGTGACGCGTGCCGATGGCTCGGTGCTGCGTGAGGGCGATGTATTCACCCACGACGACCTACGCGTCGATACCATGCCTCTCGACGCGCCGCCGGGCTCGCTCGTCATGCTGCACAAGCCTGCTGGATATGTGTGCTCCACGCGCGACGCGAGCCGGCTGATCTACGAGCTGCTTCCGCCCCGATTCACGCAACGCTCGCCGGTGATGGCCCCGGTCGGACGCCTCGATCGCGACACGTCCGGCCTGCTCATCGTCACCGACGACGGCCAGCTGAATCACCGCATCACCTCGCCGCGCCGGCATCTCGCCAAGACGTACGAGGCGCGGCTCGCCAGCGACCTGCGCGGCGACGAAGAAGAGATATTTGCCGGTGGCACCCTGCTCCTCGACGGAGAGCCTGCGCCGCTCGCACCGGCTCGGCTCGAGATCGTCTCGTCCCGCGAGGCGCGCCTGACCATCACCGAGGGTCGATATCACCAGGTGCGGCGCATGTTCGCCGCGGTGGGGAATCACGTGACCGCGCTTCACCGCAGCGCCATCGGGGGATTGGAGCTCGGCGACCTCGAGCCGGCTGCATGGCGGCTCCTCGACACCACGGACGTGGATCGCCTGTTCGCGTGAGCAGGCGCGCCGTTACCTGGTGGCGGTCAGCACCTTGAAGCGGGGTCCGTCGTGCAGGTTGACGATGTTCCCGAAGCGGCGCGAAATCACCTGCTCGTAGGGCAGCGTGCGGTTGGCCACCAGATACAGGCGTCCGCCGGGGTTGAGCACCTGCCACGCATCCTCGATGAACTGCAGCGGCACGTCGAGCGCCGTCGTCTTACCTACATGGAACGGCGGGTTCGTCACCACCACGTCGAACCGCTCGCCGAGCACGGCGGAGGCGATATCGCTGGCCAGCGCGCGGTAGCGCGTCACGCCGTTGGCAGCTGCTGAGCGTGCCGCCGAGCGCACCGCCTCCACGTCGGCGTCGAGCATCGTGAGCTCGCCGGTGCCCGAGAGACCCGCGGCGACGATCCCCAGCGCGCCCCCGCCGCAACCCAGGTCGAGCACGGATTCCCCCGCGCTCACCTGCATCGTCTCGGCGAGGATCTGCGTCGCCTCGTCCACATGCTCCCACGAGAAGATGCCGGGCCTGGTGAACAGCCGGCACTCTCGGCCCCGCAATGTGGACGACAGCTCGTGGAACGCATCAGGATGCACGTACGGGTTTGCCAGCTCTGCATCGGCACCCGGCGCCTCGCCTCGTTTGCTCGCCACGACGAGCCGGTGCGTGCTGTCGCGGGCGAGCACGATCGCGCTGCCGAACAGCTTCTCCAGCGTACGCGTCGCCGTCTTGATCCCCTCGTTCGTGGCCCCGGCGATATAGCACTTGCCGCCCACGTGGAGGACGCGAAACGCGTCGTGGAGAAGCTGGAGCAACGCGAGCCGCTCCTGCGGGATCCGGATGGCTACCACGTCGGCACGGAACTCAGCTGGCAAGCCCGATGCGCCGTGCGCGAGCTGCACGTCTCCTGTCGTCACGACACTCGCTGCGAGGGTGCGGGTGGCCGACTCCACTGAGAGCACGTTTCGGTCGGTGAGCCTCACACGCGAGGCGCCGTCGCGAACGGACGCCACGGCAGCGAACAGCCCATTGCCGCAGTTCATGCCGAGCGCCAGGTCGCCGGCCGAGACGCGCACGCGCTCGGACAGCAGCAGCACAGAGGGATCGAGACGGCCGTGCGCCACCACACCCGGCTTGGTGGCGACCGGAAAATTGGTGCCCGCGACCTTTACGGAGACCTGCTGCCACTGGTGGTAGTCCACGCCGCCGTGCGTCCTTCTGTCTGCTGCCATTCGGCAAAACTAATGCGCGAGGAGGAGGCGACCCCCGTCGTGCGCCCCGGGTGGCAGCGCGACTCGTCTTGGATTCCTGGGGACGCCGTGCGCTAGCGCGCTGGCACGGCGCGGAACTGTCCGGCGACTCGCTGCGGGACGCCCGTGCTGTCGGAGGGAAAGGTGATCGTCCACAGCCCCGTGATGGTACCGTCCACCCCGATGACGCCGGTGTGGTGAAAGCGAGCGTTATCGAAGTCGAAGCGGATCGCCCGACCGGCGTCGACTGTTCCTATCACCGAGCCGACACAGTCGACGATCGCGGCCGGCGAGGTGAGCGTGGACTGACATTGACCAGGAAGTCGGTAGGACCCCCCCGCTGTGTCGTCGGCTCCATCCTGGAGGCGCAAGACACCACGCAGCACTGGTTGATTGCCGTCGAGAAAGATCGCGGTGTAGTCATAGATGCCACCGACCAACACTCGGGACTGCGGCTCGCTGAGGCGAGTGGCGCAGCTCGTCGTGATGATGAGCAACGCAGCGGTACAGAAGCGGGGGAGAGGTCGCATATCGGAACGATCGGAGAAGGGTTACCAGAGTGTGCGGGTGAGTGCGCTGCTCGCCGTACAGGCGCTGCCAGCCGACCTAGCGCCGCGCAGTTCGTCTAGGCGGGTGCGCCCTGCCGTCGCCTCACAAGCCACCGCCATGCCGACGGCCCAGTTGCGCGCGAGCGGCCATCGCACCAGCCCCCGCACCCCTGAGGCATCCAGCCGATCACGATGGAGGGTGTGGGCGAGCGTCGGGCCGGGTGCGGCCTCGACACCATGAAGCGTCGCAGCCTGATTGCGCAGCAGCCGCGCCCGGACGTCCAGCCGTAGTCCGCTGCCGGTGCGATGATTCCAGCCCGCCTCCACGCCTCCGGCAGTGGCGGCCCATACGCATCCGCCGGATTCGCCACTGGACACGACCGCAGTGCCTGGGCTCGCGAGCCTCGCTGGCGGCGGGGCCCCGCAGCTCCAGAGCGCCCCGGTTTGCATCTCGAGGGAGAGCGTTCCGCTCGGCGACTCGCGTGTGAGGCGGGCGACCCCACCGACCTGGGCCCCTGGCGCGAGGGTGGAGAAGACGATGGTTCGCTGGGCGGTCAGGCCGACGATCCCGGACCAGCGCGCGGTCGTACGGGAGACGGCCGTGAGCGTCGACACGCCTGTACGCCATGCCTGAACGCTGATGCCCGGGAGGATGGCCCGCGTCACTCCGGGAATCGCGAAGCGATCTCCGAGCACCAGCAGTCGCGCACCACCTGGCCGGGCGCCCGAACTGTCGGCACCGTGGAATCGGGCAAGTGCCAACGTGGCGTGACCCTCGCCGGCTCCGCTGGAATGCAAGCCTCGCCGAAAAGCCGTGAGCTCTCGCATCTGGCTCGTCCAGTTCGCCGTGGCTGACCACACCAGCCCGCGCGCACGTGTACCAGCAGCGGATCGTACCCACTCTAGTGCAGCGGCCGATCGCTCCAGACCATCACGCGGGGCGAAGGCCGCGCCGGCAACGCCAAAGCCGCGCCCGATGCGCTCGTGGCCCACCTGCAGGCGCGTGGCCCCATTCAGCGGAGTCGCGACTCCGAGCAGCACAGCCTCCGGACGCGTCGCGAGGTCAGCGAGCGAACCGGTGGTCGTCCACCCCGCCTTGATCTGTCCCACGTGTGCGCTGTCACCCAGAGCGCGAAGGGCCGCCGACGGATTCACCGACCGGAGCGGAACGACGGTAGTCACGTCCGCCGAGTAGGCCCATGGCCACCGCGAGGTAGCCCCGCTGCCAGGAAGGAGGCGAAGCAGCGCACCGCGCAGCGCCAGCGGGCTCACCGTCGGATCGCCGAGCGAGAGTCCGGCGGCGGAGAGCCGGCCTCGCCCATCCTCGGTCGCGAGAGCGCGCATGCCGAGTGGTCTCATCCAGGGCAGCGCGACGTCCTTGATGCGAACCGTGGCCACGGCGCCAGTGGCATCGACACGCGGTGTGTCGAGAAAGAGAAACGCTCCCGCCGCGGGACGCCATGGAAGGAGGTCAGCTCGGTTCTCCGGCACCGCTCGCGGAAAACGTCGATTCGGATCGACCTCCAGCTGCTCCCAGGGGCGAATCACCGTCTCGGGACGCAGCACTACCATCGCCGATCGTGATGCTTCTGGCCCGTGCCACCGCGCGCTCACGCCAACGCTGGCTACCCCGCGAGCGTCGTACACCACGGGTCCGCCGGTGGCCACGTTTCCGATGAGCGACACCGATGTGACCCCGCGAAGTCTCGCCCCAGTTGCTTGCGCGCCGCGCCTCGGCGTCGCTGTGCCTCCAGGCGACGGATGTTGCGGTCCGTCGAGCGCCCACCTCGTGCCGCGCAGCTGGAGTTGCATGCCGCGGAAGCTCGTGCCGAAGGGCACTGTTGCAACCCCGTACCACCACCCCGCCGAATCCGTCGGGACGAGGGTGATGGTCACCGGCACCCCATTCATCGGCATCGGCACTCCTGCACGTGGAGCGCCGCCTCCCATCGGGGGCAAGTGCCAGCCCGCCGTGCGACGTGTCTGTGGATCGAGCGTGATACGCAGGTTGCGCCGTGCGGCGCCGCTGTCGACCTGGATGTCGATCTGCCAGCACTCCGACTCCACCCCCAGGCAGTCGAATGTCATTGGGACAGCGGGAGCCGACACGAGTTGGTTCTTCATCGTCCACGACAGTGCGCTCCGGACTCTGAGCACGGCCGCCTGGCCTCCTGCCGGCTCCGTACACCATTGCACCGTTGAGGCGATCTCATCCGGCGTCGGACGCCGTCTCGCGGCCACGACCTCTTCACTTGTCGCCATCACGATCGCCGTGGCGCACCCCACGGCAGGAAAGGGCGCGGTGGCGAGCGTCGCTGGGACAGACGGGGCCGGCGCGGCACTCGTCTGAGCGAGCGTAGCCACACTCGCCCCCGCGAGAAGGCCTGCCACGAGGGCGCTCATCCTGCCACGCCGTGTGGTGATGATGAAATCGCGCATCGCGCGAGCATGCATCAATCAGGCAGACGAATCAGTGTGAGTGCGAGTCCGCCGCCGGTCACGACGGAGGCGCCGCTCGCCGTTGGCGCACGCGCAGCGCTCGCGCTGGTGTTCCGGATGCTCGCGCCGAGCAAGGCGGCCTCAGCGCGACGGAACTCGGCCTCGGCGTCGGTTGATTTCGCGGATTGCGTGGACGTGGCCTGGAGCGTGGACCGGAGCACTGGAGCGATACGCGAGGGAGTGGCGGTGATGCCATCCGCGGTGATTCCCACCGCGACCGTCGCTCCCGGTTGGGGTTCCGCCGGAGTGGCGACCAGCAGGAAACGAGCAGTTGCGAGGGCGGGCATCAGACAGAGCGTGCTGCCGGTGGCGTCGGAGGTGAGCAGGCTATCCGTGCTCAGTGAGCTTCCCGCGATGGTGAGCGGACGAATGCTCCCAGGTTCGAGAGTGAGCCGCGCGACTGCGGCGCAGTGGGGGAGCGTCGACACGACTTGCGTTCCCAGGTGAATACGCGTGGTCACTCCGGGAGCGGTATCGAAGCGCAGAAACGCCGCCCCGCCGGCGGGCAGGGACAGGCGAATGGCGCCGGCGCTATCGAGTGGCAAGAGGCCGAGCGCGACCGGCGGTTGCGCGCTCACGGCAAGGATGGCGTCATAATCCCAACTGCGACGGCGCCAGCGTGCGTCGGCGGCGGCGGCTTGCAGCCCCATCGCGTTCGCTGCATTGCCCACCGCCCAATCGTGCGTCCATGAAGGCCAATCGGCGCCCAACGCCCGCGTCAGGTTCGCCGTACCCTTCTCGGTCGAGCGCACGAGCGACGACAGGATGGCGTCCTCGCGCGCGAGAGGATTCGTGCCCACGACGCGATCGATGGCATAACGAAGAAACTGCCAGATGGCCCCGCGCGTCGGGAGGTCCGCGTCTCTGTCGAAGGCGCCCTGCGCAGCCGGGTTCGCGTACCAGGTTCCCAACCGATCCACGTCGGGGCGGAGGAAACGTTGATAGGGCGCCGTGGGATCGCTCGGGGGAGCGAATACCTCCGCACCGAGAAGGGTACGGGGCTGCGTCCCGGTGGCGGCAAGATACGCGCGCTCTTCCATGACATGGCTCAACCCCTCGTTGAGCCAGATCTCGTCGGAGGGTGCGCCCTGCTGCTCGTAGAACCGCGACCCTGCGTTGACGAGATGCTGCAACTCGTGTCCGATGGTGCCGATGGACACGCGCCGAACGAGTGCCGCGGTGCGGACGTTACCGCCCACCTTCCCTGCGGGATCCGGGGCCAGCATGTAGACGATCTCTCCTTCATAGCTGCCGGGACACGCGGTGAAGCGACCGAAGCCGCGGCGGGGAAGGAGATCGCGGCTCGTGAAGAGACCGGCAATGAACGAGGTCGCACCCGGCGGAGTGAGCTCATTGATGAGCCGTGTGTACAGCACCACGATGCGCGCATTGGCATCGAGGTCGGTCCAGGGACCGAGAGTGCGGCGTGTCAGCGGGGCCGTCAGCGTGTCAACCGCGCGCATGATCGAGGCGTAGTCGGCGTCGCTGAGGCTGCCGGCTGGATTGTCCAGATCTTCGGCCAGCCACACTTCGCGCCCGCGGCCCACGATCCTGGCGCGGCCCGAGGCGAGGCCGGTGCAGGTCGTGAGAGATCCCGAGGCGAAGTGCAGCAGGGTGTCCACAGTCACCGTGATCGTGTCTGCGGGACCATCGGACGCTACTCGCGCCACCACACGCGCGCTGCCGATGGCGGCGGCTACCAGCATGCCTTGCGTTGACAGGCGCACGGTTCCCGGATCGAGCACCGTCCACTGGAGCGGCGGCGTAATCTCGGAGCCGGCCGCGTCATACACCGTGGTGCGGAGTCGCGCGCTGTCGCCCGGCGCCAGGGTGATGGCAGTGGGGCGAATCCTGAGGAGAGACGCAGGCGCGTCGACCAACGCGGTCGGCAGATCGGGACGACATCCAGTGCCCCCCGCGCACAGCAGAGCGGCCAGGACGGCACGACACCGGCGTGCAGACGAATGGGGCGGTACTGAGGCGCGCATGACCAACCGCGAGTGAGGACCGGATCCGCAGCGGCCGAGACAGGCCTGGCTCGCGAGACACATTCGGTATCCAGGAACGAGAGGGACGGCGGCCTCCGAATCGTGATGGGAGGCCGCCGCGGTCACTCCCGGGTTATTGAAGCAGCGCCGCTCCAGGGCCGATCATGCCGGAGCTGGAGGCCACGATCACGCCGGTGCCGGAAGCGAGCATGTACCCGGAGCTCGAGGCCACGATCACGCCGGTGCTGGACGCCATGTCGTACCCGGAGCTCGACGCCACGATCACGCCAGTGCTGGACGCCACGATGACGCCAGTGCTGGATGCCACGATGACGCCAGTGCTGGATGCCACGATGACGCCAGTGCTGGACGCCACGATGACGCCAGTGCTGGATGCCATGTCGGTGCTCGATGCAACGATCACTCCGTATCGCCCGATGGCGTCGGTCGTGCCCTGCGCGCTTGCGGTGGCCGTGGTGGCGAGGAGCAGGATAGCCGTCAGGGAGGAAAGACGCTTGATCATGGAATGCTCGCGGGAGAGAGGATGCGAGTGCGACGACCGCCGCACCACTGGATCGAGCTCCATCATTCACTCTTCGGCGTCCCGGGACGTGTTCGAATGCGAGGTGGCGCGCGCTCCTGCACGATCATTTCACTTCTCCCTCCCGGGGACAATGTGGGCGAGGGTGCTTTTGTCCTCGAAGCTGAGCCCCTCCTCAGCTTGGCGCTGTTTTTTCTTGTGGTCGGTCAGTAGCGTGCGCGACGAGCGCGCAGAACCCACTCTCGATTAGCATTCAGCGCATGCGCCCATCTCCCGCCAGCCAGCCTAATAACCCTCTCCACGGCACGACTCTCGAGGCTATCCTGGAGCGCCTCGTGGCGCACTACGGCTGGTCCGTGATGGGCAGCCTGATCAACGTCAACTGCTTCACCAGCGACCCGAGCATCAAGTCGTCACTCAAGTTTCTGCGGAAGACGCCATGGGCGCGCAGCAAGGTGGAAGCGCTCTACGTTCAGGCGTTCGGCGGGTCGCGGGCCGACTGACACAGCTCGGCCGGCTGCCTCGTAGATTCCGCGCATGATTCGCCTCATCTGCATCGATGTGGACGGTACGCTCATCGGTTCGAGCGGCACCGTGCTCCCCGCGGTCTGGGCCGCCGCCAAGCGCCTGCGCGCCAGCGGAATCCGTCTGGCCATCTGCTCCGGTCGCCCAGGCTTCGGCGACGCGCGCGGGTACGCGCGGCGTCTCGATCCGGACGGCTGGCACGTCTTCCAGAATGGCGCAAGCGTGGTGCACCCGATCTCCGGCGAATCGCGCTCCACCGCCATCGCATCGGAACTCGTCTCGCGCCTGGTCACGCGCGCGAGAGAGACCGGACGAATTCTGGAGCTGTATTCGGATGTCGCCTACGCGGTGGAGAGTACTGAGCTCCGAGCACGACAGCATTCGGACCTGCTCGGAGTGCCGTTCGTCGCCACGCCGTTCGACCAGTTGACCGACCCCGTCGTTCGCATGCAGTGGCTTCTTCCACGCGAGGAGGCGTCGTCGGTGCTGCGAGAGCTGGAACCAGGCTTGGAGGGATCTGCGTCGACCTCCCCGCTCATGGCGGACACCTCGTTCATCAACATGACGGCGGCGGGCGTGAACAAGGCGACGGCGGTGCGCGCGCTGGCCGACGAGTACGGCATCTCGCTGCCGGAGGTGATGTTCGTGGGAGACGGTGAGAACGACCTCGGGGCCATGCGCTCGATCGGCTTTCCGGTGGCGATGGGCAACGCCGAACCGTCGGTCAAGGACATCGCGCACCGCATCGTGGCCCACGTGGACGAGGGCGGGCTCGCGGAGGCGATGGAGCTGGTACTGGCCTCGCGGGACCGCTCACCAACCGTCTGACGCACGCTGCTGGCGGGACGGCGCGGCGGTCAGGGCAGCAGATCCCTTGCGTGTACGCCCTTGTACTTGCTCACGCTCGAGCGCTCTCGGTCCAGCTCCGGGATGTGTCGCTCGGCGTATCCGCGGCGGCGGAAGAATTCCCCGCTGTTGCTCACGGCGAATACCGTGGTGTAGCCGCGGATGCGCGCCAACCGCTCCAGCGCCTCCACGAGCGCGACGCCCACCCCCGCGCCCTGTGCTGACGGTGAGACGGCGAGCGAGCGCACTTCGGCCAGGCTGGGCGCGTACTCCTCGAGGTGCACGCAGCCGATGATCCGGGCATCCTGCTCGGCCACGATGAAGTGGTCGAGGTGCAGCGCCACGAATGCCGCCGTGCGCGGCAGCAGTTCGCCGCTCGGCACGTTGAGGTCGATGAGCGCCACGATGCCAGCAGCGTCGGCGAGCGTGGCAGGACGGATCGTGTAAGGACGTGACATCGTTCGAATATAGGTGCTGCCTCTCGCTTAGGGTGTGGGGTCAAAACCGAAGAGCGGGAGGAACGGATTCACCGAAATTGAATCGAGACAGGCCGGATCGACCCACGGATTCGGGTGTTTTTCGGGAACATTCGACTGATTCGTTCCTCCCGCTTTCGGAGTGTGTTCCATCACACGCATCGGGCGCGACGTGCTACCTCGCAGCCGGCAACGCGAACGCCACGAACGTCCCGCCCGACGGCGCGCCGTTCTTGCCTCCGCCGCAGGCGATCACCACATATTGCCGGCCGTTGACCATGTAGGTCGATGGCGTCGCGCTTCCCGCCGCCGGCAGGGTCGTCTCCCAGAGCAGTGCGCCAGTGCGCTTGTCGTACGCACGGAACTTCTTGTCCCAGCTCGTGGCACCGATGAACAGCAGACCGTTCTCCGTCACCACCGGCCCGCCGTAGTTGTCGGTGCCGGTGTTCTTCATCCCCTTGGCGGCGAGCTCGGGATATTCGCCGAAGGGAATCTTCCAGCGGATCTCGCCCTTGTTGAGATCGATCGCGTTCAGCGTGCCCCACGGCGGCGCGATGGCGGGATATCCCTCGTGGTCGAGGAAGATGTTGTACCCGTCGTTGCGATATTTCAGGAAGTTCGGATTGGTCTTGCCCGTCTCGGCCACGTCGCGGCCCGTGATCAGGAAGTTCGCCAGGTCGTTGATCGCCCCACTCTCGAGCGTCCCGCCGAACCCGGGCATGCGTCCCGTTCCCTGCCGGATGATGGCCACGAGCTCGTCGCGCGTCTTCCGCGTGCCGACGTCCACGAGCGACGGTGGACCCCCCGGCGTGCCCTTGAGGTCGGCGCGATGACAGCTCGCACAGTTGTTGTTGAACAGCGACTTGTCGCTTCGCGGCACCATGCGCAGCAACCACGCCATTTCGTTGCTGTTCACGTACAGCAACCCGGATTCCGGATCGTAGGCCGGTCCGCCCCATTCGGCGCCACCGTCGTACCCAGGATACACGATGATCCCCTTGGTACTCGGCGGAGTGAACAGCGGCCCGGCGGTGTACTGGCGAAAGGTCTTGAGTGCGTACGCATGCGCGGCCGCCGTGCGCCGCGTGAGCATGCGCTCGGTGAGTCGCTGGCGTGCAAAGGGTGGCGGCTTCACCGGAAGGGGCTGCGTTGCGCTCGCCTTCTCCCCGTCGAGCGAGGACTTCGGCGTCTTCACGTACCTGATGGGAAAGAGCGGCGCGCCGCTGCGTCGATCGAACACGAACACATGGCCCGTCTTGGTGATCTGCGCCAGCGCGTCGATGCGCCGTCCATCGCGCGTGACGGTGACGAGCGCCGGCGGCGACGGAAAATCGAGATCCCACAGATCGTGCTTGATCCCCTGGAAGTGCCAGACGCGCTTTCCCGTGCGCGCGTCGAGCGCGAGGATGGTGTTGGCGAACAGGTTGTCGCCGTGTCGGTTGCTGCCGTAGAAGTCGAACGCCGCCGAGCCGGTTGCGCCGTAGACCATTCCAAGCGTGCTGTCCACGGTGAGGCCAGCCCACGCGTTCGCCCCCCCGGCGATCTTGTACGCGTCCTTCGGCCAGGTATCGTGTCCGAATTCGCCCGGACGAGGAATCGTGTGGAATACCCAGCGCAGTTCCCCGGTGATGGCGTCGTAGGCACGGATGTCGCCCGGTGCCGAGGGCAGGCTCTCGCTCACCGTGCTGCCGATGAGCAGCATGCCGTCGAAGATCACACCCGGCGTGCTCGCGCTTACGGAGAGCCCCTCGATCGGTCGCCCGAGCCCCTCGCGCAGATCGACGATACCCTGCTTTCCGAACGACTCGATCGGCTTGCCAGTCTTGCGATCAAGCGCCCAGAGCCGGTTCCGCTGGGACACGAACAGCCGGTCCCTGTACACCGTCACGCCGCGGTGGCGATAGCGTCCCGTGCGGCTGTCGCCGACATTCGGATCGAAGCTCCAGAGCTCGCGTCCCGTGGCCGCATCGAGCGCGATCACGCGCAGTTTGGGCGATGTCGCATACAGCACCCCATCCACGATGACGGGATTTGACTGCATCTCCGAGCCGGGGTATTCATCCTTCGTCGCATACGTCCACGCCACCTCGAGCTGCCGTACATTCGCCGGAGTGATCTGGCTCAGCCGCGAGTAGCGCGTGTTGTCCTGGTTGCCGCCGTAGAGCGGCCAGTCGACGGACGTGCCTTGCGCGAGCGCGATTGCGGGACAGCACAGCAACAGGGCAGCGATGGTACTCTTCATGGAGGCCGGTGGGTGGAGAGTTGCCCGAATACTACGCCCGATGTTCCGGGCTCCGATAGATCGAGTTGGAGGACCCACGGCCGCGTTCGCGGCACGCCAGCGATACGCGCGGCATCTCCCTGAGGATACGCGATGACGACGCCGATCGATCCACTCAGCGACGCGAAGGTCGTGGACTCGTGGCACCGCAACGCCGCGCCATGGACGACGGCGATTCGCGAGGAGCAGATCGAGAGCCGGCGGCTGGTGACGAACCGGGCGATCGTGGATGCCGTGCTTGGCCGCGCGCCGCGCACGGCGCTCGACATCGGCTGCGGCGAGGGGTGGCTCGTGCGCGCCCTTGCCGCCGCCGGTGTGCGCGGGACCGGCGTGGACGTGGTGCCCGGGCTGATCGACGATGCCGTCCGTGCCGGAGGAGGCGACTTTCGCGTGGCGTCGTACGAGAGGATTGCCGCGGGCGACCTGGCGCTCACCGCCGACGTCGTCGTGGCCAACTTTTCCCTGATCGGCCACGAGTCGGTCGACGCATTCGTCGCGCGTGTGCCGCACCTGCTCACGCCGCGAGGCGCGCTCATCGTGCAGACGCTGCATCCGTTGATCGCCACCGGCGAGCTGCCGTACGCCGACGGTTGGCGCACGGGGTCGTGGACAGGATTCAGCCCCGACTTCACCGACCCCGCCCCCTGGTACTTCCGCACCCTCGAGAGCTGGACGCGTCTCCTCACCGCGAGCGGACTCGGCCTCGTCGAGATTCGCGAGCCGCTCCATCCCGTCACGCACCGGCCCGCGTCGGTGATATTCGTGGCCGAGGCGTCTGGCTAGACCTTAGTCGGCGCGCTATGGTTGGGCGTTCCTCTCTCGACAGGACCGCTCCGTGCGCGGAGGGGTGACCGCGACTTCGGAGATCGCTCGATGATGACCAGTCCCGTTCGACGCAGCGTGCTCGGCGCGGCGCTCGCCCTTCTCGTACTGCCCGGACTGCTCGGGGCGCAGACCACTACCGGCACGATACGCGGCCGCGTCACCGAGGCGGGGGGGGGACGCGGCGTCCCCGAAGCGCAGGTGATCGTCACCGGCACCCGGCTCGGCGCCCTCAGCAACACGAATGGCGAGTTCACCCTCGCCGCCGTGCCGGCGGGCGCACGCTCGGTGTCGGTGCGCCGGGTGGGGTACGAACCCGCGACACGCAGCGTGACCGTGACGGCGGGGACGAGCGTCACCCTCGACATCCCGCTTCGTGTGAGCGCCGTCAACCTCAACGAGGTGATCGTCACCGGGTCGGGCACGCCCACCGAGAAGCGGAAGATCGGCACCAGCGTGGCCTCGATCGACTCGGCACTGATCTCGCGCGCACAGGCGGTCACGGTGGATCAGGCGCTGCAGGGCAAGATCGCTGGCGCACAGATCACGCAGAACTCCGGAGGGCCGGGCGGCGGCGGTATCTCGGTTCGGCTGCGCGGGACGAACTCCTTCATCTCGGGCTCCGATCCCCTCTACATCGTCGATGGCGTGATCATCGATAACGGCTCGGCGCAGCTGGCCGACCTCGGTATGCGCTCCAATCCGCAGAACCGCCTCGCCGACCTCAATCCCGCCGACATCGACCGGGTGGAGGTGATCCGCGGCGCCGCCGCCGCCGCGCTGTATGGATCGCGGGCCAACAACGGCGTGGTGCAGATCTTCACCAAGCGCGGCACCATCGGGAAGCCGCACTTCGCCGTCTCGTCGCGCTTCGCCACCAGCGAGCTGCGCGAGCAGCAGCCCTTCAACTTCTATCCGTTCGACGCCGCCGGCCTGCCGGTGCAGCGCTTCAACTACCAGAACGACATCTTCTACCGCGCGCCGGCGAGCGAGCAGAACCTTACCGTGGAGGGAGGGTCCGACCAGACTCGCTACTACGTGAGCGGCAACTTCGCCGACGAGAAGGGAATTCTCCGCTCCACCTCGTCGCGCCGCGCGGGCGCGCGCGTGAACCTCCAGCAGCAGCTCACGTCGCGGCTCGTCGGTAACGTCACGTCGAACTACGTGAACACCCGCAACGAGCTCCAGGCGTTCGGCGAGCAGAACGACTACGGGATCATGGGCTCGCTCTTCTTCGCCCCCACGTCGGTGAACTTCGCGCCGGTCAACGGGATCTATCCGCTCCCGCCCGCGCTCGGCACCAACCCGCTGCTCGCCATCGATCGCATCCGGAATCCGCAGACGATCGACCGCTTCATCGGCTCTACCAAGCTCACGTTCACGCCCATCCCGAGCCTCCTGCTCGACTACACCGTCGGCATCGACAACACGTCGTTCGAGCAGCGGCAGTTCGTGCCGCGCGGCGCGGTGCTCGGGACGGCGCCGCTGGCGACGGGACGCTCGCAGTCGGTGTTCCAGGCCACGCGCGTCATCAACCAGGATGGCGTGGCGAGCTACACCTGGGACCCGATGGGCACGATCGAGCTGCGCACCACGGGCGGCTTCAACATCACGTCGCAGCGCGTGCGGCAGACCGCGGCCACGGCCAATGGCCTCGCGCCCGTGGGCGACCTCGTGAGCGCCGGCTCGGTGTTCTCGGCGGGGCAGAGCGACGTGGAGCTGCGCACGCTCGGGTTCTATGGCCAGCAGGAGATCGCGTGGCGCGACCGGCTCTTTCTCACCGGCGCCGTCCGCTACGACGCCTCGTCCACCTTCGCCCCCTCGGAGCGTTGGCAGGCCTTCCCCAAGCTTTCGGCCTCGTACGTGATCCGCGACAACGAGGCCGGCATGCTCAACAACCTCCGCGTGCGCAGCGCGCTCGGATGGGCCGGCAGCCAGCCCGGCATCGCCAACGCGTACTCGCAGTTCATCACGTACGCACAGAGTCCCTTCGCCGGCCGGCCGGGATTCGTCAACGACGTGATCTTCGGCAACCCGGACCTGCGCAACGAGCGCGCGCGCGAATGGGAGGTCGGCAGCGAAATCGGTCTGGTGGACGGACGCATCGGGATCGAGGCGACGTACTACAATCGCCTCGTGTCCGACCTGCTGTTCTTCCGGCCGCTGCCCACCAGCACCGGGTTCTCGCGGCAGTTCTTCCCCATCGGCAAGATGTCCAACAAGGGAGTGGAGCTGCTGCTGCGCACGGCGAACGTGAGCCGGCCGATGTTCGACTGGTCCAGCACGGCGACGTACGCGAACAACCGCAACAAGGTGGAGAGCCTCGACATTCTCGATTTCCAGTCGGCCGGGGGCTACCCCAACCGGATCCGCGCCGGCGAGCCGGCCGGCGTGTTCTACGGCTCGTACGCCGCGCGCAACTGCATCACCGGTGCGCTGCTGCTCGACTCGCTGGGCCGCTACCGCCGCAGCAATCAAGCGGTGGACATGGGCGCCACGTTCGCGGCCCGTCAGGCGCTCAGCGGCGGCACGTGCAATGACTCGTCCAACAAGGTCATCGGCGATCCCAACCCGAGCTGGACCGGCTCACTGCTCAACGAGATCACCATCGCCAAAAAGCTGCGGCTGCGCGCCCTGCTCGATGGCGTGTTCGGCAACGACGTGATGAACCTGTCCACGCGCGCGCAGAACGCGGGCATCGCCAGCAACTCCAAGAGCTACGAGCGGGAGCTGCTCCCCTTCGGCGATCCCAACCGGCTGCCGTCGGGCTTCAATGCACGCACGCAGGGCATCTTTCAATACTGGGTGGAGGACGGCACCTTCGTGAAGCTGCGCGAGGTGTCCGCGAGCTACACGGTGGACGCGCCCGCCGTGCGGCGCGTGTTCCGCGAGGGCGTGGACCTCACGCTCTCGGGGCGCAACCTGTTCGTCTGGACCAGCTACAGCGGCTATGATCCGGAGATCAACCTGTTCGGCACCAACGCTGGCGGAAGGGAATCGGTGCAGACCACGGCGGCCGATCGCGGCTTCGACTTTGGCGGCTATCCGATCCCGCGCGTCTGGTCGCTCACGGCTCGCTTCTCCTTCTGACCGCGGAGACCCACAACATGCGCATCATCAGACCCTTCGCGGTCACCGTCGTTGCCGCGGCGCTCGGGGCATGCAGCCTCGACCTTCAGAACCCCAACGCCCCCACCGACTCCCAGGTGACGACGAGCGTGGACGGCGTGATCGCCCTCGCCACCGGGCTTCAGGGGCGGTTTGCCACGTCGTTCGGCAACTATGCCTACACCGCTGGCCTCGTCACCGACGAATTCGCCTCCACGAGCGCGGCGCTCATCTCCATCAGCGACGCCGAGCAGGGTGCCGTGCCGCAGGGCACGGGCATCGCCGACCAGGTGTTCAACTCGATCTACCGCACCGTGCGCACGGCTGACGACGTGCTCACGGGCTCCGTGGCCCTCACCGCGTCGATCGCGCCGGGAACGCGCAGCGGATTGCGTGCGCTGGCATTTGCACTCAAGGCGGAGGCGCTCGGCGAGGCGCTGCAGTCGTACCAGAAGATTCCCATCCGGACGCTCGGCGAGATCGCGCCGACGTATGTCAATCGCTCCGAGGCACTGCCATTCGTGCGGGCGTTGCTCGATTCCGCGGCGACGGAGATCGCCGCGGTGCCGCCGAGCGTCTTCTTCAACGCCAACGTGCTCACGCCCGGCGTGAACCTGCCGAACAGCATTCAGCTGTTCCGCGCACGGTATGCGCGCATGGCGAACGATCATGCGAATGCGCTCGCCGCCGCCAACCTCGTGGCGCGCTCGGGTCCGGGAGCGCTCTCGCTGCTGCAGTTCCCCGCGCCGGCGGTGAATCCATACGCCGCCGTCACCGGCGGCACGAACGGAATCGCGCCGCGCCGCCAGTACCGGCTCTCGATGGCGCCGCAGGACCAGCGCTTTACCTACTTCGTCATCCCGTCCACCACGCTCACGGGCCGGGTGGGCGCGCTGCTCGACCCGTGGAACCGGAACGCGAACCCCCAGGCGCCGCTGCCCGTGTACTTCCCCGACGAGGCACTCCTGATCAAGGCCGAGGCGCTGGCGAATCTCAATCAGCTGCCCGCGGCGCAAGCGGCGCTGGACTCCGTGCGCACCGATTGTACGGGGGGTCGCGGCCTCGATGATCCCAAGGCGTGCCTCCCCGCGCTGGCGTCGCCGCTCTCGCAGGCGCAGCTGCTGACCGAGATCTACGTGCAGCGCCGGTACGAGCTGTTCGGCTCCGGGCTTCGCTGGGAGGACGTACGACGCCGCAACGCCATCCGCGGTCCCACCGCGGCGCCCGCCGTGCCCGTGGACGGACAGCGCTGCTGGCTGCCATACTCGGTCGGCGACCGCAACGCCAACCCGAACGCGACCACCGCCGTGCTTCCCGATCCCACCGAGCCGTCGTCCTTCCCCACCGGCTGCACCACACAGTGAGCGCGCCATTCATGACCACCAGAGCCACAGCGTTCGCTGCACTCATCGCCGGCAGCATCCTGCTCGCGGCGTGCGGCACCCGGGAAGCGCCCGGCCCCCTCGAGCCGTCCGGCGCCATGGGCCGCGTGCGGCTCGTCAACGTGATCACGGACGAGGCACGCGGCCGCGTGAACGCCATCCTCGAAGGCCTGCCGTTCACGGTGAACCTCACGTACACGCAGAGTGCGCCGGCCAACCTGCCGGCGCCCTCGTCGGCGCCGTACGCCGCCGTGCTCGCGGGCAACCGTTCATTCATTCTCAAGCGTACCGCCGACACGAACGTCGTCGTGGCGACGGTGCCGTTCGCCGTGGAGGCGGGACAGGTGCGCTCCGTCTACGCCATCGGTGGCGCGGCGGGCTCGACGATCACCGGCTTCGTGACGTCGGATACCAATACCGTACCGGCGGCGGGCCAGGCGCGGGTGCGCGTGGTGCAGTTGAGCCCCACCGCCGGCGCGGTGGACATCTTCATCACCGCCCCGAATGCCGACCTCGCGACGGCGACGCCGAGCTTCGCGGCGGTCCCGACTCAACGCGCCACAGCGTATCTCACCCTGCCGGCGGGGACGTATCAGCTCCGCGCCGTGCCGGGGGGCACCCTCCCCGCCGCGCGAGCGGCGGCCGTGAGCATCACCCTGCCGAGCGTCGTGCTCGGCAGCAGTGCGCAGCGCACGATCGTCACGGCAGACAACAGCACGGGTGGCACCCCACTGCGGGCGTTCGTGCTGGTCGATCAGTAAGTACGAAGTCACCGAATCGAATCAAGAACGGCCGAATCGCCCCGGAGCATTCGGCCGTTTTCGTTGATTGTACTTCTGGCGCTTTCGACAAGAGCGTGAGGAACGGATATTACCGATGCAACAGCAGATGATCGGATCGACCGGGAAGCAAGCCGGTCGCCTCCGTTGAATCAGGAAGATCTCTTCCGCACGCTTTTGCGTGTTTGCTCGTGCAAGCTACCAGGAAGCACGCGGTGTCGTCGACGTCAGGCAACACCAGGACGTCGTGCTCTGGTCATCCCGGAGATTCGTCACGTGATGACGTCCGACTTCCTGACCTTGACGATCACCCCGTTCACCCCGCCGTCCTGCAGCAGCTTGTTGAACGCCGGCACCTCCTGCTGCTCGATGACCTGTACCTCGGCGCGCATCGCCGACCAGAGCCGCTCCAGTTCGGCGAACCGCTCCCGTGAGGGCTGCGTCACCCCGTCGTTGCCCTCCACGTTGCCGAGCAGGAAGACGTACTGCGAGTTGATGCCGTTGCGATAGTTGATCACGTCCTGTCCATTCGCCGCCCTGGTGGAGAGCCTCGGCTCGAGCAGGTCCACCTTGCTCGTGATCTCCTTGCCCTTCGCGGTGATGGCGCTTGCCGCGGCCGATTCCTTCGCCCGCTCCACGAAGCTCGCGACCTGTACCTTCACGTCGCGCAGCCGAAGCAGCGCCTCGTTGATTTCCCCGACGCGCGCATTGATGGCGCGCGCCAGCGAGTCCCGCGCCGCGATGGCCGGCGCCGGCGCGGTGACGCGCGGATCCTGCCGCACCTCGAAGCCCTGCGTCTGCACCGTCGTCCCCGCCGTCAATCGCACCTGATACCGGCCGGGTGCCACGAGGTAGCCGGTCGTCGGACCGCCCCAGAGGTTGAGATTGCCGGGGAGCACCGTCGGCGCATCGGCTCGCAGGTCCCACTGGAAGGAGTTGAGACCGGGCTTGGGTGCAAGCGTCGCCGGTCCTCTGTTTCCCGGTGCCGCTGGTGGCGTGGCAGTCGCCGCCGCTGGCGCGCGGCTCACGCTGCGCAGCACGCGACCGCTCGTGTCCAGAAACTCGAGCTTGAGGACCTGCGCGGAGTCTGGCACCCTGGCCAGGCTGTAGTACACGTTGGCGCCACTCGGCGGGTTGCGTCCGGCCGTCGTCGTCGGCGCCGAGGGCGCACCGCCGAGCAGGGCGGGCCGAGGCGCGAACAGATGCACCTCGCGCCCCGACACCTGCGCGTTCATCTGGCGCAGCGGCGAGAGGTCGTCGAGCGCCCAGAACGAACGCCCTTCCGTGGACGCATACAGATCGCCGTGCCGCACTTCGAGGTCGGTCACCGGCGTCACCGGCAGGTTGCGCGAGAAGGGCGTCCAGCTCTCGCCCCCATTCCACGATGCGTACACGCCCGTCTCGGAACCGAGGTAAAGGAGTCCGCGGCGCTCCGGATCTTCACGCACCACGCGCACCGGCTCTCCCGGCCGCAATCCCGCGGCGATGCGCGTCCATGTGCGGCCGTAGTCGGTGGACTTGTAGGGATATGGCGCGTAGTCGCCGCGCCGGTCGAGGCGGAAGGCCAGGTACACCGTGGCGGGATCGTGCGGCGAGACCTCCACCTCGTTCGCCAGGCCGACGGGGATGCCCGAGGGTGTGACATTCGTCCAGCTCGTTCCCCCGTCCCGCGTGAGCTGCACCAGTCCGTCGTCCGTGCCCACGTACATCGTGTTCGCATCGTGCGGCGATTCGGCGATGGTGACGATCGCGCCGTACACCTCGCCACCGGCGCCCTCGTTGGTGATCGGCGCGCCGCCGCGGCCCTGCGTGGACTTGTCGTTCCGCGAGAGATCGGGCGACGCGGGCGCCCAGGTGCGGCCGCGGTCCGTCGTCTTGAACAGGACGTTGCCCGCGTGATAGACCACGTTCGGATTGTGCTGTGAGACCACCGCCGGCGCCGTCCAGTTGAACCGGTACCGTGTCGCGTCGCTCGGCTCCGTGAGCATCAGCTCGGGCCATGGCATGATGGCGCGCCGCAGCCCCGTCTGCGTGTCCAGTTCGTCGAGGATGCCCTGATAGCATCCGCCGTACACGAAGCGCGGATTCCGCCGGTCCACCCCGATGTTGGCGCTCTCGCAGCCCGGTCCCTCGTCCCAGTCCCGCGCGCCGATGGTCGGGTTGTCGCTGCGGCTCTTGATGATGACCGAGCTGTTGTCCTGCTGCCCACTGTAGAGACGGTACGGATAGACGTCGTCCACCATCACGTGGTAGAACTGGGACGTGGGCTGATTGTCCTGGGTGCTCCAGCTCTTTCCGCCGTCCACGGAGATGGACGCCCCGCCGTCATTGGCGTTGATGAGGTAGCGGGAGTCCTTCGGGTTGATCCAGAGATGATGGTTGTCGCCATGGGTGGCCGGCACGGTGACAAAGGTGCGCCCGCCGTCGATGCTCTTCATCACCGGCGCGTTCATCACCCATACCACATCGGCGTTGAGCGGATCGGCCGTGATGTTCATGTAGTACCACGAACGCGTCTGGATCAGACGGTCCTCGCTGAGGAGGCGCCACGTCTTGCCCGCGTCGTCGCTGCGGTACAGGCCCCCCTTCTCCGCCTCGACGATGGCATAGACGCGGTCCGGATTGGCCGGCGACACGGCGACACCGATCTTCCCCACGACCCTGGGCAGCCCCTCGGTCAGCCGCGTCCAGCTGTCGCCGCCGTCGGTGGACTTCCAGATGCCGCTGCCGGCGCCCCCGCTGCGCACCTGCCAGGGCACGCGCTGATGATCCCAGAAGGCCGCGTACAGGATGCGCGGGTTCGTGGGGTCCATCGAGAGATCGGTGGCGCCGCTCGTCGCGTTCTCTCCCTTGAGCACCAGCGCCCACGTCCGGCCGCCGTCGGTGGAGCGGTACACGCCGCGCTCGCTCGTGCCCTTCCAGCGATCGCCCTGGGCGGCGACGTAGACCACGTCGGCATTGGCCGGGTGGATCTGGACGGCGGAGATCTGCTTCGTCGCCTCGAGACCGATCCGCGTCCAGGTGCGGCCCGCGTCGGTGCTCTTGTAGACGCCATCGCCGTAGGTGGACGACTGGCCGCGCACGGCATGCTCGCCCGTGCCTACGTACACCACGTTCGGGTCCGATTCGGCCACGGCGATCGCACCGATGGAGCCGCTCGTGAAGAAGCCGTCGGAGATGTTTCGCCAGGAGTGTCCGGCATTCTCGGTCTTCCAGACGCCACCGCCGGTATAGCCGGCGTAGTACACGAGCGGCTGGGCGGTCACTCCCACCGCCGCATTGGAGCGGCCGCCACGGAATGGCCCGATGTTGCGCCACTGCATCGCGCGGTACTGGGCCGTGTCGGAGGCGGACATCCGTGCCTGGGCGGCGATGGGGCCGGGAAGCAGCGTGACGGCCGTCAGCGCGACGGCCGCCAGGCGAGTCGAGAGGGTGCGCAGGGGAAGCTCCATGAGGACGGGGGTTCGGTTGCGGGAGAATATGGCGCGATGACGCCGGTTCGGCACGCGGCCGCCGCGCATCCCAGGGGACCGGCCAGTGCGCCGGAGCGCGCTGGCACGGCGACGCCGGAGTCGCCCGCCTGTGACTCGCTCGCTATTTTATAGTGCACGATGTATATTCCGGCATGACGACGAGACATGCGAGGAGTGCGGACAGGCCGGGCGCCGCCATCCGGCTCGATTCCCAGCTCTGCTTCGCCCTGTACTCGGCTTCCCTGGCCATGACCCGGCGGTATCGCGGGCTGCTCGGCGAGCTGGAACTCACGTACCCGCAGTACCTCGTGATGCTCGTGCTGTGGGAGGAGGATGGGATGCGCGTCGGCGACATCGGCGAGCGGCTCTTCCTCGATTCGGCCACGCTCACCCCCTTGCTCAAGCGCCTCGAGTCCGCCGGGCTCGTGACGAGGACGCGGGCGCCTGACGACGAGCGCAGCGTGATCGTGGCGCTCACTGCCCAAGGACGCGCGCTGCGCGAGCGGGCGCGGGGCGTGCCGGGCCAGGTGGGCAGGGCCGCGTGCCTCTCGGGGCGCGAGAGGGACGAGCTGCGTGTCTCGCTCCAGACGCTGCGGAGACACCTGGTGAACGCATGACGCAGCGGCGCCGTCAGGACCCCGAGCACTATATATCGTACACGATTCAATAGTCCGCACTACAACTCTCGTCGCCGCGATTCTGTGGCGACGCCACGATATCCGAGGTAATACACCAATGCCGCTGACCAAAATTCTGTACCGCGCCACCGCGAACGCCACCGGAGGACGCGACGGACGCGCCGTCTCGTCCGACCGGGTGCTCGACGTGAAGCTCGCTACGCCATCGGAGATGGGTGGACCGGGTGGAGAGGGCACCAACCCGGAGCAGCTCTTCGCCGCCGGCTACTCGGCCTGCTTCCTCGGCGCGCTCAAGGTGATCGCCGGCAAGGAGAAGGTCACGCTGCCCGCCGAGACGAACATCACGGGCATCGTCGGCTTCGGCACGACGGCGACCGGCGTCGGAATCGAGGCGGAGCTCGAGATCGATATCCCGGGCGTCGAGCGCGGCGTGGCGCGGCGCCTGGTGGACAAGGCGCACCTGCTCTGCCCCTACTCCAACGCCACGCGGAACAACATCGACGTGACGCTCACGCTCGTGTAGTGGTGATGACGCGGTTCGCGTACGGGGCCGGCATCGGTACACGATGCCGGCCCTGTCTTTCTCGCGCCGTATCTCGCCTCACCGCAGGGGCGGCGTGGCCACGGGCGCGCGGCGATGCCTGGTGGCCTGCTCGTACGAGTAGGCCAGCCGGATCAGCGTCGATTCCGACCAGGGACGCCCGTACAACTGCAGACCAGCGGGCAGGGTGCCGCCCCGTGTGTAGCCCATCGGCACCGTGAGCGCGGGAAAACCCGTGCTCGGCGAGAAGAGCTGGCTGTTGTCGCCCGCCGGGGTGTTGAGATCCCCGATCAGTCGCGGCGGGTTGCTCCAGGTGGGGTAGGCCAGCGCATCGAGTCGCAGGGAATCCATCGCCGCGAGCACCGCGGTGCGGAGCCACGCGCGGAACTCGTCGCGCGTGCGGCATCCCGGATTCCGTTCCGGCGGCAGCGACTCGAGCTGCGCTGCCTCGAGCCGAGCCTGGATGGTGGGATGGAACCGCCGCGATGCGATGATCTCCTGGAGCGAGTGCATCGGGATGCTGTCGCCATGGCTCTGGAGCCAGCGCTCGATGTCGTACTTGAACTGGTTGCAGCTCCCCGTGCCGGCGCGAAGCTTCTCCTCCAGGCCGGCGATGCGCACATCGGCGACGACGACCGCGCCGCGCGTGCGCATGTCGGCCAGCGCGGCGGTGAACAGTCGCACGATCTCCGGGTCGGTCGTCTCCCGCAGATACGCCTGCGGAAGCACGCCGATTCGCGCGCCGCGCAATCCGTCGGGCAGCAAGGAGGCGGCGTAGTCGGGAAGCGGTCGCCCGGCGGCACGCGCCGTGACCGAATCAGCTGCGTCCGGGCCGGCCACGACCTGAAATACGGCCACCGCATCGGCGACGGTGCGCGCCATCGGTCCGGCGATGTCCGAGGCGAGATTGAGCGGGGCCACGCCGGTGCGGCTCGTCAGTCCCATCGTGGAGCGGATGCCGACGAGCGACTGGTGCGACGAGGGGCCGCGGATGGAGTTGCCGGTGTCGGTGCCCAGCCCGACCTCACCGAGATTCGCCGCGACGGCGGCCGCCGTGCCCCCGCTGGAGCCGGCCGTCACGCGGTCCAGTGCGTACGGATTCTTGGTGTAGCCGGGAAGAATGGAGCTCACCGTCTCGAACGGCGTGAAGGCGAACTCGGCGAGATTCGATTTCGCGAGCACGATCGCTCCGGCCTCCCGGACGCGCCGCACCATGTGGGCGTCCCGCGTCGGCACGAATCCCTGCAGCGAGAGCGATCCCGCGGTCGTCTGTAGATCCCTGGTGTCGAAGTTGTCCTTCACGATCACCGGGATGCAGTGCAGCGGGCCGCGCGCCCCGCTCGTCCGGGCGGCCGCATCCAGCGAGTCCGCCACCGCGAGCGCCGCGGGATTCACGGTGACCAGGGAGTTGATCGCTGGCCCGCGTTTATCGTAGGCCTCGATGCGGCGCAGATACCGCTCCACCAGCCCGCGACAGGTGAGCCGCCCCGTCCGCATGGCCTCGTGCACCCTGGCGATGGTCGTCTCGGTGACGTCGAAGGCGGGCGCGCGCTTCTGCGCGTGCGCCGTGGCCGGCATGGCGGCGGCGAGAAGCACCGTGCAGATCACGCGCGGTACTGTCGCGGCTCGGGTATGGACGTGCATTCTCATGTCGAGCCCGTCACGGCACCAACCCCCAGTTCGCGCCAAGCCCGCCGAACAGACCGACGAACGCCGCGATCCCATCCCACAGGTTCTGCACGCGAAGGTTCTCGTTGGCGGCGTGCTGATTGTCGTCATGGTTGGCGATCGGCACGACGACGAGTGGCACGCCAAGCACCTCGGAGAACAGCGCTGTGGGCAGGCTGCCGCCCAGCGTCGGGACCTCGATCACCGGTGTGCCGACTCCCGCGGCGACGGAGTTGACGACCGCGCGGGCGAAGGGAATGTCGCTGCGCGTCCGCTGTCCCGCGTAGCCCTCGGCGCCCCAGTCGATCCTCAGCAGGCGGCCCCTGGCGCGCCGCTGGGCGCTGTCGGGCGCGGCGTGGATCACGGTGAAGCCCATCCGGCGCGCGTGCGCCTCGACGAGCTGCCGCACGCGTGCCGGCCGCAGGTCCGGCACGAGCCGGAAATCGATGGAGGCCGTGGCCTCGGTGGGAATGGCGTTGGCGGCGGCGCCGGTGGCGCCGGCATGCACGGCCCGGATATTCAGCGCGGGCGCCATGATGCGTTCCGCGAGGAGCGCGTCGTTCGCCTCGGTGCGGCCCATCCCCAGATCGCGGCGCAGCGCGCTGTCCGCCGCAGGGATGGTGCGGAGCGCGCGGCGATCCGCCGCGGTGAGGGGGCGGACGTCCGTGTAATAGTCGCGGATGAGAATCTTGCCGTCCATGTCGCGCAGCGAGGCGAGGAAATTCGCCATGATCGCCGCGGGATTGGGCGCCCAGTTCCCGTAGTGGCCGCTGTGCAGCGCGCGGGTCGGACCGTACGCCGTGAACACCGCGTCGGTCACGCCTCGCACGCCGAACACCACCTGCTGCCGGCGGGACTGATGCACCGGTCCGTCGGCGAATACCCATGCGTCGCTCGCCAGCAGGGCCTTGTACCGGGTGAGCAGCGCGCGGGTGTGGCTGTTCCCCGCCTCCTCCTCGCCATCAAAGAAGAACTTGAGATTCACGCTGGGCGATTTGCCGCTCGCTTTCAGGGCGTCGAGGGCGGAGAGCATCGCGATGATCGGCGCCTTGTCGTCGCCGGCCGACCGCGCGTAGATCATCCAGTCGGGACCGGCGACACCGTTCGCCGTGGGCAGCGGAACGACGCGCCCGCCCTGCTCGAGTGGCCCGTCGCGCAGCGTCGGCTCCCACGGCGGGGTCGCCCATCGCGTCGGTTCCACCGGCTGGCCATCGTAGTGGGCGTAGAAGACCACCGTCCGCGTGGCGCCCGGCGTCGTCAGCTCCCCGTACACCACCGGTGGTCCTCCGGTTGGCGCCGAGAGCAGCTGCGTGGCGATGCCGCGACGCTGCATCATCGATTGAATGTGTGCCGCGTTGCGGCGGATGTTCACGCTATCGCTGGCGAGATTGGGTATGGCGAGGAGATCGCGGAACTCGCGCAGGATCTCCGGCTCGTGCGCCTTGCGGTACGTGTCGGCGACGGCGCGGTGGGACGTCTGCGCGCCGAGCATGGTGGGGCCGAGCAGGATGAGCCCGAGAAAAGCGGTGCGGTACATCGGATGAGTTGGGAGTCGCATACCCCGATGTACGTCGTCGGGCGCCTCGGTGGCAAGTCAGTCCTGAAAGTGGGCGCCCCCGTGGCTCCGGTCATTCACCAATGGCGCGCCGGACGGCGACAGCGCAGAATGGAGCATGCTCCACGACATCCCCGAGGGCGACACTGGCGGCGACGACCCGGCCAGGCGTGGCGATGTCGATCCGTTGCGCGGCGCGATCCACGGCGAGCACGAGCATGCGATGGCGCCCGCCCGGCTCGAGAATCTGGTGCTGGGCGCCGTGGCGCCGCACGCGGGCGGCCCGGCCGCTGTGGTTCAGTCCGTGAAGTTTGCGCGGGACAATCTCGGCATCGTGAAGGGCACGCGGCTGCTCCTCGCGCTCAATCAGGCCGATGGCTTCGACTGTCCCGGCTGCGCCTGGCCCGATCCGCCGGCAGGTGACCGGTCGCACGCGGAGTTCTGCGAGAACGGCGCGAAGGCGGCGAGCGAGGAGAATACGCGTCGACTGGCGACCCGCGAGTTCTTCCGGTGCAACAGCGTGGCCGACCTGTCGGAGCAGTCCGATCACTGGCTGGCGCAGCAGGGGCGCATCGCTGAGCCGATGGTGCTGCGGCGGGGGGCCACGCACTACGAGCCCATCTCCTGGGACGACGCGTTTCTCCTGATCGCGAGCCGGCTCAACGCGCTTGCCGAGCCCGACGAAGCGGCCTTCTATACCTCGGGTCGCACGGCGAACGAGACGGCGTTTCTCTGGCAGCTGTTCGTGCGACAATTCGGGACGAACAACCTTCCCGACTGCTCCAACATGTGCCACGAGTCCAGCGGCACGGCGCTCACCGACTCCATCGGCATCGGCAAGGGGACGGCAACCCTCGACGACGTGCACGAGGCCGGCGTGATCATCGACCTCGGGCACAATCCGGGGACCTGTCATCCGCGCATGCTCAGCGCGTTGCAGGTCACCAAGCGCAATGGCGGAAAGATCATCGCGATCAATCCGCTCGCCGAGACGGGGCTGGTGCGCTTCCAGCACCCGCAGCAGGTGCTGCAGGTCCTCACGGGCGGGAGCACGCCGCTGGCCGATCTGCATCTGCCGGTGCGCATCAATGGTGACGTCGCCGTGCTGCAGGGCATCATGAAGGAGATGCTCGCCGTCGAAGACGCCGCGCCCGGCACGGCGTTCGATCGCGACTTCATCGCCGAGCACACGCTCGGCTTCGAGGCGTACGTGGACGGACTGCGACGCGCCGACTGGGATGTGATCGTGGACGAGAGCGGCATCTCGCGCGAGCGGATCCGCGAGGCGGCGCGACTGGTGATGGGTACCGACCGGCTGGTGGTGGCGTGGGCGATGGGGCTCACGCAGCACCGCAATGCAGTGAGTTCCATTCAGGAGTGCATGAATCTGTTGCTGCTCAAGGGCGCGATCGGGCGGCGCGGTGCTGGTGCGCTGCCGGTGCGCGGGCACAGCAACGTACAGGGCGATCGCACGATGGGCGTCTGGGAGCGGGCCACGCCCGAATTTCTCGACGCCCTCGGCGCGGAATTCAGCTTCACGCCCAAGGCGGCGCATGGCTACGACACCGTGGAGACCCTGCACGCGATGCATGCCGGCCGTGTGAAGGTATTCGTCGCCATGGGGGGCAACTTTCTCCAGGCCGCGCCCGATACCGCGTATACGGCCGCGGGACTGCGGCGGTGTGCGCTCACCGCGCATGTGTCGATCAAGCTGAATCGCAGCCATCTGGTGACCGGGGAGGAAGGCCTGATCCTGCCAACCATCGGGCGCGCCGAACGGGATGTGCAGCAGGGACGCGAGCAGTTCGTCACCGTGGAGAACTCGATGGGCATCGTGAGCGCATCGCGCGGCCGGCTGCCGCCCGCGTCGAGCGATCTGCTCGCCGAGCCGGTGATCGTCGCCCGTATGGCGAGGGCGGTGCTCGGCACGCGCTCGACGGTGGACTGGGAGCATCTCATTTCCGACTACGACCACATCCGCGAGCGGATCGAGCGCGTCATTCCTGGCTTCCAGCACTTCAACCGGCGGGCGCGGCAGCCTGGCGGCTTCTCGCTGCCGAACCTGCCGCGCGACCGGCGCGAGTGGACCACGCTCACCGGGAAAGCCAATTTTACCTCGCACGAGATCCCCCGCACCCGGCTGGAGCCCGGCCAGCTCGTGATGATGACGGTGCGGAGCCACGACCAGTTCAATACGACCATCTATGGCATGGACGATCGGTATCGGGGGGTCCGGGGCGAGCGGCGAGTGATCTTCATGCATCGGGCGGACATCGCCGAGCTGGGGCTGCACGACCGGCAGGTCGTCGACCTCACCAGCCACTTCGAGGGGGAGCTACGCGTCGCCCGACGATTCATCGTCGTCCCGTTCGACATTCCGCGCCGCTGCGCCGCGACGTATTTCCCCGAGACGAACGTGCTGGTACCCGTTCGGAGCGTGGCGGAGCGGAGCAATACGCCGACGAGCAAGTCCGTGATCATCACCGTGGCGCCGGAGCGGGCGGTGGGGCGCGACGTGCGGGCGTGAAGGGTGACGGCGACGATGGAGGGCACGACATGTTGTGATTCCGCCCGATCGGCAGCACGTCTGGTTGGTGCGGCAACGGGCATGTCTCCTAATACTAATAATTATTTATATATTTAGCGAAACGATCCGCAGGCCAATCTGATTTGAAAATCATAAATATATATTTGTATAAACTCGTTCACGTCGCAGCAAAATATCTCAGCGCCATCCCCATGCGTCGATATCCGCTGTCGAGCAGGGCATCCGTGTAGCGCGATGAGGCGGCGCGCTCGCCATTGATCGTTTCCGTCAGGACGTCGCGTCGACGACCTCCTCGGCCGCCCGCCGTCAGTCGCATTGTCAGTGTTCGAGCCGCCAGCACGATCTCGTCCCGCGTCGCACCCTCCCGCACCGACAGCCGCCCACCCCTGCGCTCCGCCGTCAGCACGATGCGGCCATCGATCGTGACGAGCACCGCCCCGACGCCGCGCGGGCGTGCCAACGGGTCCGCCGCGTTCCCCGGCGCGAGCGGCAGCGCATACACGTTCGCCGGATCGCTCGTTGCCATGACCACGGCAGTCGGCTCTCGCGAACGCTCCGCCCGCAGCAGTTCCACCGCCTCCGGAAGCGCGAACTGCGCCCCTGCGAGCCCCGCCACGAAGTACCCGCGCTGCACCTCGCCGCGGAACTCCAGGCGCTTGAGCTCGTGGTAGATCTCGCGCCAGCCAACGGGCGGCTTTTCCCTTCGCCACCAATCGCGCGAAACGATCCCGTATCTCGCCAGCCATTGCCGCGCGATCTGCTCAGCCAGTTCCTGCTGGTCGACGGCGGCGGCGCCGAGCGTGCCCGGCGTGTGGACGAGCGACCAGCGGCCTCCCCATGATTCGGCCACCGCCCGGTCGGGCCGCGTCCAGCGGGCGAGCCGCCGGGGATTCACGCGACGCTGCACGACCGGGCGGTCCGGCGAGGGCACGAAATCGGCTGGAAGCCAGCGCGTCGGATCCGCCTGGCCAGGCCGTTTGAGGGGAAAAATGGCCTTGTGGCGCACGACTTCACGCAGCGCGGCAATGGTATCGTTGGTGACGAGCCCGGCGCTCACCAGCTCCTGTAGCGCGTCCTTGATCACCGTGCTGCCGAGGGCCGACGCCGACGCGAGCTCTCCCGTGAACGATGCTCCGTGCGCTTTCAGCACCTCGAGCACGGCGCGCGCATTGGCACTCAGCGCGGCCGAGTCCACGGGTGCACCGAGCCAGAGATGTCCGGTGCCGCGCGCGAAGAATCGCACCCGGCCGACCGATACGGCCGGTCCCGCTCCCGCCAGTGGCTCGCGTGGCTGCGCCGCCCACACCAGAGCACCACTCGCCGACAGACGGCTGAGCGCGTCGTCGTCGTAGCCATCCACCCGCGCGGGCAGGTAGTCGCGCTCCCACCCCTCCGCGGGCCGCGCCAGCCCATGGAGCTGGGCGATCGCCGCCGCTGCTCCATCCGTGCCGGTGAGCCGCGACTCCTCGGCGAGATGCTGCCACCGTTGCATGAACCACGCGTATCGATCCAGCGGGACGGCCTCGATCTGCTGGCGTGCCGTGGCGAGCTCGCGTCGTCTCGCCTGCTCCAGCACCCGTCGCGAGCTCCAGCGCATCGTCGCGCGGTCGCCGCCGAACACCCCTCGCACCAGCACGCCCGCTCGCTCCCACTCCTCCAGCCGTCGCTTGACCCAGCTCTCGGAAAAAGCGTAGCGCGCACGGACATCCTCCACGCCCGCGGGCCCGGCGAGCGAGAGCCACCGGGCCAGCATCTCGCGCCGCGCGGCCCGTTGGGTCAACGCCACGTGACGCAGCGGCGCCGGCACGACGTCGGCGGCGGCACGCACGACGCGGCTCGGCCCGGCGAGCACCGACGACACCGCGTCCTCTCCGAACGCGGCGGCGTACCGTGCCCATGAGTCCACGAGGATGAATCGCTGCTCCGCACCTCCGCTCGTGGGCACGGAGATGCCCACGAGGCGCCCGCTCTCCAGCAGACCGGCCAGGGGCGCGCCGCGCCGCCATTCCGACGGATCCGAGACGCGAGCCTCGATCTCGTCCCATGTGAGATCGCCCGCGCGATCCACGAGCAGCGCCAGCTCGTCGGCATCGCGCGCCTGGCGGCTCGGCGACGTGCCGCGCTTTCGCGCCAGCAGTTCGTGGAGCATGGCGAGCGTCTGGTCGTCGGCGCCGTCGCCGCCCATCAGCTCGTCGAGGAGCGCCCGGTCGAGCGACAGGAGGGCCGCGCGCTGTTCGGCGCGCGGCGCGTCCTTGCCGTACATGTGATCGATCACGAAGCCGAACTGGAGGCTCGCCGCGAAGGGAGACGGTATCTCCGTCTCCACCACGCGGATGGTGATGTCGCCTGTCGCGAGCCCAGTGAGGACCTCGCGCAGCTTCGTCATGTCGAAGGCGTCCTGCAGCACGTCGCGGTACGTCTCCACGAGAATGGGAAACGACGGATAGTCCTTGACCGCCTGCAGCAGGTCGAGCGCCTTGAGGCGCTGAAGCCAGAGGGGCATCCGGCGGCGCGGGTTGCCCCGCGGCAGGAGCAGCGCACGCGCGGCGTTCATGCGAAAGCGCGCGCCGAACAGCGACGATGCACCCACTTCCTCCAGCACGAGCCGGTCAGCCTCCTGCACGCCGAGCGTGCGCACCACATCGACGGGAGGCGGCGCGCCCATGTCCGGCAGGCGGAGCATCAGCCCGTCGTCGGTGGTCTGGACCTGGATGTCCACACCGAGCCGTTCGCGCATGCGGCGGCCGAGTGCCATCCCCCACGGCGCGTTGACGCGACCGCCGAACGGCGCGTGCAGCACCATTCGCACACTCCCTACCTCGTCGCGAAAGTGCTCCAGCACCAGTTGCCGCTCGTCGGGCACGACCTGCGTGACGGCGCGCTGGCTCTGGATGTATTCCACCAGCGAGCGAGTCGTGCGCTCGTCGGTGTGATAGCGCCGCTGGATCTCCTGCAGGTCGTCGAGCGTGCGCGCCTCGTCCAGCGTACGGCGCAGGGCGCCTACCCGTCCGGTGAGGTGGGCCGACCGCGCCATGAACTCGCCGTGCCAGAAGGGCATGCGGGCCGGTGCGCCGGGCGCGGGGACGACGATCACGCGGTCGTGCTCGATCGCCGCGATGCGCCAGGTGGAGCTGCCAAGCTGGAAGGCGTCGCCCACCCGAGACTCGTGCACGAACTCCTCGTCCAGCTCGCCGAGCCGGGTCTTGTCGGCGAGGTTGACCGTGTACAGCCCGCGGTCGGGGATGGTGCCGCCCGAGATGGTCGCCACCATGCGCGCCGACCGCGCGGGGGTGAGCGTGTCGCTCACGCGGTCCCAGGAGATGCGCGCATCCAGCTCGCTCGCCATGTCGCTGGGATACTTGCCCGCGAGCATCCCCAGCACTTCGTCGAATGCCTCGCGCGGCAGGGCGTGATAGGGGTACGCGCGGCGCACGAAATCATAGAGATCGTGGGCCGTCCACTCGGGCAGGTCACTGGCGACGATGGCGACGACGAGCTGGGCGAGCACGTCGAGGGCATTCTGCACGACGCGCGTGGGTTCCACGTCGCCGTGGCGCATCGCGTCCAGAATCGCCATCTGCTCCAGGGCGTCGTCGCGAAAGGTGGGGACGAACACGCCTCGGCTCGTGGCATTCAGCGTGTGGCCCGCGCGTCCCACGCGCTGCAACGCCGCTGCGACGCGCTTGGGGCTCTGGAGCTGGATCACGAGATCCACGGAACCCACGTCGATCCCCAGCTCGAGCGAGCTGGTGGTGACGAGCGCGCGCAGCTCGCCTGCCTTGAGCCGTTCCTCCAGCAGGAAGCGCCTCTCGCGCGAGAGCGAGCCGTGATACGGCAGCGCCATCTCCTCCTCCGCGAGCGCGTTCACGCGCGCGGCCATGCGCTCGGCCTGCGCGCGATTGTTCACGAAGACAAGCGTGGTGTTGGCGCCTCGGATCTTCTCCAGCACCAGCGGGGCGACCGACGTCCAGACGGTGCCGCCCACGTGCGCGAGGTCGTCCACGGGCGATTCGATGGACGTTTCCATCTGCTTCACGAGCCCGCAGTCCACGATGTCGACGGGGCGGAAGCGCGGCGCCGTGTCCTCCATCGGCGCCTCGCATCCGCCGAGGAAGCGGGCGATCTCGTCGAGCGGGCGTTGCGTGGCCGAGAGTCCGATGCGCTGTGGTGAATCTGCTGTAAGGCGCGCGAGCCGCTCCAGGGTGAGCGCCATGTGCGCGCCGCGCTTGGTGCCGGCCACGGCGTGGATCTCGTCCACGATCACCGCCCGCAGCGCGCTGAAGATTCCGCGGCCGCGCACGCTGGTGAGCAGGATGTGCAGCGACTCGGGGGTGGTGATGAGGATCTGCGGCGTCTTGCGCAGCATCTTCGCGCGCGCCGAGGCCGTCGTGTCGCCCGTGCGCACGGCGATCCGGATATCGGGGAAGTGCTCTCCCGCCTGCTCGAACCGTGATCTCAGCTCGGTGAGCGGCCCCTCCAGGTTGCGCTGGACGTCATTGTTGAGCGCCTTGAGGGGGGAGACGTAGAGGAGATGCACCGCGTTGGCCAGCGGTGCCTTCAGTCCCTCGGTGATGAGGGCGTTCAGCTCCCAGAGAAAGGCGGCGAGCGTCTTCCCGGTACCGGTGGGGGCGAGGATGAGGACGTCGCTCCCCCGGGCGATGGCTGGCCATCCGGCGAGTTGAGGGGCGGACGGCGTGCCGACCCTGTCGATGAACCATTGGCGGACGATCGGGTGAAAGTCCGAGAGTGCGTCGGTGGGGGGCGTGGGGCGTTTCCTGGGCGGCATCGACGGTACAGCCTTGCGATAAGCGTGCGCGCAGGGTTGCTATATATAAATAAATATTTATTCAAGCGTGAGGAGCGAATCTACCGAATCTTGGTGAGAACTGCCCAATCCAGCGCCACGAGCTTCGCCAAGCATGCGGCCATGCTCCTCGATGACTGTGACACGATATGGGTATTACATCAATTACTATTTATTAAAGCGTGATGAACGGATAACCCGGATCCGCCGGAAGCTGCCGAATCCACACAGTCATCCGGTATTTTGCCGGAATATTCGAGAAATCCGCTCCTCACGCTGTGTTTTGGGGAACGGCACCAGCCTCGTTAATCCGCGGGAACGTGGCCGACGCGGTGCTCCTTCCAGCAGAACGGCGGGATCGTGGCAATCGATCCGGCCGTTCCCGGCAGATTCGGAAAATCCGCTCCTCACGCTTTTCCGGGTGCAATCAGGGTGTAGGAGCGCACCCCTCGGCGATCCTGGCACAGCGCGGATCCAGCGGGGCCAGCTTCACCCGCTCCAGCTCC
>JBKJIY010000080.1:0-12712 GCA_046598315.1 Gemmatimonadaceae bacterium
GCAACGCGCGCGCGAGCGCGGAGCAGCACGCCCAGATCGAACGCGGCGTGGCGCGCGCGGCCAGGGAAGCGCAGGACTCCGCCGCCCTCGCCGATCGCCTCGCCACTCGGCGCGACGAGCTCGCGACGCGCGGGACGGCGCTCGACACCGAGGCCCTGGCGCTCGCCGAACAGACGCGCGTCTCGGAGCAGGCGATTGCCGACGCGCGTGCCCAGGCCACTGACGCCGAGGGGCAGCAGGATCACGCCCGGGAGCTCCGCACCAGATGGCAGGTGGAGCAGGCCGAGGCGCGGGCCCGCGTCCAGATGGCGGGCGATCGAGAACGGCGGCTCGCGCAGGAAGTCGCCACCGCGACGCAGCGGCTCGCGCAACTGCGACTCGAGCTCGGCGAACTGTCGCAATCTGACACCGTGCTGGCGGAGCAGCTCGCCGGATGGGCGCTGGACCTCAAGACCCGTGAAGCGACGCTCGCCGATGGCGAGGGCAGCCTCCTGGATGCCGAGGCTGCGGTGCGCGCCGCTGACGAAGCGCTCGTGTCGGCCGACGCTGCACTCGGCGAGTATCGCCGCCGCTCGGGCACCTTGAGCGACGAGCTCCATCACTCCGAGCTCCGGTTCACCGAGCTGTCCGGCCGCCGCCTTGCCATCCGCGAACGTCTGGAGATGGAGTGGAAGCGCCCGCTCGAGGAGATGCTCGAGGAGCTCCCTCCGCTCGACCTGGACGACGATTCCCTGCGAGGCGAGGCTGACGACCTGCGCAAGCAGCTCGAGCAGCTCGGCCCCGTGAACGCGCTGGCGATCGAGGAGCATGATGAAACCGTGCGGCGCCACGACTTTCTCGTCGCGCAGCGGACCGACCTGTTCGACGCCCGCGCCAGCCTCCTCCAGGCCATCAAGGAGATCGACGCCACGGCCCGCGAGCTGTTCATCGCCACGTTCACGCAGGTGCGCGAGAACTTCCGGTCCATCTTCATGACGCTGTTCGGCGGGGGCGAATGCGACCTGCGGCTCGAGAATCCCGAGACGCCCCTGGACTGCGACATCGAGATCCATGCCTCGCCGCGCGGCAAGAAGACCCAGCGCATCAGCATGCTCTCGAGCGGCGAGCGCGCCCTGGTGGCGCTGTCGCTGCTCTTCGGCATCTTCCTCACCAAGCCGAGCCCGTTCTGCCTGCTGGACGAGGTGGACGCCCCGCTCGACGACGCCAACGTGGGGCGTTTCGTGAAGATGCTCAACGAGTTCAAGCATCGGACGCAGTTCATCGTCATCACCCACAACCCCCGCACGACGACCGAAGCGGGCGACGCCGTCTATGGCGTCACGATGCAGGAGCCCGGCGTGTCGTCGCTCGTCAGCGTGCGCATGGGTCAGGGCTCCACCGGTGTGGACGCTCCGACGGACGACGAGGAGGCCGCGAACGCGATCCTCGAGGAGTCGGTGACGGCGGAGGCCGCGGCCGCGTCGTGATGCGGCAGGGTCGCCGCTGATGCGCCTCACCACCCTCGGCACCGGCACGGTCGCGCTCTCGCCCGTGCGCGTGTGTGCGGGTCATCTCCTGGAGGCCGGCAGCGTGCGCCTCCTGATGGATTGCGGCAGCGGCGTCACCCATCGCCTCGCCGCGCTCGCCCTGCCCTGGCGCGAGATCACGCACGTGGCCTTCACGCACTTCCATACCGATCACATCGGCGACTTCGTCACGCTGGTGTTCGCCTGGAATTACGGCGACCGTCCCGGACGCATGCAGCCGCTCACGGTGGTGGGGCCGGCGGGCACCGCCGATCTGCTCGGCCGGCTTGCCGATGCGTACGGTCCGTGGCTCCGCGAGCCCGGCTTTCCCCTCACGGTGCTGGAGATCGCCCCCGGCGCTTCGTTGGAGCTTGGAGACGGCGTGGTCCTCTCGGCGGCCAAGGTCCCCCACACCGATGAGAGCGTGGCATATTCCATCAGCCGCGGCGGCCGGCGCGTGGTGTATACGGGTGACACGGGCTACGATCCGATGTTGGGCGAGTGGGCTCGCGGCGCCGATGTGCTGCTCTGCGAGTGCTCCCTCCCCGCCGATCTGGCCATTCCCGAACATCTCACGCCGGCGCAGTGCGGCGCCCTTGCCGCCGCGGCGTTGCCGAAGCGGCTCGTGCTGACGCATTTCTACCCGCCCGTGGAGCGCGTCGACGTACGCGCCATCGTGGCGACTCACTACGCGGGGCCCATCTCGCTCGCCGAGGATGGCGCCTCGTTCGAGATCGAGGAAGACTGATGCTGGTGGTGATGCGGCACGACGCGACGCCCGACCACGTGGCGCGCGTGATCGAGGTGATCAGGGAGATGGGATACGAGGCGCGCCCGATGCCTGGCGCGCAGCGCACGTCTGTCGGCCTCGTCGGCAACGACGGTCGCGTGGACGGCTCGCGTCTCGAATCGCTCGACGGCGTGGAGGACGTCATTCACGTCTCCAAGCCGTACAAGCAGGTGTCACGCGAATGGCGGCCGGAAAACACGGTGGTCACCATCGCGCCCGGTGTGGCCTTCGGCGGCACCGACATCCCGATTGTCGCCGGGCCCTGCTCGGTGGAGAGCGAAGCGCAGATCGTGCTGGCCGCGCAGCAGGTGCGGGCGGCGGGCGCGGTGGCGTTGCGAGGCGGCGCGTTCAAGCCGCGCAGCTCGCCGTACTCGTTCCAGGGACTGGGCAAGCGCGGGCTCGAGCTGCTGGATCTCGCGCGCCGCGAAACCGGCCTGGCCATCGTCACCGAAGCGCTGGACGAGGAGAGCGCTCACCTCGTGGCCGAGGTGGCCGACTGCATCCAGATCGGCGCGCGCAACATGCAGAACTACTCGCTCCTCCGCACCATCGGCCGGCTCGGCAAGCCCGTGCTGCTGAAACGAGGCATGTCGGCCACGATCGTCGACCTGCTGCTGAGCGCCGAGTATCTCCTGGCGGAAGGCAACTCGCAGGTCATCCTCTGCGAGCGTGGCATCCGCAGCTTCGATCCGTCCACGCGGAATCTGTTCGACCTCACGGCGATCCCGCTCGTCCAGAAGCTCTCGCATCTTCCCATCGTGGCCGATCCGAGCCACGGCACGGGCTTGCGCGACAAGGTGTTGCCGATGGGGCGCGCCGCCATCGCCGCGGGCGCCGACGGCCTGCTCGTGGAAATGCATCCCGATCCCGACCGGGCGATGTCCGACGGCGGGCAGTCGCTGTATCCCGATCAGCTGGCGCGGCTCGTGCGCGAGGCCCGCGCGATCGCCGAGGCGATCGGACGCACGGTCGCGTCGGACACCGGAACCGCCCGCGCCGGCGTCGTGTAGAAGCGGTCACGGGCGCGACTCCGCGTCCGGCCTCCAGGAGCTCTCATGTTGCGATGCACTCGCTCGAGTCTCGCGCTCGCCGGTCTGCTTCTCGCCGGGTCGGTCACCGCCAGCGCCCAGTCCAACGGTCGCGGTACCGCGCCGGATCCGCTCGACCGCGCCGTGAAGGCATGGGCGAAGGTAAAGACGGCGCGCGCCAGCTTCGAGCAGACCATCACCAATCCGCTCACCGAGCGCACGCTGACGGCGAGCGGCGAATTTCAGCAGGAGCGCCCAGGGAAGCTGTCCGTGACGTTCCGCAGCCCTTCCACCGACCGCATAGTGTCGGACGGCAAGCACGTGTGGCTCTACCTGCCGAGCAGCGCGCCGGGCCAGGTGATCAAGATGCCCGTGGCAGCGGCCAGTTCTGGCACGGTGGATCTGACCGCCCAGTTTCTGACCTCGCCGCGGAGCCGGTTCACCGTCTCGCGGGTGGGGAGCCTTCCCGTGGGTGGCCGGCGGGCGCATGGCTACAGGCTCGTGCCGAAGCGCGCGGCCGGAGCGCTGTTCACGGAGGCTACCGTGTGGATCGATGACACCGACGCGATGGTGCGGCAGTTCGACGTGACGGAATTGACCGGAGTGCAGCGGACGGTGCGGCTCACGTCGCTCGCAACGAATGTACGGGTGGATGCCGCCGCGTTCGTGTTCACCCCCCCGGCTGGCTCGCGCGTGGTGCTCCGCTGAGGAGGCCTCCGGCGTCAGCACTGTGAAGCGAAAGATTGCAGACTGTTAAATAATGCTCCATACTGGAAAATTATATTGCATGGGCTGAGACGGACTCTACAGATCTAATACGTTGTCGTCAAACGTGTTACTCTCCGGCATATTCTCTGCATAGTACTCCGTTGCTCGATGGACCCTGAAGATCGTCGTTCTGTAGGTCACCGGAGAATGTCGGCAATGCCATTCCGCCTTGGGTCAATCAGCGCACGAATCGTCCTGCTCCTCTCCGCAAACCTCGTCGCCTGCGGAGACAACGGTGTGCAGCCCAGGCGGGAGATCCTGCCGGCGGCGGGCTCGCTGAGCGCGTCGAGGGCCGGCAGCACGGGCAGCGACGCCAGTGGCAAGGTGAAGCTGAGCATCGCCAAGCGCTCAGTGCCCTTGGCGCGCGACGAGACGGTGTGCGCGCTCGTCACGGCCGCTGGCCGGCAGGTGACGCTCGCTCGGGCGGGTTTGACGGTGACCTTCAACAAGGGCTCGGTAGCCACCGACAGCTACGTCTGCTTGGTGGCCAAGCATGGCGACGAACTCGCCTACAGCTTCTATCCACACGGGCTGCGCTTCAAGGTACCGATCACGGTGGAGCAGCAGGTCCGTGGCACCGCTGGGGAGTTCGATGCGATCGTGGCGACGTCGATGGTCTTTGCCTACACCGACAACGACGCCGATCTCGACGAGACGACCGGCACGGGTCATTTCTCGCAGTTGTTCAGCACCAGGCTCGAGCAGTCGGCGGGCAGTTCACCGGGTGTGGCGGGACGCGGCGCCGGCGGGCTCTCGGCGACGTTCACCACGGATCATTTCTCGGTGTACGCCGTGACGACGGGTAAAGGCGGCAGCGCCGAATAAGACCGGCTCTAGCAAAGTCTGGAGTCGAGATGTCCCTATCACGTGACGATTCGCGAGCGGCGCGTCTCTCAGAGGCGCGCACGCTCGGGAGCGAGGCGCGCGCCGCCGACGCGAATGGCGATCCGGGCCGGGCCCTCGACCTGTTCGATCGCGCCATTGCGCTGTCCGAAGGGTCACCGCTCCTCGCGGATCTGCTCCGGTGGAAGGGTACCACGCACCGCGACCGTGGCGAGACGTTTCGCGCCGAGCAGTGGTACGAGCGCAGCCTGGAAGCGGCGGTTGCCGCCGACGCGCCTATCGCGCGGGCGCACGCGCTCAATTGCCTCGCCGTGATCTCGCAACGGCGTGGCGATGTGCATCGCGCCGCCGGCCTGTATGAAGAGGCGGCGAAGCGTGCCGTCGAGCAGGGCGAGAACGAGCTTTACGGGATGATCGCGCAGAATCAGGGAATTCTCGCCGATATCCGCGGCGACCGGCACGCCGCCATGGCTCGCTGGACGGAAAGTCTCGCCGGTTTCGAGGCTGCGGGAAACGCGGAAGCCACCTCGCGCGTGTTGCTCAACCTTGGCCTGCTCTACTCACAGTTGGGCAAGCCGGAGCAGGCCATGCAGTCGTTCGAAAGGGCGGCGACCATTGCCGTGTCGCGGGGCGACCAGCACGTGCAGGGCATGATCCAGGTCAACCGAGCCCAGCATTGCGTGATGGTGGGGGATCTCGCCGGAGCCAGTGCGCTGCTCGCCGAGGTATTGACGATTGCGGCCGAGCGGGGCGACCAGCTGCAGACGGCCCACGCCTTCAAGGTGCGCGGCCAGATCGAGTTGCGCCGCCATGATCTCGATTCCGCGAATGCGAGCCTCGAGCGCGCCCGACACCTCGCGGAGTCGGCGGATGACGCTATTCTCGTTGCCGAGGTCTTGCGCGAACTGGCCGAGGTAGCGCATGCTAGAGGGGAGACGGATCGTGCTCGATCTGTCCTCAAGCAATCTCGAGAGTCGTTCCACAGTCTCGGGGCGCAGCCTGCTGCCGACAACCTTGCAGCCCGGCTGTCGCTCATGCGCTGAGCAGGACTCATTGAGTCTTACAGGCAGGCAAGCATGTGGCAGAGGCGGGCAATTGATGGACTGACGTGCCGCCGGTTAATGTGACGGCCCCACTGCGCCGTGCTGGGCCGCTGCGCGCCGGCCGTACCGCGCGGCCGCGCCCCGAGCCCTCCAGCTTCGGCCTGGTGGGCGAGAGCGTGGCGTTGGCGGAGGCCGTCTCGCTGGCAAAAAAGGTCGCCCAGAGTCCGCTCACCACCGTCCTCATTGGCGGGGAGACCGGCACCGGCAAGGAGCTCTTCGCGCGGGGCATTCACCATCACGGCTGTCCAGCGGGCGAGCCATTCGTGGCCATCAACTGCTCCGCCATCCCGGAAACGCTGCTCGAATCCGAGCTGTTCGGGCGTGAGCAGGGCGCCTTCACTGACGCGAGAGAGAGCCGCCCCGGTCTGGTGGAGAGCGCCGCGAGCGGAACGCTCTTTCTCGACGAAATCGGGGAGCTGCCGCTCGCACTCCAGCCCAAGCTGCTGCGCATGATCGAGGCGCGCACGGTGCGCCGTCTCGGCGGACACGCGGAGTATCCGATGCGCTGCCGGCTGATCGCCGGGACGAACGTGAATCTCGAGTTGGCCGTGGCGGCGGGCCGGTTTCGGGAGGACCTGTACTATCGCCTCAACGTCGTCCGCATCGACCTGCCCACGCTGCGCGAGCGCATGGGCGACATCATCGCCCTCGCCGACCACTTCCTCCATGAGATCGCCGCGCGGCGTGGCGGGAAAGTGAAGAAAATCGACGAGTCGGCGGCCACGGTGCTTCGCATGCACTACTGGCCCGGCAACGTGCGCGAGCTCAAGAATGTCATGGAACGCGCCGACCTGTTTTCTGCCGGGTTCGTGATCCAGCGCGAGGACGTGCGTCTGCAGCGCCGCGAGCTCGTCTCACCCACCGTCGACGGCGCGCCCGACATGGGGCGCATCACCATCCCGGCTCAGGGAAAGTCGCTCGCCGATGTGGAACGTGAGGCGATTCGGCTCACGATGCTGCTCACGGCGGGCAACGTGAGCGCCGCCGCGCGCATTCTCGGTGTGTCGCGCCCCACCCTCACGCGCCGCATGCGCGAGAGCGGGCTGACGCGCCGCAGTCTTCTCGCCAACCGGTGACCGCGACCCTGGATCTCGGCGGTCCGGAGCTGGTGCGTCGAGCGGAGGACGCTCATGCACTGGGATATTTCGACCTGGCGCGAACCCTCTACGAGCAGGCGCTGCACACCCGGCTCGGACCGCTCGGCCCAGGCCACGCCCCGATGGTGCTGCGGCGGGTGGCGCGGTGTTTCATGGATCTCTCCGACTTCGGCGCCGCGGATGACTGCCTGGAGGCGGCGGAAGCGTCGGCGGACGGTCACGGCGACGCGGCGGGCGTGGCGCTCGCGATCAACTCGCGGGCCGCGTCGGCGCAGCACTACGGCGACCTCTCACGCGCGGTCGATCTCTACGAACGGGCGCTCACCGTCGCGCGCGCGGCGGGCGCCGACGCCGTCGTGGCCATGCTCGAGTCGAACCTGGGGACGATCGCCAACATTCGCGGCGACCTGCGAGAGGCGCGTCTGCGGTACGACGTCAGCCTGTCGCACTATCGACAGCTCGGCATGCAACGCGAGATGAGCGAAGTACTGAACAACCTCGGCATGTTGTACACCGATCTCGGTGATTGGCGCGCCGCGGAGCAGATGTTCGCCGAGTCGGTCCGCGCCGCCACGACCACGGGAGATTTTGTGAGCCGCATGCGCGCCGAGGTCAATCGAGTGGAGCTCTACATCGGTCGCCGTCGCTTTCGCAAGGCGCGCCGTCTCGCCCGCTGGCTCCTCACGCTGGAGCAGCAACGGCAGACGCAGTGGTCCGGCGAGGTGCAAAAGCACCTTGGCGTCACCGCTCGCTCCCTGGGCCACATGGACGAGGCCGAGCGCCTGCTGACCATCTCGCTCGCCGAGGGCGAGCGGCGCCACGATGTCCTGCTGACTGCGGAAACGCTCCGCGAGCTGGCCGTCGTCTATCAGTGCACCGGCCGCAGCAGGGAAACGCTCCAGACGCTCAACCGCTCGCACGCGCTGTTCAAGCAGTTGATGGCGACGCGTGACATGAGCGACGTGGATGGGCGAGTGCGCCAGCTGGAGTCGGAATTCCTGGCCATCGTGCACGAGTGGGGCTCGTCGATCGAGAGCGCCGATCACTACACCCAGGGCCACTGCGAGCGCGTCGCCACGTACGCGTGCGCACTCGCGCGCGATGTCGATCTGGACGAGAGTGTGCTCCTCTGGTTCCGCATGGGCGCGCTCCTCCACGATGTCGGCAAGATCGAGATTCCCGCCGAGATCCTCAACAAGCCCGGCAGCCTCACCCCGGAGGAGGCGGCGTTGATGCGCGAGCATGCGGCGCGCGGCGACGCGCTGCTGTCGGGCATCGCCTTTCCCTGGGACATCCGCCCGATGGTGCGCCACCATCACGAGCGGTGGGACGGCCATGGCTATCCCGACAGGCTCGGCGGAACGCAGATCCCGCGCGCCGCCCGCATCCTCTGCATCGCCGACGTGTTCGACGCACTCACCAGCGCGCGGAGCTATCGTGGCGCCTACGCGCCTGCGGACGCCGCCGCGATGATGCGGCGCGATGCCGGACTCGCCTTTGATCCCGAGCTGCTCGACGTCTTCCTCGCGCGCACCCTCCCTCGCATCCGCCTGCGCGGTCGCGCGAGCGAGTTGTCTGGCGCGACGCCCCGGCCCTTCAGCGCCGCGCGAGCAACGCCGTCGGCGAGGTGACCCCGCGCAGAAGCTGCTGCGCCCGCGCCAGCGTGGCATCGTCCGCGGCGCCTCGCTCGAATTCCGCGCGCCGGTCGAAGCGATAGCGTGCGATGGTGAGGGCGAGTGTCTGGGTCACGAATGGCGCGGCGGCGTCATAGGTGACGCGATCCAGGGTGACGCCGCGCGCCAGCAGGCGGCGGTACAACTCGTCGCGCATGGCGGCCGTGACCGCGAAATCGGCAGACACGATGGCGCGTGCCCCCTTGAGCGAAAGCGCATAGTCGACGACCGCGTTGCGAAACTGTGGCGCCTTCGTTCCGAGCGCCGCCTGCAGCGCCCGTTGCGCCGGGGTGGCCGCGGACACCGCCACCTCCACGTCCGGCACGATGCCGCCGCCGCCGAGCACGGTCCGGCCCGCGTCGGTCTTGAACCGGGGCCGCGGCGCGGAATCGGATGGCGACGCGCGCTCCTCGTCGGCCGGACGGGCGTGCGTGTGGTTGATGCTGCGCCCACTCGGCGTGTACCAGAGCGCGGTGGTGAGCTTCACGGCCCCGTTCCCGAGCCGGAACACGCGCTGCGCGCTTCCCTTGCCGTACGTGGCGGTGCCGACGACCAGGGCGCGATCGTGGTCCTGCAGCGCACCGGCGACGATCTCGCTGGCCGACGCGCTCCCGCTGTCGGTGAGGACGATCAGCGGCATCGTCGCCCAGCGTTGCGGCGCGTCGTCGTCGAACGTCGCGTTCTCGCTCGCGGTGCGCCCCTTCGTCGTCACGATGCTCGTCCCACGATCGAGGAAGAGATCGGCGACGGCCACGCCCTGGTCGAGCAGCCCGCCCGGATTACCGCGGAGATCGATGATCAGGGAGCGGGCGCCGGCGGCGCGCAGCGAGTCGATCGCGCGAGTGAGATCGGCCGCCGCGGCCGCGCTGAAGACCGTGAGATCCACGTAGCCGACGCCATCGGTCCCGCGGAGCAGCAGCGCGTGCTGTACCGGATTCACGGCGATCTCGCGACGGACCAGAACAAAGGTGAGCGCATCCTCCAGGCCAGGACGATCCACCGCCACCCGCACGGCGCTCCCCGCCGGTCCTCGCAACGCCTTGAGCGCTTCGTCGGCGGTCAGCCCCTGCGTCGCCTTGCCGTTGATCTCCACGAGCCGGTCCGCGGCCGCAAGCCCCGCGCGTTCCGCCGGCGTTCCGGGCAGCACGGCGATCACCGTGATCCCGCTGTCACGGACGTCCATCTGGATTCCCACACCGCCGTAGTGACCGCTGGTGCTCTCGTCCAGCCGGGACAGGCGCTTGCCGTCCAGGTACATGCTGTGAGGATCTCGCAGCTCGCCGAGCACGCCGGTCACGGCCTGGCGATACAGCGTGGAGTCGGCCAGTGGATCCACATAATCCTTCTGGAGGCGCTCGAACACCTCGTCGAAGAGACGCGCGCTCGCCGCCAGGTCGCGCGTGCTGCCCACCGACCCGCGCTGCATGAGCCAGCCCCCGGAAACGAGGGCGCTGGACAGCACGGCCGCAGCCACGACACCGCGAGAACGCATCAGATCTGGCGACAGGGTCTGGTCATCACCGATTCTCCCGTGCCGTGAACGGGGAAAAACCGGGCCAGCGCCGTTCCAGCTCGCCACTCACCCGGTCCGTGACCGCCAACTCCTCCCCCTCGGCGTCGATCGTCACGATGGGTCCGCACTCGGCATGGGCAGCCTGCCAGGCAGGATTCGCAAACTGTCCGAAGGCGGCGGCGACGCGTTCGTGGAACGGCGTGCCCATGGCCTCCATGCGGTCGTGCGCCGTCGCGCGCCGGCCGGCGCGCGCCAGTCCTTCGTTGACGGGGAAGGTGAGCAGCAGCGTGAGGTCGGGGACGAGCCCGCCAGTGGCAAACCGGTTCGCCGCGCGCACTTCCTCCTCGTGCAGTCCGTGCCCGCCCATCTGATACGCATAGGTGGAGAGGAAGAAGCGATCGAGGAGGACGACGTCGCCGCGCGCCAGCGCCGGCCGGATCTCCCGCTCCACCAGCTGTGATCGCGAGGCCATGAAGAGAAGCGCTTCGGCGCGCGGCTCCACGTCCGAGGCGTGGTCGAGGAGCAGGCGCCGCACCTCGGATCCCAGCGCGGTGCCTCCCGGCTCGCGGAGGCACACATGCGGCACGCTCCGGCGCTCGAGCGCGGCGGAGAGCCGGCGCAACTGGGTGGACTTGCCCGATCCCTCGCCGCCCTCGAACACGATGAGCCGCCCTCGCGCGTCGCGCACGCGAGTCAGCCGAGCGTGATGATGGAGCTCGTGGCCCCGCGCTCGATGCCCTCCACGATCCAGTCGTTCATGCGCCCCATGATCTTGTCGAAGTTCTCCTGCGCCGCCACGACGCGCTGGTACACCGATTCGCGCTGTACCTGGCCGAGGAGTGTATCGAGCTCCCGCTCCATCTCGTCGGTGGGACGCTCGCCGCGCTGGATCATGGTCTGCGCGTTCATGCGGAGCTGCTCCATCTTCCTGAGCAGCTCGACCGCCGCGTCGTCCTTGGCGAGCGCCTCGTTCGCCCGCTTCAGCGCCTGGTATTCGGGCGTCTGCCCGATGAGGCGTCCCAGCTCCCTGGACTTGTCTTCCACCATGGTCACATCTCCCGTCGTCTGGCGACCACGAACCGCTCGCGGCCGGTGAGATCCAGCAGAATTTCCACGTCGTCATAGCTACCGTGGGCCGCCGCGAGCGCTGCCACCCGGGCGGCGCGCCGCACGTCCACTTCGAGGGCGAGCAACCCACCACCGCCGAGCGCCGGTGCGGCGTCACGCACCAGACGCTCCGTCATCGCCATGCCGCCGTCGCCACTGAACAGCGCGACGCTCGGCTCCCAGTCGCGCACGCCGCCGGGAAGCCCCGACGCCTCGTCGAACGCGATGTACGGGGGGTTGGAGACCACGACGCGGAGCGGACGCTCGGTCACCGGTGCGAGCAGCGTACCGTGCCGCACATCGAGCATGGCGCGAAGGACGCTCGCATGGCGGGCCGCGTTCGCGCGAGCCACTGCCACTGCATCGCACGAGACGTCGGTGGCGACCACGCGGTCGAAATCGCCTTCGCTCGCGAGGGCGATCGCGATCGCGCCGGATCCCGTGCCCACATCGGCGACGACTCCACCGCGAGCGCCGCTGGTGGCTCGCAGCACGAGCTCCACGAGCTGCTCCGTCTCGGGACGTGGAATGAGGACCCGCTCATCCACCTCGAGAGTGAGATGACGAAAGGCCGCGCGCGCGGCGGCGTACTGCAGCGGTGCGCCGCACGCCCGCGTGCTCGCCGCCGCGAGCCCGCGACGCCACTCGGCCGCGGTCACGTCGCGATCGTGCGCGAGCACGGGCCAGTGACGCGGCATGTCGTGCAGCGACGCGAGCAGCTCGCGCGCCTCCCCCAGTGCCGACGCGCCGAGCGTCGGCGCGAGCAGGTCGGCCATCGCCGCGGCCAGTGCGCTGATGGTGGTCGCGGCGGCGGGTCGAGCGACGCCGTGCGGCGCGCGTCGGGGCCTAGCCACCGAGACGCTCCTCCACATCGGCGATCTTGAGCGCATCGATCACCGGCTCGATGTACCCGTCCATGAACGCCGAGAGGTCGTGCGTCGTGAAGCCGATGCGGTGGTCGGTGATCCGACTCTGCGGATAGTTGTACGTGCGGATCTTGGCCGAGCGATCGCCCGTGCCCACCTGCGACTTGCGCATCCTGGAGCGAGCGGCCTCCGCCTCGCTCACGCGGAGATCGAGCAGCCGCGCGCGCAGCACCTCCATCCCCTTCAGCTTGTTCTGCAGCTGCGATTTCTGATCCTGCTGCGAGACGACGAGTCCCGTTGGCAGATGCGTGATCCGGACGGCGGAATCCGTGGTGTTCACGCTCTGGCCCCCAGGCCCACTGGACCGGAACACGTCGATGCGCAGGTCCTTGTCCTCGATGCTGACGTCGACCGGCTCG
>JBKJIY010000046.1:0-20411 GCA_046598315.1 Gemmatimonadaceae bacterium
CTGATCGCCTACGGCAAGGTCCGGCGCTCGGTCATCGGCGTGCAGATCCTCAACGCGACGGCCGAGGATGCCCGAGCGGCCGGACTCAAGGAAGTGACCGGCGTGCTGGTGCAGAACTTCAGCTTTCCGCCCGACAACGACGACAGTCCCGCGAAGAAGGCGGGCCTCGAGCCGGGCGACGTGATCATCGCGGCGGATGGCAAGCCGACGGACCGGGTGAGCACGCTGCAGCGCATCGTCCGCGGCCACAAGCCGGGCGAGACGGTGACCTTCGAGGTGATGCGCTTCGGGTCGAAGAAAAGCTTCCGCGTGAAGCTCGCCGAGGCCCGTGAGGCTCCGCAGTCGGCGTCGGCGGACGACGCGCCGGCGCGCACCGTGCCGGCGAGCGACTCGCGGCGGTTCGACAAGATCGGCATCACGGTGGAGCCCGTGTCGCCAGAGCTTGCGACGCGGGCGCGCGTCGCCGCCGAGTACCGCGCGGGCCTCGTCGTGAGCGAGGTGAGCGTGACGGGTCCGGCGTACCGCAAGCTGTTCGCCGACGGCACGATCCTCCTGGAAGTCATCAATCCCGGACCGCGCCGCCCCCTCCGCTCGGCCGCCGACCTCGAGGCCGCGTTGAGCCGCCTCAAGGGGGGGGATGTCGTGACCTTCATGGTCTACGATCTCGCGCAGGGAGGCAGCACGCGCGCCGTCACGGTGCAGGTGGGAAGCTGACGCAGTCCGGATCGACGCCGCCGTGACGACGGCGATGAGGGCACGCGGCTGGCCAGCCGCGTGCCCTTTCGTCATGGTGGTACCTTGGCCTGGGGCGCGGCGTGTTGTCGTCCGGCGGCCATGGCGCTTACGTTCTGCGTACGCGAGAGTGGCGAAACTGGCAGACGCACCAGACTTAGGATCTGGCACCGAAAGGTATAGGGGTTCAAGTCCCCTCTCTCGCATTGTCGCCCGATCTGCCGGCCGCCACCCCGCCCACCGCCAGCGCTCATCGCCCCCTTCATGACATCGACGTCGCTCGTGGTGGGAATCGAGGCGCCGCAGTTCGCGGGCGACCGGCGAGGGATCGGACGCTACGTCCGCGCGCTCCTGCCGCGTCTCGTTGCGCAACGGCCGGGACTTCGCCTGGTGCTGTTCGTGCGACGTCGCGACATCGCCGCCGTGCGACTCATCCTCGCGGAGCTCCCGGGAGTGGCGGACCGCGCCGACGTGCGGTCCCTCGGGCAACTTCGCTCCCATCCCGTGGACCTCGCCTGGTATCCGTGGAATTTCACCGGCACCCTCCCGCGCGACGCCGCGCGCGTGGTGACGATGCAGGATGTGGCGCCGCTGACGATGCCGGATCCCCGGTTCTGGAAGTGGCGCAAGAACCTCCGATGGCGCCTTCGCTACCGGAAGGCCGCGCGCGAGGCCACGCTCGTCCTCACCATCTCCACCTTCACCGCGAGCGAGGTCCATCGGGTGCTCGGCCTGCCGCACGCGCTCCTTCGCGTGACCCTGCTCGCCGCCGACGATCTCGTGGTGCCTCCGGCCGACGGCGATGCGAGTGCGCTGCGTCGCCTGGGCGTGCGCGCGCCGTACGTGCTCGCCGTGGGCGCCGCTGACCGGCGCAAGAATCTGGGCCTGCTCGAGCGCGCCATGCCTCTGGTGGCGGCGCGACATCCGTCCATGCGGCTCGTCCTGGCGGGCCCTCGCCCCACGCTGACGTCGGACCGCGACGCGCCCTGGCGACAGACCCTCGGCTTCGTGAGCGACGAGGATCTCGTGACGCTCTACCGCCACGCCACGGCGTTGCTGGTGCCCTCCACGTACGAGGGATTCGGGCTGCCCGTGCTGGAGGCGATGCGTCTTGGCACGCCGGTGATCTGCTCGCGCGCGTCGTCGCTGCCCGAGGTGGGCGGGGATGCGGCCATTCTGGTGGACCCTGACGATACGCTCGGGATGGCCGACGCCATCGTTCGGCTGGCGTCCGAGGCCGAGTACGTGTCGTCGCGACGGGCGGCGAGCCGCCGTCACGAGGCACGCTTCTCGTGGGACGAGACGGCGCGCCTCACCCTGCTCGCGTTCGAGGAGGCCGTGACGCTTCACCACGGAAAGTCTGCCTGAGCCGCTCGCGTCAGCGCCCGCCCGCTCGGGAACTGCGGCGCCACCAGGGCGTTTACCCAGCGTGCCGATCTCCCGTGCCGAACTCGACCACGCGTCCGGACCGTCATCCCCCGAGATCACGGTGAGCGACGCGGCGCACTGCCACTCGATCGTGCGTTCGCACGCACGCACCTTCTGGCTCGCGAGCCACTTTCTCCCGGCGCAGAAGCGGCGCGCCGCGTTCGCCCTCTACGCGTTCTGCCGCATCGCCGACGACATCGTGGATCTCGCGCCGGCCCAGGGAGCCGTCCCGGTGACCGCGCTCCTGATGGCGTACCGCGAGCAGCTCGACCGCGCACTGTCGGGCGCGCCGAGCGATGCCATCTTTCGTGAGGTCGCTCGCGCCGCGCGACGCTATGGCGTGCCGTCGGCCGCGCTGTACGAGCTGCTCGACGGAGTGGCCCGCGACTGCACGCCGGCACGCTACGCGACCTGGGCCGAGCTCGGCGCGTACTGCGAGGGCGTCGCCAGCTCGGTGGGCGAGATGTGCACGTATGTGTTCGGCACCAGCGGTGATGCCGGCGTGCGGCAGGAGGCGCTGCGTCGGGCGCGCATCCTCGGCGTCGCCATGCAGCTCACCAACATCCTTCGCGACGTCGGTGAGGATGCGCGGTCCGGGCGATGCTACCTCCCCGACGCGGATCTCGCGGCGTTCGGGCTCTCACGGCAGGAAGTGCTGGCCGGCGGACTCGCGGGTGATCGGCGCTGGGCGGCATTCATGGAATTCGAGATCCGACGGGCTCGCGCACTATATGACGAGGCGATGCCGGGCATCGCGCTGCTCTCCTCCGACTCGCGCGGCTGCGCGACGGCCTGCGCAGTGGGCTACGCGGGCATCCTGCGCGTCATCGAGGACCTGCGCTACGACACCTTCTCGTCGCGCGCACGGCTTGGCACGCTCGCACGCGCCGGCGTGCTCTGGACCGCGTGGCGCACGCCTCGCAACCCCGCCATCACCGGCGCGCTCGGCCGTCCGTCGCTGACGGGGGGCCGATCGGGCGACGGCACGGTGGAATGGGCGTGACGGCGCGTCGTGGAAGCGAACGCGTCGCCAGCCTGTCGCTCGCGGCGCATGTCGTCATGCTCGTGTTCTCCGGCATCGCCTTCGCCACCTTCCTCGCGCCGCCCGCGCCCGCGTGGCTGCTCACCCCGCAGAACCAGCGCGTGGCGGCGTTCATGTTTCAGTTCGGGGGCCAGCTCACCGTGGTGCTCGGCGCGGTCGCCGGCATCGTGCATGCGGCGACGCGGCTCGGCTGGCGGACCGCGATGGTGCTGTTCGCCGCCGCGTTCTCCCTCTCGCTCGGCGCGGAGCTGCTGGGGACCACCACCGGCTATCCGTTCGGACCGTACGCCTACACGACGCAGCTCGGGTATCTGATCGGGGGGCGGGTGCCGTTCAACATCCCCACGTCGTGGTTCTTCATGCTGTACGCCTCACTGGCCATCTGTGCACGACTGCTGTCACCGGCGGACGACAGCGCGACGCGGTGGCGATGGGCGGCCGTGGCCGCGCTGGTGCTCACCGCGTGGGACGTGTCGATGGATCCGGCGATGGTGGCGACCACGCACTGGCTCTGGCGGCTTCCCGATCCCGCCACCGCATCGCCGCTGCAGCGCATCGTCCTCTCGGATCTCTTCTACGGGATGCCGCTGGCGAACTGGATGGGCTGGCTGCTCACCGGCTTCGTCGTCGCGCGCGTGATGCTGGCGATCGTCCCGCCCAGCGCGTGGGCGGAGCGAGTGTCGCCGACGCGGTTGCCGCTGGTACTCTACGCGGCGAATGGCGTGCTGCCGCTCCTCATCTGCGTCGGACGGGGGATGTGGTGGGCGGTGGCGTTCGGCGGCGCGGCCATGGCGCTGCCGCTGGTCCTCGCCGTGCGCGCCGGGCGCGCAGGGGCCACGTCGAGTGGGCGCCGTCCCGCGCCCCCGCTGCGCGCCGTCGCCGGCGACTGATGCGCGCGTGAGGATCGTCGTCATCGGCGGCGGGTTCGGGGGACTCGCGGCGGCGATCCGGCTGCGCCAGCAGGGGCACGACGTCACGATCGTGGAGAAGCGCGACAAGCCCGGGGGACGAGCCTATGTCTACGAGCAGGACGGCTTCACCTTCGACGGTGGCCCCACCATCATCACCGCACCCTGGCTGATCCACGAGCTGTTCGAGCGGAGCGGGCGCGCGACGTCCGACTACGTGCAGCTCGTCCCCATCGATCCCTTCTACAACATCCGGTTCGAGGATGGCTCGGTGTTCCGCTACAACGGCGACCGGGCAGCGGTGATCGAGCAGGTTCGGCGATTCAACCCCGCCGATGTGGCCGGCTATCTGCGCTTCGCCGACGCCGCCGACGCGATCTTCGATGCTGGCATGGCGTTGATCGACACGCCGTTCGACCGGGTGACCGACATGGTGAAGGTGTTGCCCGACCTCGTGCGGCTGCGCGCGCACCGGTCGGTGGCGTCATTCGTGAGCGGGTTCATCGAGGACGAGCGCCTGCGGCAGGTGTTCTCGTTCCACCCCCTGCTCGTGGGCGGCAATCCGTTCCAGACCACGTCGATCTACGCGCTCATTCACACACTCGAGCAGAAGTGGGGGGTGTGGTTCGCCATGGGCGGGACGGGGGCGCTGGTGCGCGCGCTCGTCGCCCTGTTCACGGAGATCGGCGGCGTGGTGCGCTTGAACGCCGAGGTGCGCGCGATCGAGTGCGACGCGCGCACGCGTCGCGCCACCGGCGTGCGGCTCGCGAACGGCGAGCTGCTCGGCGCCGATGCCGTGGTGAGCAATGGCGACGTGGCGCGCACCTACATGGATCTGGTGCCGCCAGCGCTGCGCCGGAAGAACAGCGACCGGCGCGTGACGCGTCTGCGGTATTCGATGTCGCTGTTCGTGCTGTACTTCGGCACCAACCGCCGGTACGAGGACATGGCCCATCACGAGATTCTGATGGGGCCGCGCTATGAGGGACTGCTGGAAGACATTTTCACGCGGAAATCACTCTCTCCGGACTTCTCCCTGTACCTGCACCGTCCCTCGGCCACCGATCCGTCGCTGGCGCCGCCCGGGTGCGACAGTTGGTACGTGTTGAGTCCCGTGCCGCACCTCGGTGGCGACACCGACTGGCGCACGGCCGCGAAGCCGTATCGTGACCGCATCGTGCAGTATCTCGAGGAGCGGTACATGCCGGAGCTGTCGCGTCACATCGTGACGGAGCACATGATCGATCCCCTCCACTTTCGCGACACGCTCAACAGCCATCTCGGCAGCGCATTTTCCGTGGAACCCATTCTCACGCAGTCGGCCTGGTTCAGGCCGCACAACCACAGCGAGGATATCGGCAATCTCTACCTCGTCGGCGCCGGGACGCATCCGGGGGCGGGAATCCCGGGTGTGCTGAGCTCGGGGAAGATCGTGGCGGAGCTGATCGGCGAGGGCTGAGGCGAGACGTCGAACCACGAGAGCCGACACGGTACTGATGTGCTGACGCCGAGGCCGCCGCGCCCGGGCCCGGCCGTCACTAGGCAAGCCCTGCTCGAGGTTATCTTTCAGGCAGGAATTCAGCCCGTCGGCAGCTGCTCCCCTCCGGGAGCTGGGTCGGGGCCTCGCAACTGGTAAGGCACCGCACATGGACATTCAGATCACCACCAAGAAGAACGAAGGCGTCGAGCGCCTGCTCGAGGTGTCCGTCCCCGCGGCCACCGTGGCCGCCGCCGAGGAGACCGCGGCGCGACGGTATGCCACCCAGGTGCGGCTGCCCGGATTCCGCCCCGGCAAGGCGCCTGCCGCCATGGTGAAGAAGCGGTTCAAGGACGCCATCCGGCAGCAGGTGATCGAGACGCTGGTCCAGGATGCGTTCAAGGAGGTGATGGAGCGGGAGAAGCTCGACGTCGCCGCCCAGCCGCACGTGCACGACGTGAAGTTCACGGACGACGGCCCCCTCACCTTCGAGCTGCACCTCGAGGTGCGCCCCAGGATCGAGCTGACGCGTACCGAGGGATTCCGGGTGGCGAAGGCCGACGCGACGGTGACGGACGAGATGGTGGAGGCCCAGATCAACACGCTGCGCGATCAGAAGGCCACCTGGAGCCCGGTGGAAGAGCTGCCGCGCGAGGGCGACATGGTCAAGGTTCTGCTCGCCACGCCCGAGACTGAGGGAGGAGAGATTCCGGAAGGCAGCCCCTACAATCTCGTGCTCGGTGGCGGGCAGGCGATCGCCGGCATCGAGGAACTCGTGATGGAGCTGCAGCCGGGCGAGACGAAGGAGCGGGTGGTGAAGTGGCCGGATGATTTCCCGGAGGAGGCGCAGCGCGGCCAGTCCAAGAAGGTGCGCATCACCCTGCAGGAGGTGAAGCGGAAGTCGGCGAGCGTGCTCGACGACGCGTTTGCGCGCGAGGTAGGCGACTTCGATTCGCTGGAGGCGCTCGCCATAGCCGTCCGCACAGACCTGCAGGAGCACGCCACGCGCGACTCCGATGCGGGCGTGCGCGCCTCGCTGCTCGACCAGATCGCCGCGGCCAACCCGTTCGATGTTCCGCCGAGCTGGATCGACCGCACGATCGACGCGTACATGCAGGCGTATCAGGTGCCCGCCGATCAGAAGCAGCAGTTCGCGGGCGAGTTCGCCGCCGTGGCGGAGAAACAGGTCCGGCGCGACATGCTGATCGACGCCATCGCCGAGGCGCACGAGCTCGCGGCGACGGAGAAGGACGTGGACGAGCGCGTGGCCACGGTGGCCGGGCAGCGGAGCCAGGATCCGGGACAGGTGTACGCGTCGCTGCAGAAGGCGGGGCGCCTGCCGGAGATGGAGCGCAGCATCACGGAGGAGAAGGTCTTCGAGTGGTTGACGGCCCGCAACGAAGTCACCAACGGAAACGACAAGTGAACAACCCCATGGCCACGATCTATCCGCCGTACGTCATCGAGCGCTCCAGTCGCGGCGAGCGCAGTTACGACATCTTCTCGCGGCTCCTCATGGACCGCATCATCTTCCTCGGCACACCGATCAACGATGATGTCGCCAATATCATCATCGCGCAGCTGCTCTTCCTGGAAGCGGACAATCCGGAGCGCGACATCTTCGTCTACATCAATTCGCCGGGCGGCAGCGTCTCCGCCGGCCTGGCGATCTACGACACGATGCAGCACATCAAGGCGCCCGTGAACACCATCTGCATGGGCCTCGCGGCGAGCATGGGCTCGTTCCTGCTCGCGGCGGGTCGCAAGGGCAAGCGCAGCGCGCTGCCCCACTCGCGCATCATGATCCACCAGCCGTCGGGCGGCGCGCAGGGCACCGCGGCGGACATCGAGATCCAGGCGAAGGAGATCCTCTTCCTGCGCCACCAGCTCAACTCCATCTACGCCAAGCACACCGGCCGCCCGATCGAGCAGATCGAGCGCGACATGGTGAGAGATTTCTTCATGTCGGCCGAAGAAGCCAAGGCCTACGGGTTGCTGGATCAGGTGATCGTCTCGCGCGGTGAGCTCGTTGCGCCGGAAGTGATCGCGGCACAGGCCGCCACCAGCATCAAGTAGGTATCGCCCACGCGGGGACGGGAAAACCTTCCCGTCCCCGGATCGTCCCTTTCTTGACCGGGTCGCGCGCCACCATTAACCTCGGTCACCCCATCCGCCCCGCGTCATCGGGCGTGCGCCTCTCGCAGAGTCCCCGCCATGTCGCACGACAAACACCTCCGCTGCTCGTTCTGCGGAAAGTCCAAGGATTCGGTCCGGAAGTTCATCTCCGGGCCCTCCGTGTACATCTGCAACGAGTGCATCGCACTCTGCAACGAGATCCTCGCCGAGGATGAGGAGCGCGAGGTCGCGGAAGCGATCACCCAGGTCCCGACGCCGTCGGAGATCAAGGAGACGCTCGACAGCTACGTCATCGGCCAGGAGCGAGCGAAGAAGGCGCTGGCGGTCGCCGTGTACAATCACTACAAGCGCATCAACGCCGTCTCGGGCCGCGAGGACGACGTGGAGCTGGACAAGTCGAACATCCTGCTCATCGGCCCCACTGGCGTGGGCAAGACGCTGCTCGCGCAGACGCTCGCGCGCATCCTCGACGTCCCGTTCACCATCGCTGACGCCACCACGCTCACCGAGGCGGGCTACGTGGGCGAGGACGTGGAGAACATCCTCGTGCGCCTCCTGCAGGCCGGCGATTTCAATGTGGCCGAGTGCGAGCGCGGGATCGTCTACATCGATGAGATCGACAAGATCGCGCGGAAATCGGAGAATCCCAGCATCACGCGCGACGTGTCCGGGGAGGGCGTGCAGCAGGCGCTCCTCAAGATTCTCGAGGGCACCGTCGCCAGCGTGCCGCCGCAGGGGGGACGGAAACATCCGCAGCAGGAATACATCCAGATCAACACCAAGGATATCCTGTTCATCTGCGGCGGCGCCTTCGACGGGCTGGAGAAGATCATCGAGGCGCGCACGGGGCGCCGGCAGATCGGCTTCTCCAAGGTGGAGACCGACCCGGTGAAGCTGGCCAAGCTCTCCAAGAACGCGTTCGCCGAGGTGGAGCCGGACGACCTGCTCCGCTTCGGGCTGATCCCCGAGCTGGTGGGCCGACTGCCCGTGACGGTGCCCCTCGAGGGACTGGACGAGGAGTCGCTGGTGCGCATTCTCCAGGAGCCCAAGAACGCGCTCACCAAGCAGTACACCAAGCTGTTCGACCTCGAGGAGGTCAAGCTGACCTTCGAGTCGTCGGCGTTGCGCGCCATCGCGCAGAAGGCGCTGAAGCGCGGCACCGGCGCGCGCGGCCTGCGCGCCATCCTCGAGGAGCTCCTCACCGACGTCATGTTCGACCTGCCGACGCGCGATGACGTGGTGGAGGTCAAGATCACGGAGAGCAGCGTGTTGAATGGCACGACGCCGCTGCTGGAGCTCGCCCCGACCAAGCGGAAGAAGGAAGCGTAGGGAGGAGCGGTCCGCCCCTCTGGGGGCTATCTTTGGACATGCCCTCCTTCACCCTTGACGGCGAGACCCTCGTCGTGCCCGACCGGCTGTCCGTGCTGCCGTTGCGCGACGTCGTCGTGTTTCCCTACGTCGTGATGCCGCTGCTCGTCGGACGGGCGGCATCGCTCGCCGCCCTCGAGGCCACGGAGGGCGAGGAGCGTCTGATACTGCTCGTGGCGCAACGCGATGCCGAGACGCCCGAACCGGCTGCCGGCGATCTCCATCGCGTCGGCGTGGTGGCCCGGATTCGCCAGCTCTCGCGCCTCGGGACGGGCACCGTGCGCGTGCTCGTCGAGGGCGTCGCACGGGCGCGCGTCACGCGCTACATCGCGGGCGGCGACTGTCTCCGCGCTGTCGTGGCCCCCATGCCAGCGCTCGCCGTAGCCGACAGCGAGAGCGAGGCGCACCTGCGCCGCGCGCTCACGCTGTTCGAGGAGTACGTGGGACTGCACCGCCGTCTGCCGCCCGAGCTGGTCACGCTCATCAGTGGCTCGGACTCGCCGGCGCGGCAGGCATTCGGGATCGCGGCGCACGTGGGCGCGCGGCTCGACCGCCGGCAGGCGCTGCTGGAGCTCGACGACTTCACCGAGATCCTGCGCACACTCGGCGACCTGCTCAACAACGAAGTCGATCTGCTCAAGCTGGAGCGCAAGATCGACGACGACGTGCGCGGCTCGCTCTTCCAGAATCAGCGCGAGTTCTATCTCCAGGAGCAGCTGAAGGCGATCCATCGCGAGCTCGGCCAGGAGGACGGCGACGACACGGACGAACTCGCGGCGACGCTCGAGGCCAAGGGGCTGCCCGAGCCCGTGCTGCAGCGTGCGCGTCGCGAGCTGCGGCGGCTGCGGCGGCTGCCCGCCATGTCGCCCGAGACGGGGGTAGCGCGCACATACCTGGACTGGATCGCCGCGCTGCCCTGGAAAGACCGCACCGACGACGTTCTCGATGTGGCGCACGCGCGTCAGGTGCTCGACGAGGATCACTACGGGCTGGACGAGGTAAAGGAGCGCGTGCTCGACTACATCGGCGTGCTCTCGCTGGTGGAGCGCCTCGACGGACCGATCATCTGTCTCGTCGGCCCGCCGGGCGTGGGCAAGACGTCGCTCGGCCGCTCCATCGCGCGGGCCATGGGACGCAAGTTCGTGCGCATGTCGCTGGGCGGGGTGCGTGACGAAGCCGAGATCCGCGGACATCGCCGCACGTATATCGGGGCAATGCCTGGCCGAGTCGTTCAGGCGATGCGCCGCGCCGAGGTGATGAATCCCGTGATCCTCCTCGACGAGATCGACAAGCTCGGCAACGACCATCGCGGCGATCCTTCGGCCGCGCTGCTCGAGGTGCTCGATCCCGAGCAGAACCGCACCTTCAGCGATCACTACCTCGAGGCGGACTACGACCTCTCGCAGGTCCTGTTCATCACCACCGCCAACTCGCTCGCGTCCATTCCGGAACCGCTGCGCGATCGGATGGAGATCATCCGTCTCGCCGGCTATCTGGATCAGGAGAAGTACGCCATCGCCCGCCAGTTCCTGCTGCCCAAGCAGCTCAGGCTGCACGGGCTCGAGCCGTCCACCGTGACGCTCGAGGCGGACGTCATTCCCGCCATCGTGCACGGCTACACGCGCGAGGCCGGCGTGCGCGAGCTGGAGCGGCGCATCGGCCGGATGGCGCGCAAGGTCGCGCGCCGGCGCGCCGAGCGTCTCCTCGTGGCCCCGGCGGGCGACGCGACCCTCCAGCACGACGCCGTCACGCGCGACATGCTGCATGCGATGCTCGGCATGGCCCCGTTCGATCCGTCGGCCAACCTCATCGAGGACAAGGTGGGCGTGGCCACTGGCCTGGCGTATACCAGCGTGGGGGGCGACGTGCTGGAGATCGAGGTGAGCGTGGTGCCGGGCCGCGGGCGACTGCAGCTCACCGGGACGCTCGGCGACGTGATGAAGGAATCCGCGAGCGCGGCGCTCAGCTACGCGCGCACCCGCGCCGCGGCGCTCGGTCTGGAGCGCGAGTTCCTGCGGTCGCGCGATCTGCACGTGCACATCCCCGCCGGCGCCACCCCCAAGGACGGACCGAGCGCGGGCATCGCCATCGCCTGCGCGATCGTCAGCGCACTGACCGGGATTCCGCTGCGCGGCGCGGTGGCGATGACGGGCGAGATCACCCTGCGCGGCCGCGTGCTTGGCATCGGCGGATTGAAGGAGAAGACCGTCGCCGCGCTGCGCAACCGTATCACCGACGTGATCCTGCCCCAGGAGAATGCGCGCGATCTGGACGAGCTCCCCGCCGAGGTGAAGGCGGGCATCCAGTTTCATCCGGTGCGCTCCATGGACGAAGTGCTCGCCGTGGCGCTGTCGCGGAGCATCCCGCTCTCGCCGCGTGACGCGGACGAGCCGGCGGCGATGGTGGCGCATTGAGTACCAGGGATCCCCTCGTCATCAAGACCCTCGAGTTTCTCGGGCCGATGGCGACCGCCGAGGGCTGGCGCCCGACGAACGACCTGCCCGAGGTCGCGTTCGCCGGCCGCTCCAACGTAGGCAAGTCGTCGCTCCTCAACCGTCTCGTGCGCCGGAAGGCATTCGCGCGGGTCAGCAACACGCCGGGGCGCACGCGGGAGATCAACTTCTTCAAGGTGAACGGGACCTTCGTCCTGGCCGATCTTCCGGGATACGGTTACGCCAAGATCTCCAAGACGCGCAAGGCGGAGTGGCTGCCGCTGATCGAAGGATATCTGCGCGCGTCGCCGGCGCTGCGCGGCGTGGTGCAGCTGCTCGACGTGCGGCATGCACCCAGTGAGGAGGACATGCAGATGCTCGACTTTCTCGCCGAGATCGAGGCGCCCACCGTGATCGTGCTCACCAAGGTGGACAAGCTGCGCACGCGCGAGATTCCGGAGCGCATCAAGGCCATCGCCGTCGCCTTGCGGCTCGAGGAGGACCAGGTGATTCCATTCAGCGCGACGACCAACCAGGGCCGCGACGAGCTCGCGGACGCGCTGATGTCTCTCGTCGCCCAGCCGTCCTGGCGCGCGTCGCCCGCCGTGGTGGATGTTGCCGTGGCCGGCGAGGCCACCGCGAGCGCCGTCGCCCAACCGAGTGATGCAACGACCGCGCGGCCAGCCGCGCCCAGCGAGGTGCTCTAGGCATGCCCTACCTACCCCTGCGCACGCTCGCGCCGCGCGGCAATGCGCCGCTGTCCGAGGCATGGCTCGAGCGCATCACCGACCGGCTGGCCAATCCGTCGGGCGACGTGGCGACGAGCCGCGCGCACCTCTGCCGCGAGCTGCTGGCGGAGCTCGCCTTTCCGCAGTACGCCGCCAACTGGGACGACGCCGTCGCCGACGAGGCCATTCCCCTGGGCACGCGGCTGGCGCTCTCCGCGCTCGATCCGCGCAATGTGACGCTGGAGCCGGAGTACTACTCCGACGTGGACGACGCGCGCTTCCAATTGGTGAAGCCGCTGCTCTGGCTGTGGTATTCGTTCGACCGGCTGCCGCTTGGCGGACAGGATATCAGTCTGGGCGTGCGGCTACGGCGGCTGCTGGCGCCGCGCATCTTCAAGCGCGTGGGCGACAACTTCAAGGCGTTCCAGCACGTCGAGTTCTCCTTCGGCTACAACATGGAGGTGGGGGACGATGTGGTGGTGCACCGCAACGTGCTCCTCGACGACCGCGGTGGCATTCGGCTCGGCCACAAGGTGTCGATCAGCGACTACGCGAACATCTACAGCCACACGCACAGCATCGTGGAGCAGGCGGATGTAACGAACGCCCTCACGGTGCTGGAGGACGGGGTGCGGATCACGTACCACGCCACCGTCCTCGCCGGCGTGCACGTCGGCGAGCAGGGGATGGTAGGGGCCAGCGCGGTCGCGACCAAGGACGTGCGCCCGTATCACGTGTACGTGGGCATTCCGGCCAAGAGCGTACGGGTGAAGCCCAACGCGCCCGACGTGTCGACCGTGCTGCGCACCGCGGAGCATCGGGTCCCGCGCTGAGCGGGCGGCCTCACCTGATGCGCAGCACGTCCTCGCCTTCTCGCGCGGACCCGGTGCCGAAGAGCTGCATCACCTCCAGCAACCCCGACCGCTCCCGCGGCCAGTAGAGCCGCTCCATCGCGGCGGTCATCGTGAGCCACTCGGCGCGCGCATGCTCCGCGCCGAGGACGGGCGCAGCAGCGTGCGTGACGAACGCGGCGAAGCCCACCGAGAGCTCCACGGTGTGCGTCCGATGCAGGTAGAACGGCTGAACGTTCACATTGTAGAGCCGTTCCACCGGGAGGCCCGTCTCCTCCGCGATCTCGCGCAGAGCCGCCTGTTCCGGCTCCTCGCCCCGCTCGATGCGCCCGTGCACGATCTCCCACGCGCCGGGACAGCGGGTCTCGGGCGCGCGCTGCAACGCCAGCACGCGCAGCTCATCCGCCGCGCCACACACCACGTATGCGTCGATCGTACCCACGTTCGCCGTCGCCATCGCCAGAATGCTCCAGTGCCAGGGTGACGCGTGCCGATCACGTCATCGCGCGCGCCAGCGCAGGATGGCGACCACGGTGGCGAGCAGCACGCGGCCGTGCGTGTGGAGCGGCACGACGAGATCGGCGCCACGCGACAGGGTCTGGACAGTCTTGCCCCCGCCCATCGTCGTCGCCAGTACCACCAGCAGCGGCGCGTCGCCCGCGCGCTGCGCCCCGGCGATCTGCCGCAGCACCGCTGGCGGGCCGACAATCGCGTCCAGCGCCGCCGCGTCAGCCTCGCAGGCTATCGCGGTGGGCAGCGTGACGATCTCGACGCGCGGGTGCACGAGCGCGGCGGCCGCACGCGCCTCACGCCGGCGCTGACACAGCGTCGAGAGCTGCTGCTCGTCGGCGGCGGCGTCAGCCGCGTTGATCCATCCGATGCGCAGTTCAGGGGCCGCCTGGCGCGCCGGCGCGGAGGGCTCGGCGACGAGCCGCACCGGCTCCGCGACGACGCGACGCAGCTCTTCCATCGTCGTGCCACCTGTCCGGACGAGCGCGGTGCCCGAGTCCCACAGCGAGATGCATCCGGCGGCGCGCGCCGCCTCCGCCAGTGCTTCGGTGGGCGCGCCGGCAGCGACGCGTCGCTCGAACTCGGCTGAGCTGACGAGGATCTCGGCGATGGCCAGTCGACCGCGATAACCCGAGCCGTCGCACTGCTCGCAGCCTGCCGCATCGCATTCCAGACAACGCCGGCGGAGCAGCCGCTGAGCGATCACCCCCTTCACCGCCGTCGCGATCTGATAGCTGGGCACCCCGATGTCGATGAGGCGAGTGACCGCGCTCGCCGCGTCGTTGGTGTGGAGGGTGGAGAGGACGAGGTGTCCGGTGAGGGAGGCCTGGATGGCGATCTCCGCCGTCTCCCGGTCGCGAATCTCCCCCACGAGAATCACGTCGGGGTCCTGGCGCATGATGGATCGCAGCGCCTTGCCGAAGGTGAGGCCGGCCCGCTCGTGCACCTGCACCTGAACGATGCCGGACAGCCGGTACTCGATGGGGTCTTCCACCGTGACGATGTTCACGCCACGCCGTTGCACCTCTCGCAACGCCGCGTAGAGCGTCGTCGTCTTGCCCGATCCGGTGGGACCGGTCACGAGAATCAGCCCGTCGCGCTGGTCGAGCAGCCCGCGCAGGCGCGCCAGATCGAGCGGGCCGAAGCCGATGGCATCGAGCGACCGGAGTGCGGCACCTCCGTCGAGAATCCGCACGACGATCTTCTCGCCGTGCGACGCCGGCAGCGTGGAGACGCGCAGATCCACGACGCTTCCACCCACGGCGACGCGCGCGCGCCCATCCTGCGGCCGGAGCCGGTCGGCAATGTCGAGACCGGAGAGAATCTTGATGCGGGAGACGAGCGCCGGCGCCACGCTCCTCGACAGGGTGCGCACCCGGCGAAGGACGCCGTCCACGCGGTGCCGCACGGCGATTCCCTGCTCCTCGGGCTCGAGATGGATGTCGCTCGCGCCGTTGCTGATGCCGTCGGCGAGCAGCGCGTCCACGAGACGGACGATCGACGCGCCGGCCTCCTCCTCGCCGCCCCGGCCGGCTCCCTCCGTGCCGAAGGTGAGGTGCTGCACCTCGACGGGCGGCGCGACAGGCTCGCGCGGAGTGGCGGCGTCGTCGGGGTACCAGCGGTCCAGTTGCCGCGTCAGCTCGTCCGGGGCGGCTGCCACCCAGCGCACGCGATGCCCGGTGGCGAACGCCACGGCGCGTTCGGCGTCGAGGTCGAGCGGATCGGCCGTGGCCACGACGAGCACGTTGCCATCCATGTGAAGCGGCACCACGCGGTGCCGCCGCGCCCACCGTTCCGCCAGCGCCGCGATGGCGCGGGGATCGATGCTGCTGAAGTCGGCCCGGGGCATGGTCGGGGCGGCAGAGGACATGCGCGCAGGGTACACCGCACGATGGCGGGCGGCGTCATCACTCCGTTGCGGGAGTCACCACTCCGCGACACCGGCCAGCGCACCCCGCTAGAGGAGGCCCCAGAAGTCGCGCGATACGTCGGCGTTGAACGACCAGCGCCCGTTGCGCAGACCGCGCGCGACCTGCACGCGCAGCAGATCGAAGAACGGCTGAAGCGCGACGCCGACCGACGGATACACGCCCGTGGGATGCGCGACCTCGGTGGTTCGTCCGCGCCGGATCAGCGTGCCCTGCACGAATGGCGCAAGCGTCGCCGTTGGAGGCACACGGCCGAACCGGCCAAGGGACACCGCAGGCGCCGCCACGGGAAGTCGCCACTCGATGCGCTGCGAGAGGGCGCCGAGGGTGGAGAGCTCGTGGAATCCATATCCTGGCGCGCTGGTGGGACCGCCGAAGTAGAGGCGCTCCTGCGCAGGGATCACGTCCGTCGCCGTCACCACCCCAGCCGCGGTATGAAACGCCAGACGGTTGCGTCCGAACGGTCGCTCGATCCACATCGAGACCACGCCGCGACCCACCGTCGACGCTATGGGAGTGCTGGCGTCGTCGGTGGTGAGTCGGCTCACGCGCAGCTCGCCCGTCGCTCGCACTTCCGTGCCGAAGTACGAGAGTGACGTGGGGCGCTCCGCCGCGAGAGCGAGGCGGGCCGCGCGAAGCGGCGTCGCCTGCAGTGCCGGCTCGTAGCGTCCCCGCCATGGCGAGGCGTGCACGGCGAGCGCCGTCTGCCGCTCCAGCGTACCGTCCAGGCGAAGTGTCAGCCCGAGCAGATCGCGCCGGTCCAGGCCGATGCCCACTGCGTCGGCACGGTATGGGTCGGTCGCGTCGGCGCCGAACTCCTGAGCGGCGAGGGAGCCCACGAGTCGCGACCGCTCCTGTTGATCGCCCGCTTCGCGGAAGTCCCGCATCGCGAACGCCCGCATCCCCCACACGGGTGACTGCCATTCGAGCTCCGCCACTCCCTTCACGGCCCGGTCGTCCACACCATACCGCCCACGGAGCAGCGCCCCGAATCCGCCCCCGAAGCGGGTGGCGAGCCCCCCGCCCACGGCGAGCCCCTCCACGCGGTTCACGCGCACGAAGTCCGAGATGCCGCGCGCCGCGAGCACGAGGCGTTGCGGGCGGCGCAGCGCCTGCGCGCGCACGAGGGAGCGCGCCTCCTGCTGCACCTGCCGGATGTCGGCGTCCGTGACGGCGCGAACCTCCGGTGGCAGGCTATCCAGCACGCCACCGCCAAACTTGAAGGTATCCTGGACGGCGCGAGGCGCGAGCACGATCTCGGGGCCGGCGAAGAACGCCGGCACGAGGCCGGTGTTCACCTGGTAGTCGCCGATCTCCCAGCGGCCGCGAATGATGCCGCGCACCGGGTACTCCAGCCAGGTCCCACCGCGCCGGATCTCGATCTCCTGCTTGCGCGGCAGCCAGAAGCGGGTGCCCACCAGGCTGTTCTCCACCACCACGAACAGGTCTTCCAGCGCGGCGTCCTTGAACGCCGAGCGCGTGAAGTTGAAGGCCATGCGGACGACCTGCGCATCGTCGCGGTCGATGTAGACCGCACCGACGATCCTGGGCTGGCGGTCGTCGCGCGGGCGGACCTTCACCTCGTACACCTGGATGCGCCGACCCGGCAGGCTGAAGCTGAGCGAATCCGTGATGGCGAAGTCGTAGCGCTGCAGTCCGTCGGCAGACAAGGGATGCGGCACGTCCCGCACCTCGTCGCCATCGCCCAGCCGGATGATGGCGGGGAAGTTGTTCTGGACGATGCCGAGGTGATCCCGGTGGTAGTTGATGTCGGTGGGCAGCAGCAGCGTGTCCCTCCGGCCAACGATGCGCTGCTTGCTGTAGTTGGGCGCGAGCCAATAGACTTCGTTCACCAGCTCGTCGGCCTTCACCACCTTGGGCGGTTCCGTGCTGCCGAGGGCGGCGAGGAAGGTGACGTAGCCATGCGCGACAGCCTTGTAGTCCTTGAGCCCCGTGTCGGCGAGCTGCTGCGCACGTCGCTCGGTGGCGCGTTCGGCCAGCGCGCGGGACCGTGCGTCGTTCCAGCTCTGGGCGCGCGTCGCGTGCGGCGCGAGGACCATCAGGAGGGCGCTGGCGGCGAACGCCGCGGAGAACGAGCGATGCATCGATGAAATTTCACCGTCGCCCCAGCGGCGGACAAGCACGAACCGGCACTCCATGAGCTTCGACGACTTTCGCGCGCGCGCGCGCCCCCGCCATCTCGTGCCCGTCTGGCGCGACTGCCTCCTCGACACCGACACGCCGGTGACGGCCTTCGCCAAGCTGCGCTCCGGGCCGTTTGCGTTTCTGCTGGAGTCCGCGCCGGCCGGCGGCGAGACCTGGGCGCGCTACACCTTTCTCGGGAGCGCCCCGCGCGGTGCCTGGCGGCTGCGCGACGGCGTGGTGGACGACTGGACGCCGGAGCGCGGGTGGCACGGCGCGCGGACGCCGGCCAACCCGCTCGACGATCTGGACGCCCTCATTCGCGCGCATCCTCCGGTGGACGTGCCCGAGCTGGGCGCGTTCTGGAGCGGCGCGGTGGGCTTCTTCAGCTACGACGTGGTCCGCCTGATCGAGCGGCTGCCGGCGGCGCCGCCACGGGGAGACACCGCGCCGGACGCCCTCTTCGTGTTCACGAAAGCGGTCGTGATCATCGACAATCTGCGCGCGCAGGCGCGGGTCGTCGTCGGCGTTCCGCTGGGCGAGGACACGACCGACGCGGCGCTCCTGCCACTGTACGACGACGCCCTCGCCAGCATCGGCGCGACGATGGCCCTGCTGCGACAGCCGGTCGCGCTTCCTCCCCTCGACCTTCGCGCCGACGCGGCGCCGGCGGTGGGCCAGTCGTCCTACGAACACGACCGGTTCATCGGCGACGTGGCGCGCATCAAGGAGTACATCCTCGCGGGCGACGCCTTCCAGGTGCTGCTCGCTCGGCGCATCCGCGTGCCCTTCGACTTCTCGTCCACGGCGCTCTACCGCGCGCTCCGCGCGCTCAATCCGTCGCCGTACATGTATCATCTCGTGCTCGACGGCATGGAGCTCGTGGGCAGCTCCCCGGAGCTGCTCGTGCGGGTGCAGGATCGGACAGTGACCGTCCGTCCCATCGCGGGCACGCGGCCGCGAGGCGCCACGCCTGTCGCCGACGATGCGATGGCGGCCGAGCTCAGCGCCGACGAGAAGGAACGGGCCGAGCACGTGATGCTCGTGGATCTGGGCCGCAACGACGTGGGACGCATTGCGCGCTACGGCAGCGTGCAGGTGAGCGACTTCATGACCGTGGAGCGCTACTCGCACGTGCTCCATCTGGTGAGTCAGGTCCAGGGTGAGCTGCGCCCGGACGTGGATGCCCTCGGCGCGTTCCGCGCCACCTTTCCCGCGGGCACGATGACGGGAGCGCCCAAAGTCCGGGCGATGGAGATCATCGACGAGCTGGAACCCGAGCGGCGCGGCGCGTACGCGGGCGCCGTGGGCTACATCGCCGCCGGCGGCGACCGGATGGACCTCGCCATCACCATCCGCACCTGCGTCATCGCCGATGGCGTCGCGTCGGTGCAGACGGGAGCGGGCATCGTGCAGGATTCGGTGCCGGAGAGCGAGTGGGTCGAGACGGAGAACAAGGCCAGGGCCATGCTCACGGCGATCGGGCGGGTGCGTGACGCGGAGCGGCGGGCGCGAGCCGAGCCGGCCTGACGCCGCCGCCTGTCCCGGCCGCTTGTTCGCCTGCATATTGCCCACGCCATGTCCTTCCGCCTCATCAGTCCTGACGGGACGCAATCGTTCGATCTGCGCGACGGGGTGCCGCTCATCGTCGGGCGGGCGCCATCGTGCGATCTGCCCGTGTTCGATCCAACCATCTCGCGCCGGCATGCCGAGCTGAGATGCGAGCATGAGTCGATCGCCGTGCGCGATCTCGGCTCCTCGAACGGCACGTTCGTGAACGGCGCCAAGGTGGAGACGGCGACGCTGGCCGTGGATGATCTGGTGGCGTTCGGCAAGGTCGCGTTTCGCGTGGAGGCGCTCGTGCCGCGGGCCGCGCCGGTGCTCGCCGCGGGCGCCGGGGTGCTCGCGCCCGCGGCGACGATCGTGCGCCAGATCCCGATGCGGAACTCCGGCGATACCATCGCCGTCCTCGATGCGTCCACGGCGACGCCGGGCAGCTTCACGCGCGCCATCGTCTCGCCGCTCTCGGCCCCGCCCAGCGACAAGAGCCAGCAGAAGCTCGCCACCCTGCTGGAGGTGTCCAAGGGCCTGACACGCGCGGTGGACGTGGACACGATCCTCGGCAAGATCGTGGGCTATGCGTATCAGACGCTCGAGGTGGACCGGGTCGCCATCCTGCTCGTCGACGCCCAGGGAGAGCTCGTCCCCAAGATCTCGCGCGACGCCCGGGGGGGAGACGCGCCGCGAGCCGTGCCGCAGTCCATCGCGCGCAAGGCGATGACCGAGAAGGTCGCGCTGTTGTCCGACAACGCCGGCGAGGACGACCGCTTTGGCGGACAGTCGATCCTCATGCAGCAGATCCGCTCGGCCATCTGCGCGCCACTCATCGGCAGCGAAGACCGCGTGCTGGGCGTGCTCTATGTGGACAATCCGAGCATCACGCATCGGTTCAGCGACGAGGATCTCGAGTTTCTCGTCGCGTTCGCCGGCATCGCCGCGGTGGCCATCGAGAACTCGCAGTTCGCCGAGCGGATCCGGCGCGAGGCCCTCGTGCGCAGCAACTTCGAGCGCTATTTCGCTCCGCAACTCGCGGCGCGCATCGCGAGCTCCGCGGGAACGAGCAGACTCGGCGGCGACAAGCGCCCGGTGGCAGTGCTGTTCAGCGACATCCGAGGCTTCACGGCGCTGTCGGAGACGATGAACCCGGACGCGATGGCGACGCTGCTCAC
>JBKJIY010000074.1:0-14577 GCA_046598315.1 Gemmatimonadaceae bacterium
TGCCTCACGGCCGGGCTTGTCGCGGCTGGCTTCTTGACGGCCGACTTTTTCACGCCCGATTTCCCAGCGCGCACTTTTCGCATGAAACCTGGGAGTAGCGAGAGGCAGCCAACGACGGCAGCCTCGTGGTTTCGCGCCGCAGAGCGGGCACGAGCGTGCTGCGGTGCAGGTAACGACCTGAGCCGTCGATGGCTCTTTGTGCTCCGGGTGGTGTAGCATTCTCCATGCGAAACTCCATCCGCCCTTCGATCGTCGCCGGAGCCTTCGCGCTACTGGCCGCCTGTTCGCCATCGTCCGAGTCGGCGCCGCTCACCGAAGACCTGCGGCAGGACCTTGCCAAGGCTGGCGCGAGCGATGTCGAGCTTGCGGGCGTCCCAGCGAACCGCGTGGATTTCGTATCCTCGGCGGAACAGTCGAGCGCGGCGCCGGCGCCTCGGTCGCCCCTCGTCGCGCGCGCGCCGAGTGCGGTGCGCGGACGTCGGGCCGCCGTGGCGAGCGCGCGGCGTGAGGCCCCGGCGGCGGCCGCGCCGGCGCCTCGCGCCGAACCGACACCGGCGGTCGTGGTGAGCGAGGAGATGCGACCCGAGCCGACGGCGGCACAGGGCCGGCCGCGCGCACCGCTGCCATCGACGCAGCGTGAGCCGCCCGGCGGCTGGCGTTCCACGGGTGAAGTGATCAGGAACGCGCCCTTTCCGATCAAGCCGTAGGCGAGTCGGTGGCTGCGCCAATGATCGCTTCGGCCTCGATCTCCACGAGCATATCCGGGTCGATCAAGTTTCGAACCTCGACCATCGAGGTGGCAGGGCGGACCGTGGCGAAGTATTCGCCATGCACCCGCCCTATCGCTTCCCATTGCGTGATGTCGGTGACGTAGATCCGCGTGCGCACCACGTCCTCGAGGCGAGCACCTGCCTGCTCGAGCGCCGAAGTGATGTTCCTGATGGCCTGGCGTGTCTGGGCCGCCGCGTCGCCACGCCCCACCAGCTTGCCCTCGGCATCGGTGGCCGTGGTCCCCGACACGTGGATGACGTCTCCCACGCGCACCGCGCGGGAGTAGCCGACGAGTCCCTCCCAGCGCGTCCCGGACGAGATCAGTCGCCGCATCCCTTACTCTGTCTTCCTGTCTTCCTGTCTTCCTGTCTTCCTGTCTTCCTGTAACTCACGCCGCGTCCGCAAATGCCAGACTGACCGCGCGCCGTGCCTGCCGCTTGAGCGCTCGGTGCACCGCGCGGGCATAATGCAGGAAATTGCTCCCCGCCCAGGGGTAGCGGAGAAAGAACTCCACCGGCAGCATGTCCGCCTTGAGCCGGTTACACGGTGGGCACGCCGCGACCACGTTGCCGGGCGTGTGCGCGCCGCCCTTGGCGAGCGGATACACATGGTCCAGCGTGGCGCGCTCGTAGTCCAGCGGCGCGGCGCAGTACGCGCAGCGTCGTCCACAGTCGCGGATGGCGGCGAGCTTGATCGCCCGCTTCTGCTCTGCAGGGAGGAGCGGCCGGGCGCGCCGAATGATGCGGTGGACGCGGGGCAGGGTGACGCGATGACCGTGTCGAGCGGGCAATAGTACCTCGCTGGAAAAGACGACACCCCGCGCAGGGAGGATTCCCTGTCGCGGGGTGTCGTAGGTCGGGTCGGGCTCGCCGCCGTTGGTCCAGCCGACGCGTTGCGCGTCTCGCGCTCGCATCGATGCCCATCGCGTCTTGCGCTGTCGGGCTGCTCTGATCAACTGGCCTCGGGGTGCGGCGGGTTGGCGAGATTCGGTCTCGCGCTGGATATGTGCAGCACTCGCGCCAATCGCGCAAGAGGGGGCCGCAGATCGAGCAGCGGTCAACCCATCGGCACGCGTCGCTCGCCGCTCGTCCGACGCTCCGCTCTCGCTTTCACCGCCACGGGATCGCGCATCATCGCAATGAGCCGTGCCGCGTTCATGTCCAGCACCGTCCGGTCGGGCATGGCGGAACCGCCGAATGGCAGCGGAATGTCGAACCCGTCGTCCGGGCGCCGCGGGATCACATGAACATGATAGTGAAACACGTCCTGACCTGCGGCGGCGCCACTGTTCACCACGATGTTCATGCCGTCCGCGCCGGCGACCTGCTTCACCATCGGCGCCAGCTCCATCGCCACCTCGAACAGGTGCATCGCCACCGCATGCGGGATGTCGTCCAGCGATGCGTGGTGCTCGCGCGGCACGACGAGCACATGTCCGGCATTCACCGGCTGGATGTCCATGAAGGCCACGACGTCGCTGTCCTCATAGCACATCGATACTTCTCCGGCTCCCTTGATGAGGTCGCAGAAGGGACAGCTTGGCGGGTGCGCGGCGTGCATGGAGCCTCATGGCCAGGGTTGACGCGACGAAATTGCACGCCCGATGCCACGCGCGATCGCCGTGCGGCCAAGCGGCGCAATCGCGATGGTAAGCATGTGTTGCCAAACGACTTGACTGAAGTCGCTCCGTGACGATCGCCTCGGCAAACGGGCGTCGACCGTCGCGGCGATCGCCGCTACGGTACGCCGGCCGTCTCCCGGCAACTTCCCCCCGACGCCGTCACGCCGGGCGGCATGCGAAACTCGCACGTGCCCACCATGCCCGAGCTCTTGAGATAGGCCTTTTCCACGGTCTCCAGCTCGGCGAGCTTCCTGAACAGCGCCACCGAATCGGTGGACGCCGCACAATAGACGATGTAGGTACGCGGACCACCGCAAGCGCGGGCGCCCACGGACGCGGTACGGCATCCCGTGGCGCTGGCGCATCCGGCGACCTTCGCGATCGCGCGAGCCTCGGCCTCGAGCTTCTCGATGCGTGCCCGCTGCCCCGCGGGCGAGGTGTCACCGGTGATGACGGCTGCCGCATCGGATGTATCCGGGCTGGCGCTCCGCTGCGGGGTGGAGCACGACGCTCCCGTCAACAGGGCGGTGCTCCAGAGGAGCGACAGAGTACGAGTCAGGGCATGCATTAAGTTCCTCCTCGCTGGTGCGCCCACCTGCTGTCGGGGCGATGCCGGCCAAGATACGGCTTTTCCTCGCCTTCGTCAGGTGAGCTTGACGCAGCGTGCCGCACAGCGCACTGTTCGCCTGCAGTGGGGAGTAGCCGGCCGGCGCCAATGCGTCGGAACCGCCGATCGTCAAGACGGAGCGCGTCAGCGCTTCCGGTCGGCTGGAGGGTGATGTCGAGCCCTGGGCGAGACCACTACGACACCGAGCGTGCCGTAGTGCGCTCGCCCGTCGTTCATCCGGCTACTTAACCGTCCCCAATGATTGCAACCAACATCTGGTTCTGGGTGGGCTTCATCGCCTTCGTCCTGGCGATGCTCTCGCTCGACCTCGGCGTCTTCAACCGCACGCCCCACGTCGTCTCCGCCAAGGAGGCGGGCATCTGGACGGCGGTGTGGGTCGGGCTGGCCCTCGTTTTCGCCGGGGGGCTCGCCGTCTTCGAGTCGCACCAGGCCGCGCTGACCTTCCTCACCGGGTACGTGATCGAGGAGTCACTCAGCGTCGACAACATCTTCGTCATCGTCCTGATCTTCCAGTACTTCCGCGTGCCGGCGCAGTTCCAGCACCGCGTGCTGTTCTGGGGCATCCTCGGCGCGCTGATCATGCGCGGCGTCTTCATCGGCGTCGGCGCGGCGCTCCTCGCCCGCTTCGAGTGGATCATCTACGTGTTCGGCGCCCTGCTCGTCATCACCGGCGTGCGGATGGCGTTCAAGGGAGACGAGGAGTTCGACGGCGAGCAGAACCCGGTGGTCAAGTTCGTGCGCCGCTTCCTCCCGGTCACGAGCGACTACCGCGACAAGCACTTCTTCACGTTCGAGAACGGCCGGCGTCACGCCACGCCGCTGTTCCTCGTGCTCGTCCTCGTGGAAGCCACGGACCTGATCTTCGCCATCGACTCGATCCCGGCGATCTTCGGCATCACGCGCGATCCGTTTCTCGTCTTCACCTCGAACATCTTCGCGGTGATGGGTCTCCGCTCGTTGTTCTTCCTGCTCGCGAACGTGGTGCAGAAGTTCCATCTGCTCAAGTACGGGCTCGCCCTCATCCTCACCTTCGTCGGCGCGAAGATGATGCTCGAGCACTGGATCCACATTCCGATCCTGCTTTCGCTCGGCATCGTGATCGGTGTGTTGATCCTGTCGGTGATCGCGTCGCTGATCTGGCCGCAGGCGCGGCCGGAGATCGAGGGCAAGACCGGGTCGCTGTTCGGCGCTTCCCGGAGCGCCGACCCCTAGACGTCCGGTCCGGGGCGGATCACCGGCGCTCGGTGGCGTCGCGCACGTCGAGCAGGATCTCGAAGTAGAGCTGCTCGCGGCGGTAGGCGAAATCGAGCGAGGCCATCTGCGCATCGTCGCCCGTTGCCTTGGCGCGCTCGAAGGCTTCGCGGTACATGTCGTCGAGATTGGCGAGGATGCGATCGCGTGAGCGGGACATGCTGACCTGGTTGATGGCGTGGGTGGTGAGGCGCGGAGGCTCGCCGCCGACCTTCTCGAGCTGCTCCTCCGACGGCTCCAGCAGAAAGCGCTGCGCGGCGCCGAGCAGCTGGCGGCGCGAGGGCAACGGTGGGATGAGAGGATTACTCATATGCGACGGGAGCAGATCTTCGCGCGCGATGACTTCCAGTGCGTGTACTGCGGCGAGCGATTCGAGGCGGTCGCGCTCACGGTGGATCACGTGGAGCCGCGCATGCGTGGCGGCGACCGCTCCGGGGGCAACCTAGTGACGGCGTGTGGCGGGTGCAACGCGCGCAAGGGCGGGCTTCGCATCGCCGACTTCCTGCGCTCGGATCCGGTGGCACGCCAGCACTTCTTCGAGCGCGCGGCCGAGCACGTCTGGCCTCGGATCCTTCGTATCGTGGAGGCGGAGCTGGGCCGTCCCCTACGCACCACCGAACCGCGTCGCTAGCGCAGCCCCTTCTCCCGCATCAGCCCGGCGATCATCCGATCGTCTGCGGCAACGGCCTGCAACGAGGCGAGCACCTGACCCTCGCTCTCCCCCTCGGCCAGCATGAGCGGCGGCGGAAAACCTCCCTCCGCCTCGCGCGGCGTACCAGCGCGGCGATCGACCTCCAGCACAGCGGTCACGGGCACCGCTCCCCGCTCGCTGGTGCGGCGCACGCGCACGGCGGGGCCGTGCGGCATCGTACGGGAATACAGAACGGATTCGTCTGGCACGAGAAGAGTCTGCTAGCCGCGACGGTCGCGAGCAAGGGGAGATCGACTCGGCTTCACCCGAGGGCGGTGGGCGACAACCGATGGAACACGGCCTCCGCCACCACTCGGCCGTCGCGCAGGTGATCCACGACGATCCGCTCGAGCAGTGCCGGTGTCACCCCGGCGTACCAGACGCCTTCGGGATAGACCACGACGATGGGACCACCCGCGCACACGCCCAGGCACGGCGTCTCTCCGCGCTTCACCCGGCGCGGCCCGAAGAGCAGCCCCTCGCGCTGGAGGAGGCGAGCCAGCAGCGCGTAGAGAATCCGTCCTTCCCGGTTCGGCGAGCAGTAGCCGCCCACGCACACGAGCACGTGCCGCGCGTACGGCTCCATCAGGGCGTCGAGGTGGGCGGAAGCATCAGTCACGCGAGACAGTTTAAGCGCGTGACCCCATTGCCGCGTCGTCCGCCGTACCCGATAGTAGGCCGCATGAGTCTCCACATCGACCATGTGCGCGTTCCAGACTCCACTCGCGCGCCCCTGCTCTGCCTGCACGGGATGAACGCGGGCGCCTGGGTCTACGACCGGATGCTGCCCTTCGTTGCCGCCCGCGGCCGTTCTGCCTCGGCGCTGTCGTTCCGCGGGCATCCGCCGAATGCGTCGCTCGAGCGCATCGGACACGTCTCCATGGCCGAGTATCTCGAGGACGCCTCCGAGGTGGCGCGCACGATGGACCGCCCAATCGTCATGGGGCATTCGATGGGAGGACTCGTGGCCCTGCAACTGGCGTCCCTCGGCCTGGTGCGGGCTGCCGTACTCGTGTCCCCCGCCCCGCCCCGAGGGGTGAGCGTGCTCAGCCTGCGGGTGCTTCTGCGGATGCTGCGTCATGTGCCCGCGCTGCTGCTCTCACGACCCCTGCTGCCCACGCGAGGCGATCTCGACGCCATGGTGCTCAACCGGGTGCCTGCCGACGAGCGCGCCACCAGTGCGGCACGATTCATCGCCGACAGCGGGCGCGCCGCGAGGGACATGGCGCTGGGTCCCATCCGGGTGCCACCGGGCTCGGTGTCCGTCCCGCTGCTCTTCGTCGGCTCGAGCGACGACCGCTTCATCCCGCTGAGTGTCGTGCGACGCGTGGCCTCCCGATTCGATGCGCCGCTGCATGTGGCCGACGGTCACGGGCACTTTCTCTTCGCCGAGCCGGGATGGGAAGTACACGCCGGGGTGATGACGGACTGGATGGATGCCATCGACGCGGGCATCGCGCCGTGAACTCGGAGCGACGCTGACGGGTTACCTTCTGGCAGCATCCGCCAACTTCGACAGCCGAGCGCCCGCCATGTCCGATCAGGAGATCGCCGCCAAGCAGTACGCACGCCCCGAGGCGCTCGTGAGCACCGAGTGGCTCGCCGCGCACCTCGCCGATCCCGCGGTTCGTATTCTCGAGAGCGACGAGGACCTGCTGCTCTACGAGATGGGCCACATCCCGGGCGCCAGGAAGATCGACTGGCACGCCGACCTGAACGACGCCGTCCAGCGCGACTACGTCTCGCGTGCCGAGTTCCAGACGCTTGTGCGGCGACTCGGCATCGACGACTCCACCACCGTGGTGTTCTACGGCGACAAGAACAACTGGTGGGCGACGTACGCGCTGTGGGTCTTCCATCTGTTCGGCTTCGCCAACGCCAGGATTCTCGATGGCGGCAGAGCCAAGTGGGAGGCGGAGGGTCGCGGGATGTCCACGGAGGTGCCTCCGATGGCGCCGACGTCGTACTTGGCGCCCGAACGGGACGACGCGCGGATTCGCGCCTTCATGCCCGACGTCCGCGCACATCTCGGCACGGCGGGCAGGCTGATCGACGTGCGCTCGCCGGACGAGTTCAGCGGCAAGAAGCTGCACATGCCGGAGTATCCGCAGGAAGGCGCCATGCGCGGCGGCCACATTCCCGGGGCGCGGAGCGTTCCGTGGGCACGCGCCGCGAACGCCGATGGCACCTTCAAGAGCGCCGCCGAGCTTCGCGCGATCTACGAGGACGAAGCGGGATTGAAGCCGGGCGACGACGTGATCGCGTATTGCCGCATCGGCGAGCGCTCCTCCCACACCTGGTTCGTGCTGCGCTACCTGCTCGGCTACGAGACCGTCCGCAACTATGACGGAAGCTGGACCGAGTGGGGCAACGCGGTCCGCGCCCCAATCGAGCGGTAACCGAGGCCACCATGACGCATCCAGCCGAAGCATCGTCCACGTCCGCCCCCACGTCACCGTCCAAGCGCACGGCCACCATCCGCGCGACATGGGCTGGCGACCATCGGTTCGACACCGGACGCCCGGGCGGCGCCATCGCGCGGCTCGACGGCGCGGCGCAGACGGGCCAGAGCCCCGTCGACGGGCTCCTGAGCGCTCTCGCCGCCTGTGCGGGGATCGACATCGTCGACATCCTCGCCAAGCGCCGCACGCCAGTGGAGCATCTCACCATCGACATCATCGCCGAGCGCCGCGAGGAGACGCCGCGCCGGGTGATGGCGATGACCGTGACATTTCGGATCGACGGTGCCGGGATCGAAGCGGTCCACGCCGAGCGCGCCGTGGAGCTGGCCTTCGAGAAGTATTGCTCCGTGTCGGCATCGCTGGCGCCGGACATCCGCATCGAGTCGAAGGTGATCGTGAACGGCGTCTAGGCCTGGCCGCTCACCCCTCGTTGCTCCTGACTTTCTCCCAGCACCCGCATCCTTGTGCCCTGAGCTGCGCCGCGAGCCGCTCGCGCAGTGCGGCGGGCGCATCGATGTTGGCCCGGAGCTGCGCCGCGGCGGCGAGGAAACATTCCTGATACGTCTCGAAGCCCCGGCACTCCGGGCACGAGGCGAGGTGTGCTCGGAGGCGCGCCGCGCCGGCCGGCGACATCTGATCGTCGAGGTAATCCCACAGATGCTGCAGCACGTCCACGCAGGTCGCCGAGAGGCCGAGGCCCTCGAGCTGCTCGCGCGCCGGCGCGCTCATCGGGCACCGCCGGCCGATGCGGGCACGAAGCCGAGGTCGGCGGCGACGGTGAGCAGCTTCTCTTGAAGCAGCCGGCGGCCACGGAAGAGTCGTGAGCGCACCGTGCCGATGGGCACTCCCATGACTTCCGCTGCTGTCTCGTACGTGAGGTCCTCCACGTCCACGAGGATCACCGCCGTTCGAAAGGGCTCGTTGAGCTCGTCGAGCGCGTCACGCAGGGCCGGCGCAAGGTCGAGGCGGGCGTAGAGGTCGTCATAGCCCTGTTCGCGCGCGGCCGCGTACACCGAGCCGGCTGCCACCGCATCCTGCTCGCCGTCCTCCAGATCGACCGTCGGGCGCTGTCGCTCGCGCGACCGCAGAAACACGTTCCGACAGATCGTGAACAGCCAGCGACGGCAGTCCGTGCCGAGGATGAACGTATGCCACGACCGATAGGCGCGCAGGTAGGTCTCCTGCACCACGTCATCGGCGTCGGACTCGTCGCGCGTGAGTGACAGTGCAAAGCGATACACGTCGTCGAGCCAGGGGAGGGCGTCGCGCTCGAACTCGGCGTCGCGCGTGGCACTCGGTGCATGGGCATCGCCAGCGGGCAGCGCCACGACGTCAAGGGCGCTCTGTCTCGACTCCAGCGCGGGCAGTGCAGAAGCCGCCATCATCGTGGTGATCCTTATTAGTTGATGGATTAATCATACATGAGCCGAACCGCTACGGCAAGCGGTGGGGACGCTTCCGCGCCGCGCTATGTTTTGCCGATGCGCGCCAGACTCATCGCCGCGTTCGCCGCGGTCTATCTCATCTGGGGCTCCACGTATCTGGGCATCCGATTCGCCCTGGAGACGCTGCCTCCCCTGCTCATGGGCGCCACGCGATTCCTCATCGCTGGCGGATTGTTGCTCCTCTGGGCGCGCTGGCGCCGCTCCGGCGCATCCACGCGGCGAGACTGGATCACGGCCACGGTGAGCGGCGCGCTGATGCTGTTCGGGGGCAACGGGGCGGTGGTCTGGGCCGAGCAGCGCGTTCCATCCGGCATCACCGCGCTGCTCGTGGCAGTGGTGCCACTCTGGATGGTGCTCATCGACTGGCTGCTGCCGGGCGGACGACGGCCGCCGTGGCTCGTCTTCGCCGGGCTCGCTCTGGGTCTCCTGGGACTCGGCCTGCTCGTGAATCCCACCTCGCTCGGGACCGGTGAGCGCGTGAACCTGCCCGGTGTGGCGCTGCTCATGGCGGGTTCCCTGTCGTGGGCCGCAGGCTCGCTCTATTCCCAGCGTGCGCCGCGACCCTCGTCGGGTATCATGGCCTCAGGCACCCAGATGCTTTCAGGAGGGCTCTGCCTGCTCGCCGCGAGCCTCATCGCGGGCGAACCGGCGCAGCTTGATCTTGCTCACGCGTCGGCCCGGTCGCTGCTCGCGGTGCTGTACCTCATCACGTTCGGCTCACTCGTGGGGTTCACGGCGTACGTCTATCTGCTGGCGCATACCACGGCGGCCAAGGCCGCCACGTACGCATACGTGAATCCGGTGGTCGCCGTGGCGCTCGGCTGGGCGTTCGCGCACGAGCCGGTCACCGCGCGCACGCTCGTCGCGGCGGCCGTGATCCTCGGAGCCGTGGCCATCATCACCATGGCGCGCGAGGCACCGGTCCAGCGGACAGCGGAACGCGCCGCGGCGTGATCCACGCAGCGCGTCGACTTACGTCCCGCGAACCCAGCCCTCGCGGACGGCGCGCTGCGCCGGCGTCGCATCCGGCAGCTCCTCGAGATGCCACCGATCGCCGCGCACGATGCGCAAGCCGGCCCGGGCGACGAGGGCATCGTAGTCCATGTCGTCGGTGGAGCCCACATGACGATCGAACCAGGGGTGCATGTCGATTCCCGCCACGTCGCTCGTCGCCCGCTCCACATCCTGCTCCGTGTAGCCGCGGCCCTGGAGATAATACGACGACCGCGCCGAATTCCACGTGCGTCCCTTCAACGTGTTGAAGACGTGATCGAGCGACCTGGTGTTGCCCGAGGCAGCGCGCAGGTAGAGATCCAGGTAGAGAGCCACGCCCGCGCCCTTGGTGTAATAGCTGAAAAAGGCATCGCTCCGGTTGGTGGGCTGCTGCTGCGCCGCGCCATCCCAGAACGGCGCGTGGAACGACGCCATGCGCGCCGACACCTCCTTCCGTCCGGGTGCGGTGAGGTTCTCCTGGATGATCCCCGCCATGGCGCGATAGAACTCGGCGCGGTCCGTGACACCGGCCCGGTGCAGCGCCGCCTCACCGTAGTACTGTGTCCACCCCTCGGCCACCCAGAGGCTGGGCTGGTACTGCTCGCGCGTATAGTCGAAGGGACCGAGGGCGGCGGGTCGCACGCGCTTGACGTTCCAGACGTGGAAGTACTCGTGCGCCGCCGTGCCGATCCCCGGCAGCTCGGCGAGCGCCGCGTTCTCCCCCGTCCACGGGCGACGGTCGATCACCTGCGTGGAGTACAGATGCTCCATGCCGTCGCCACCGGCGTAGCCGATATGGAACAGAAACGTGTACTGGTCGAGCGGCGGTGGCGAGAACACGCGGTTCTCGTACCGGACGATCTTCTCCACGTCACTCACGAACCGGCGCCTGACGTCGTCCGGGAACGGGCCGTTATGATGCACCATGGTACGGTACTTCCTGCCGTCCACGGTGAAGGAATCCACGACGAAGGATGGCGCGACCTCCGTCGGTGTATCGATGAGCCGATCGTAGTTCTCGAACCGGAACTCGGTCTGGCCAGCCGTGCGCGTATCGCCGTTGAGGACGCGCCACCCTGCGGGTGATGTGATGGCGAGCGTGACCGGATCCGGCTTGTGCCCCTCCACGTACATGAACAGCGATGCGCCATTCCAGTTGGCGTGTGCGGTATCGAGCACGCTGAAGGTGCCGGACAGCTGATCGTTGAACGACAGGTAGCGGATACGGACGCGACGCTGCCCGCCGGTGCGTACCACCCAGCGCGACCCGTCCGTCTTGTCCCAGGCGAGCGGCTTCCCGCGACCATCCGTGGCCCGGAACGCCTGCACGTTCTTGGCGAAATCCATCTTGGCATATCGGCCGGGCGACCACACGGGCAGCACGAGAGGCAGCGACGTTCCGCGCACGCCGTCGATGTCGATGGCGATCTCGTACAGGTGCGAGGCTGGATCGGGCAGCGCCACATGGTAGGCGATGCGATACGGGGTCTGTCCGTGGGCAGGCGTGGCGACCGCGAGCGCGGTGAGGACGAGCAGTCGGCAGAGGTGACGCACGGGAGTCGGTGGCGAGGGAAAGGAAAAATGCAACGCGATGGCGTCACGCACCGGTGAACACCGGTGGGCGCTTGGCCGCGAATGCGGCCATCGCCTCCTGCACGTCGGCGGTGCCGAAGCAGAACTTGATGTTGGCGAGCTCCTCGCGCAGCACATCGTGGAGCGGACGGTCGAAGCTCTGCACGAGCAGTCGCTTGGTGAGCGCATGCGCCAATGGTGGACCGGCGGCGAGTCGCGCCGCGTAGTCGGCGACACTGGCCTCCAGCTCCGCATCGGGCACCACCCGCATCGCCAGTCCGATTCGCTCCGCCTCATCCGCGTCCACGTCTCGTCCGCTCAGCAGGATCTCGCTCGCTCGCGACAGGCCCACGTGGCGCGGCAGGAAGTAGCTCACCCCCGCATCCGGGCTCAGCCCTCGACGAACGTATCCGGCGGTGAGCCGCGCTGACGCCGCTACCATGCGGATGTCGCAGGCGAGCGCGAGCCCGAAGCCCGCTCCCGCCGCCGGCCCGTTCACCGCGGCGATGACCGGCTTCTCGCAGCTGGTGACGGCGTTGACCCAGTCGCCCACCCAGGCGTAGGGATCGAGCCGCTGGGCACGCGACCCCGTGGGCAGCGTCGGCGGCTCGGAGAGATCGAGGCCGGCGCAGAAGGCGCGTCCCGCGCCCGTGATCACGACCACGCGGATGGCGTCGTCGGCCGCGGCCTCGGCGAGGACGTCCCGCACGGACCGCGCGAGCGCCTCGTTCACGGCGTTCAACTTCTCCGGCCGGTCGAGCGTCACCGTGCAGACGCCGGCATCGGTCGTCGCAATGCGAAGATGGGTGTACTCGTGCATTCTCAATGATGACTCGCCGCGCACGAGGTGTCGAGTCGGGACGGCCTCGGTGCCCGTCGCGTGTGCGCCGCGGCGCCGTCGGCTCGTATATTCAGCTCGTCATCCTCCCATCCGCCATGCCCGCGCGTCGTCTCCCCAGCTCGCACCACGCCGCCGTCCGCGGCGTACGATCGGCCGCCGACTCCGGCGCCGCCGATGCACCGCACGGCTCGCGGCCGGAGCAGGTGTATCTGCGCCTCCGCGATCTGATCGTACAGGGACAGCTCGCTCCGGGCACTCGCGTGGTGGAGACCGACGTGGCCGAGCGGCTGGGCGTGAGCCGCACTCCGGTACGCGAGGCGCTGCAGCGCCTGCAGCAGGAAGGATTCGTCGTCGGCGCGCCGGGAGCCCAGCAGGCCCGATTGACGGTTGCCCCGCTGACGCGGGCCGACGTGCACGAGCTGCTCAACATCGTCGGCGAGCTCGAGGGACTCGGCGCTCGATGGGCGGCGGCGCTCGCGCCATCGCCCAGACGCGCGCTGGCGAACGCGCTCAGGGCGCTGAACGAGCGATTTCAGCACGCTGGCCGCGAGGTGCCGATCCATCTCGGACGGCTTTATGCCGCCGACGAGCGCTTGCACCGCAAGATCGTGGAGGCCAGCGCCGGCCCGCGTCTGCTCGCCCTGCACGACAGCGTGAAGCCGCAGGCGGAACGCTATATCCGGATGTACATCAGCATGCTCACGAACGACATGAGACCATCGGTGGCCGAGCACGACGCCATCATCGACGCGATCGACGAGGGCACGCCGGACGACGCACAGCTCGCGGTGCAGACCAACTGGCGGCACGCGGCTGACCGGATCGCCACGGTGATCGAGGTGGCGGGCGAACGGGGGAGCTGGTGAAACGTTGGACGCGCGGCCTGCATCACCTGATCCGTGCCAGCTCCCGCTTCACGTCGTCCTGTGCGGGGTCCAGGGCGAGTGCCCGGCCCAGCTCGATGCGCGCGAGCTCCCGCCGGCCCGTCCGCTCGTAGATGAATCCGAGGCGGGCATGGGCGGTTGCGGTCGCGTAGGGTGAGGCGTTCACCGGGGGTCGCGCCAGCCACCGCTTCGCGGCCTCCTCGCCTCGTGGCAACCGCTCGCCGGACGTCGCGGCCAGTCGGGCGAGCGACAGCAGCGCACTCGGCTCGCTTCGCCGAGCGAGGAGTCGCTCCATCGTGGCGAATGCCTCGTCCCATCGTTTCTGGCGCGCGTACAGGTTGGTGAGGACGTTGTAGCCCACCGCGCTGTCGGGCTCCGCCGCGATCGCCTTGAGGAACTCCGCCTCGGCGGTCCGAAGGTCCTTGCCTCGGTCGGCGATCGCGCCCCACGCGAGCGCGCCGCGCAGACGGCTCCGTTTCTCGATCTCCGCGGCTTGTTCGCGCGCCCGCTCCACGCTGCCGCCAAGGAAACCTGGCGCAAGGAGCCGGTACTGGATCAATCCCATGCGTGCGTCCAGAAAGTCGGGGTCCAGCTCGACGGCGCGCTCGAGCGACGTGCGCGCGCGCTTCGCCAGGAATGGCAGCTTGATCCGGCTCGTCGTGGCCGCGGCAGTTCCCAGGACCTCGCCGATGAAGAAGTGGCAGGAGGCGTTCCGCTCGTCGATGACCACGCACCGCTCGAACTGTCGGAGCGCCTCGCCATCGTCGCGCTGCGCCTGGGCGATGCGCCCAAGGAAGAGCGCCGGCGTGGCGTCTCTCGGCATCGACTGCGCGAGCGCGGCGTATTCCGATCTGGCCGCGTCGTAGTTGCGTACCTCGAACAGCTGCCGTGCGTGCGCCAGCGAGGGCGGTTGCTGAGCCGCCACGGAGCGGACGGCGAGAGCGACGAGCGCGAGCAGGAATGGAGAGCCGAGATGACGCATCGCAGCGAGATGAAGGAGGATGCTGGTTCGCGAGCGCGGAGCGGTGCGTCTCGCCCGGACAGGCCCTACCAGGACGGCGGATTCCCTTCCAGCTCGTCCCGCAGCTTCATGAAGCTCTCGTAGCGCGCGCGGTCGATGCGCCCGCTCGCCACCGCGTCGCGCACGGCGCAGGCGGGCTCCACGCTGTGCCGGCAGTCGGCGAATCGGCAGCCATCCAGAAACGGACGCAGCTCGGGAAAGCATTGATCGAGCTCGGTCGGCGACAGCGCCCACATGCCGACTTCGCGCAGCCCGGGGGTATCGGCGACGTATCCCGTGGCGCCGGGCAGCGGATGCAAGTACGCGCCGACCGTGGTGTGCCGCCCCTTGTTCACCGAGGTGCTGATCTCACCCACACGAAGGTCGAGCCCGTCGAACATCGCGTTCAGCAGCGACG
>JBKJIY010000055.1:0-9644 GCA_046598315.1 Gemmatimonadaceae bacterium
AGTTCACGGCATTGGACACGATGTCCTTCGCCGGGTACATCGCCTCACCACCGACCATCACGGTCTGGGCGGAGAGCGGTGCGGCGAACATGACGGCGAGCGACAGCGACAGCAGAGTGCGTGAGCGCATGAATGACCTGGGTGAGTGATTTTAATCGCGCCGGAGCTTCGTGGCGTCGAATGCATTACGGTCGTCGCCGCGGATCGGATCTCGTCTGCGGCGACACGTCGGAAACGGGGCTCGGACCGCCACGGTTCCCGCGCTCCACCCGGTTGCGTTCCCCGGGTCATCGTCATCAACCGGACACGGCCGCGCCGATGGAACGTCGCTTGCTAATTCATGTATTCCCGGATCATCTCTCACGACAGCCCGCCCATGAACCAGCGACGTTCCCGCAGCCTCTACGCCCACTTCGCCCTTCCGTTGTCCGCTGCGCTCGTGTTCGGAGTGGGAGCGGCGCGCACGCCCGTGCCCGAGGAATCGCCGCTCACGCTGACGACGAGCCTGAGCGAGCGGACGCTCACGGTCATGCGCGACGGCGCGATCGTGAAGCAGTACGACGTGGCGATCGGCGCGGACCAACACCCGACGCCCACCGGTACTTTCACCATCAAGAAGCTGGTCTGGAATCCTGCGTGGGTGCCGCCGGCCAAGAAGTGGGCGGCGGGCAAGAGTGCCAAGGGCCCGGGCCATCCGGCGAACCCGATGAAGCTCGTGAAGATCTTCTTCCAGGAGCCGGACTACTACATCCACGGCACGGGCGCGGTGGAAACGCTCGGCTCGGCCGCCTCGCATGGATGTCTCCGCATGGATCCCGACGAGGCGGGCGAGGTAGCGCTGATGGTGATGGAGAACGCCGGCGTCGTGCGGGACTGGGAGTGGGTGAAGAGTGTCCTGCATGTCGGCCAGGCGCGCACGGTCGCCCTCGCACGCCCGGCCCCGATGACCGTCGTCCCCTGACGGGGGCGCCGTCTACGCGCGCAGGAAGTCGAGCAGCAACGCGTTGAGTACAACGGCGTGGGTCGCGGCGAAGCCATGTGGTGCGCCTGCAAGGAGCTCCACGCGACTGTCCTTGATGAGCGCGTGCGCGCGCTTTCCAGACACCTCGAATGGCACGATGCGGTCGCTGTCGCCATGCACGATGAGTGTGGGCATGGTGAACTTCTCCAGATCGGCGCGAAAGTCCGTGGTCCCGAATGCGACGATGCATCGCTGGGTGGCGATGGGTGAGGCCGCCCATGCGATGCTCTTGCTATACGGGATCAGATCGGCGCTCACACTCGTCGATCCTGCCTCGTAGTTGTAGAAGTTCGGGAAGAACTCCTCGAGAAATGCGACGCGATCTTTCTTGACCCCGGCGAGCATCCCGTCGAACACCTGCCCGTCCACTCCATCCGGGTTGTCTGCAGTCTTGAGCAGAAACGGAGGGATCGCGCCCAGCAGGATCGCCTTGGCGACGCGCTCCGTGCCGTACCGGCCGATGTACCGCGCCACCTCGCCGCCGCCCATCGAGAATCCGGCGAGGACCACGCCCTTCAGATCGAGATGGGTCAGCAGCGCGTCGAGATCGGCCGCGAAGGTGTCGTAGTCATATCCGGCAGCCGGCCTTCCCGAGTCACCGAAGCCTCGACGGTCGTACGCAACGCACCGGTAGCCGGCCTCCGTCAGCGCCGTGACCTGCGATTCCCACATGGCATGGCTCAACGGCCAGCCGTGAATCAGGACGATGGGCTGCCCGGAGCCATGATCCTGGAAGTAGATGTCGGTTGGATGATCGCCGGACGTCCTGAGGTATGGCATCGGTCTCCTTGTTGTTCATGTCGGGGCAAGCCGTAATTCGCGGCTCGGTCGTGCGTGACCAAGTCGCGACGCGGCCGCGCGGTTCCACGACATCCACGCACGGAGCGCATCTCGTTGAAAGCGGGCTCTGCACATGGCACATGAGTTGCCCTCATCGTCGGCCTCTTCTCCCGGACTGGCACAAGATGTCCTTCCTTACCTGGATCGTCGTCGGCCTGATCGCCGGCGTGCTCGCCTCGTTCGTCATGGGTGGCACCGGATATGGCCTGATCGGCGACATCATCATCGGAATCGTCGGCGCGTTCGTGGGCGGGTGGCTCTTCACCCGATTGGGCGTGAGCAGTCCGATGGGCGGCCTGCCCGGCGTGATATTCGTCGCCTTCATCGGCGCCGTGGTCCTGCTGTTCGCCCTTCGCCTCATTCGTGGGGCCAGCGCCCGACGATGACGGGGGCCGACGCCGCGGCCCGAGGGTGGGCCGTGCGGATGCGCCGAGGGCACGCTGGAGTCTTCAGCGTGCCCTTCGTCGTGATGCCGGCGCTCCACGTCGCGACTCCGGACGGTGCCGACAGCGGACCAGTCGAGCGCCGGTGCGTCCAGCGCCCGTGCGTCCAGCGCCCGATTACCCTCTGGTATCGGCTGTCGGCCCGTAGATCGACGGCACCGGGATGTCGTTCAGTCGCAGATACACGCTCAGCTGCCCGCGATGATGCACGATGTGATTGAGCACGAACGATCGCAGCACCGCCGCACGCGGCAGCGTGAAAAACACCTGTTCGCCCGCTTTGAGCGTCCAGCTCTGCAGCATCACGGCATTCGACGCATTGCCGATGGCGGCGCAGGCGTCGGCGAGCCCTGCATCAAATCGCGCGAGCATCGCGACGGAGCCCGTCCAGCGCGGTGGCACGAACGCCTGGCCATCCGGTGGGTTGGCGTCGAACTCCGCGGCGTTGATGATCGAGCTCCCCCATGACGACAGCGTGACGATGTGCAGCGCGAGGTCGCCCATCGACATCGACCTGGGGTGCGGCTTCCAGTCGGCCAGATCGTCGGGCACTCGCTCGAGCAGCGTGCGCGTGGTGGCCATCTCCTGTTCGAGCTCGGACACGATCGCCCTGGCGATTTCCATGATGCGGGACGTGAGAAGGGAGGTCGTCGACCCGGGACTGATACGACCGTCGCTCAGTCGGCGGCGGTGAAGGTGATGTCGGTATCGATCGGCCGGCCGTGACGCCAGACGCCGCTCCCGTTGCGCGGCGGCGAGATCACCTCGAAGCGCACCTCGAGCTCCTGCGGCGCGTCGGAGAAGGTGGGGCGGAGATCCTCGAGCACGGCGCTGTAGGCGGCTGAGTGGTCGCTCGCCGAGACGATCCCGACATGAATGGGGAACGCGAACCGCTGCATCTCCATCTGTCCGGGAATCTTCTCGGCGATGTAGTAGACGTATGTGTACACGGTCGACCGGTGAGAGGCGAAGCTACCTGGTGCCCACGGCGTCGATGGTGAAGACGATCGTGGCGTTCGGGGGTATCGGACCGGAGCCCGACGCGCCGTACCCCAGTGCCGGCGGGATGACGAGCTGTCGGCGACCGCCCACCCGCATGCCTCGCACGCCTTCGTCAAATCCCCTGATCACCTGCAGCGGGACGGTCCCCACGGTAAAGGCGAACGGCGGATCGATATCCAGGTTCTGGTCGAAGACGGCGCCGGTCGTCAGACAGCCGGCGTAGTGGAGGGACACCTGTTGCCCCGCAGCGATCACGGAGCCCGTGCCCACGGACACGTCGCGGAACTTGAGCCCGGAGGCCGTCGTCGTCAGCGAGGGCGCGCTGGCCGTGAGCGAGGTGGCGAGGGCGGAACAGTCGATCGGCGTGCCGGCCCTGGGGGCGGTGGCATCGCGACATGCGCCGAGTCCGAGGAGTGACAGGGCGGCGAGCGTGAACTGCACGCGAATACGCATGGTCGTCAGGACTGGTGAATCGTCAGCGCGCGTCGAGCGCTTCGACGGTGAACACGAGCACGGAATTGCCGGGAATGGGCCCGTAGTCGTTCGGGCCGTACGCCAGCTCGGCCGGGATGACGAGCTGCCGCTTGCCGCCCACCCGCATGCCGACGAGGCCTTCGTCCCATCCCTTGATCACCTCGCCGCCACCGAGACGAAAGCTGAACGGGGGCTTGGGCGCCGGGTTGGCGTCGAACACCTTGCCGTCGGCAAATGCGCCGGTGTAGCGCATGCCGACGGACTGGCCCGCGGCGAGGGTGGCGCCGGTGCCCTCGGCGAGGTCGCGGAAGTACAGGCCATTCGGCGTCTTCGTGGAGGAGGCGAGGTCGACGCCGAGCGAGGCGGCGAAGGTGGTGGATTCGATGGGCACGGCAGGCGCGGGTTCATGGCCGCCGCACGCGGTGACGAGCGCGAGGGCGAGCACGGTGAGGAGGCGGCGTGGATGCCGCAGGACGGGCGGGCGTGGGACGGAGCGCTCGTGAGCCATCGGCGCCATCACCCGGCGCCGCCCTGCTCGCGATCACGGCGGACGGGAACTCGCTTGCCCTTGATCGTTGCGGCGCGGAGGGTCTCGATGATGCTGTCGGCGATCTCGTCGGGGACCTCGACGAGCGAGAAGCGCTCGGTGATCTGAATGGCGCCGATGGCGCGCGGATCGACGCCGGCCTCGTTGACGATGGCGCCCACGAGATCGGCGGGCCGGATCTTGGCGAGCCGACCCGCGCCGATGTACAACCGCGCCACATCCCACTCGGGGGTGATGCGCTCGGGCTTGCCCGCCGCGCTGCGCGCGCCGGCCTTGGCGGCGTCGTGGCGGCGCGAGCCGGCCTTGCCGGTGGGCGCGCGCTCCTTGTCGTGCCGCGACGCGGGCCGGTCGGGTCGCACGGTGACGGCCGGAATCTCCTCGGCGTTTTCGCCGTTGTCGCGCGCGTCGGCCTGCTTGATCGCGGCGGCGGCCACGTCCATGATCTCGATCTTCTGCTTGGTCTGGTACTCGATGTTGCGCAGCTGCCGGTGCTCGCGCGGCTCGGCGAGCGTGATTGCCACCCCTTCGCGGCCGGCACGGCCGGTGCGACCGATCCGGTGCACGTACGCCTCCGCCGCCGTGGGAAGATCGTAGTTCACCACGTGCGACACATGCTGCACGTCCAGCCCGCGCGCCGCCACGTCGGTGGCCACGAGCAGGTCCGACTTGTTGGCGCGGAACTTCTTCATGACGCGGTCACGCTGCTCCTGCGACAGCCCGCCATGCAGCGCGTCGGCGCGATACCCGCGGCCATTCAACGTCTCCGTGAGCTCGTCCACCTCGGTGCGCGTGCGACAGAACACGATGGCCGACGTGGGATTCTCCACGTCGAGAATGCGGCCGAGCGTCGCCATCTTGTGCGCGCGAGAGACGATGTATGCCACCTGCCGGACACGCGGTGCGGACCCGGCCGCCACGATCTCGCGATCGATGCGCACGCGCACCGGATCGTTCAGGTGCTTGTTGGCGATCTCGGCGATCCGCGGCGGGAGTGTCGCCGAGAACAGCGCCGTCTGGCGCTCCGCCGGCATCGCGTCCAGGATCGCCTCGAGATCCTCGGCAAAGCCCATGTCGAGCATCTCGTCGGCTTCGTCGAGAATCACCGTCCGCACGCCATCCAGGCGCAACGTCTTGCGGCGAATATGGTCGAGCGCGCGGCCCGGCGTCGCCACGACCACGTCGACGCCGCGCTTGAGCGCGCGGATCTGCGTGTCCATGCTCGCGCCCCCATAGATCGGCATGGCGACGATGCCCATCGCCTTGCCGTACTTGTGCACCGCCTCGGCCACCTGCATCGCGAGCTCGCGCGTGGGCACGAGAATGAAGGCACGGGTGCGCTCGCGCGCATCGGCGTCGGGGGTGAGGACGTGCAGGAGCGGCAGTGCAAACGCGGCCGTCTTGCCCGTTCCGGTCGCCGCCTGGCCGAGCAGATCGCGGCCGGCGAGGAGTGGAGGGATCGCCTCGCGCTGCACCGGCGTCGGCTCTTCATACCCCAGTGCGGCAAGCGCGTCCACGACGCGCGGATCAAGGCCAAGCCCGGTGAATCCGGGAGGCAGTTCCGAGCTCTCAGAGCTCGACGTCGAGCTTTCGGAGCTCGTGTTGCGGGGAGTCATCGCTGAAAGATACACCCGAACGAGCCGATGAGGCGGAGTCGCCCATCCCGCGACGCCCGGCGCATGTCGTGCGCACGCGCCTGCTGGCGAGCCTGGCGTCTCCGCTAAATTGCATGATGGCCCGACCGAGCTGGGACCCGCCATTCGAAACGCGACCGTCGCCGATGCAGGGCTCCGGCGTGTTCGCCACACGCCAGATCGGTGCCGGTGTTCGCCTGCTCGAGTATGCTGGCGAACGCCTCAGTCCCACCGAGGCCGAAGCGCGCTATCCGGACGCGCTGGACGCGCGGCATCACACCTTCCTGTTCGCCATCGACGAGCACGTGGTGATCGACGCAGCAGTGCACGGCAACCAGGCGCGCTTCATCAATCACTCGTGCGATCCCAACTGCGACGCCGTGATCGAGGACGACCGCATCTGGATCGAAACGATCCGACCGGTGCGGGCGGGCGAGGAGCTGGCGTACGACTACGCCTACACCCTCGCGGAGCGACATACACCAGCGGCGAAGCGGCGCTTTCCCTGTCACTGCGGCGCGCGCACATGCCGCGGCACGATCCTCACGCGCAAGAAATCGCGGCGCGCTCACCCCGCCCTACGGGCGCCGGGCCTCGCTCAGCGCGCGCAGAGAAACTTCATCGCGACGTCACCGAGTGATCCGCCGAGCGCCGGTCCATAGCCAGGAATCTTGTTCACGGTGCGCTCGGTCACTTTCGTGCCCGCGGCGTCGGCGTAGAATACGTTTTCGCTGGCGGCGAGCGACTTTCGGGCGCAGTCGAAGGTGGCGGCGGTGCGAGAGCTCGCCCACATGCCCTTCGGCGCCTTCACCGGCGTGTTGAAGACGACGCGCACATTCGCCGTCACCAGCGAGCCCTGCCGTTTCACGGAGCGCGCCTCGACGAAGACGGCATTGCCGCTCGACGTCGTGCCGATCGCCTTCCACTTTCCCTTGCCCTGCGTGGACGCGGCGGCAGCGGACGCAGCCCCGCAGACCATCGCCAGCCCGATCAGGAGATGCCGCACGATACGAGTCCTACGACCGGCGCGAGGCGGCCAGTTCGGCCTTCTCGCGAAAGGAGAACACATGACCGCACTTGACGCAGGCGAAGCTGCCCGTGTGCGCGCCGAGGTCGTAGAGCTTGGCCAGTTGCGGGTGCTCGCACGGCGCATCCCCCCAGGCATCCTGCAGCTCCTTCGCGCGCTTCTGCTTCATCGTGAATCCTCGTCCTCGTGGCGACTGCGGCATCCCGGACCGAGCAACTTCGCCGATTCGCTGCGCCTGCGCCAGCCATGGGGGACCGCTCACCGGCCGACGCGAGCGAATGCCCGCGCGAGGGGTTAGATTGAGGTTCACTCGTGAGGAGCACCGATGATCCGAGGGTTCGAGTTTGAAGAGGACGGGCGGACCTACGTCTGCAAGGTCGAAGCTCGCCGCGCCACGCCGGATGATGGATGGTGGTGGTTCGACGTGTCCGGCGACCGGCAGCGCTACGCCCCCTTCCAGGCGGTCACCAACGACACACAGAAGGCCGTGAAGGCGAAGATCGTTGCTTTCTACGCCAATCTGCTCGAAGCGCGCGCGCGCCCGGTGGAGCCGCGCAGTCACTGGGGTCGCAAGCCAAAGGCCGCGGCAGCGGTGGAGACGGTTCTGGAAGCGTAGCTCCTACAATTGAAAGTCGGCAGGTGAGAACGGCCCCCGCGCATCGCACGGGGGCCGTTCTTGCGCACCGATCACGTCTCGGCTCGGGCTTCCCAGTACCGGCCCATCTGACCTCGTCCCGCCATGCGCTCAGGTATGGCACGCGCGCCACGCCATGCCTCCGAGTCGGTCGATTCGGCCAGCGTGATCACGCGCGGAGTCGCGCCGTAGAGCTCGAGCACGAACGCGCCGCGGGCGTGATACCAGGCCGTCATCCACGCCAGCTCGTCGTCCCCGCCACCTCGCAGGAGCCGCGTATCCAGCTCCTCCAGCACGGCGCGGGCCGTGGCTTCGGGCAGCGGCGGAATTCCCGTCCGCACGGGAACGTCCATGGCCCCGCGCCACACGATGTACAGCGCGCGCTTCAGCGCCTCCAACGCCGACTCGGGATCGGCGAACAGCTCGATGTACGCGTTCACGATGGCCGGGTACTCGCCGTAGAGACCCGCGCGCTCGATCTGTGCGTCCTGCTCCGCAATGGAGCCGGACGTCCCGCGGACGCTCGCGAGCACCGCGTCCTCCCATCCCGCCAACGACGACAGGCTCAGCACTCCAATTCCCTCTTGCAACGCAGGTGACGGACGACGCGTGCCGCCATCCGCGGTTCAAGTTCACTGGTGCCAGCGACCGGAACAATGGCGACCAGCGCTCTAGCTTGCCCCCGGGGCCGCCGATACTCGTCCGCATGGACATCCTGCTCGCCCGTCAACCGATCTTCGATGCGCGCGATCAGATCGCCGCCTACGAGCTCTTCTACCGCGCCTCCGCGGAGGGCGCGGCGACTGGGTCGTCCCCGTCGCCCGACCGGATCCTCACCGATGCCGTCCTCGGCGTGGGTCTGGATCGCGTGGCCGAGACGGGACAGGTGTACCTGAGCGTGTCACCGGAGCTGATCGTGCGGGAGATGGTTCGCGTGCTTCCCGTTGCCCGCGTCGTGTTGCAGCTCGATGCCGCGGCGCCACCGACGCCCGACCTGCTCGATGCGATCGGGCGGCTGACCGCCGACGGGTATCAGTTCGCGCTCTCGAACGTGCGGGGGCCGGTGGAGCCAGCCCTTGCTGGCGTGGCCGCCATCGCGAAGATCGACGTCCGCGCATTCGACGACGCGGCGCTCGCCGCCGTCGCCAGCCCTTTGCGAGAGCGCGGCATCGGACTGCTCGCCGAGCACCTCGAGCATCGCGAGGCGCAGAAGCGTTGCATCGGGCTGGGCATCGCGCTGTTCCAGGGCCTCCGCTTCTGCCGGCCGCAGACGCTCGTGCGCCGGGACGTCCCCCTCTCGCATCTCCAGACGTTCCGCCTGCTCAAGATGCTGCGGACCGCTGAGGCGCCCGACGTCGACATCGAAGCCCTGTTGCGCGGCGACGTGGGACTCACCTACAAGCTGCTGCGCATCGTGAATTCGGCCGCCATGGGCGGACGCGAGATCTGGAGCATCGGGCACGCCATGCGCCTCATGGGCCGCGAGGCGCTCGCCCGCTGGGTGGCGCTGCTTCTGCTGAGTGACATCGACGACAGTGGCGTCGCAAACGAGCTCACCCGGACGGCGCTCACTCGCGCGCGCCTGTGCGAACTGCTCTCGATCGACAGCGCGATCCGCACGGCTGGGCCGTCGCTCTATCTCATGGGCCTGCTCTCGCCGCTCGATCAGCTGCTCGCCATGCCGATGGAGGAGCTGGTGGTCGAGATGGAGCTCGCCCCCGACGTGCGCGCAGCGCTGCTCTCTCGTTCCGGCTATTTCGGCGAGGTGCTCTCGCTCGTGGAGTCGTACGAGCAGGGCGACTGGGAAGCCACGAACGCCCTCGCCGCCTCGCTGGGCGTCTCGAGCGAGCTGCTCGCCACGCGCTATGTGGAATCGCTGGCGTGGGCGACGGCGCAGGATCCGAACGGCGCGGAGCGCAGCGCGGCGTAGCGCGGCGCGCCCGTTCCGCGCTCAGGGCGCGACGACGAGGCGGAGGTCGGTGCCCCACGGGTCGGTCACCACCACCGCGCCATCGCCATCGGGAC
>JBKJIY010000089.1:0-26636 GCA_046598315.1 Gemmatimonadaceae bacterium
GATCGATCATGCTGGACGGAATGGCGTTCAGGTCTACCGGCGCCGAGCCGCGCCCGACGAAGCCGTTCACGTTGACGAGCGCGCTGTTGTGCCGTCGCTTGCCGTTCACCAGCACGAGCGTCTGGTCGGGAGCGAGCCCGCGGAGCGTGGCGGGACGCACATGGTCGGTGCCGTCGCCCACGGAGGTGCGGGGAAAGTTGAAGCTCGGTGCGATCGCCTGGATCATCTGCGCCGTCTCGGTGCGGCCGGTCGCCTTGATCTCCGCGGCGGAGAGCACGTCGATGGGGACCGGCGCATCGATCACGGTGCGCGCCTCGCCGCGGCTGCCGACGGTGGCGACCGCGCCCAGTGTCGTGACGGACTTCTGCAACACGAAGTTCGCGGTCGCCGTGCCGCCCGCGGTCACGGTCACCGTGTCTCGGCCGGACGTGAAGCCGATCAGCCGGGCCCGGATCTCGTGCCGGCCGACGGGGAGCACGAGTCGATAGGTTCCGTCGTTGCGCGTCTGCGCGGCGCGGCCCGTCCCCGTGGCCGAGATGATCGCCGCAGCGACTCCTTCGCCCGCGGAGGTGACGCGGCCGGTCAGGATGCCGGTCGCCGCCTGCGCAGATACCATGGTGGGCACGGCGACGAGGAGCGCGGCGTGGCACAGTGCGCGGCGAACGCGCGTCGAAGCAGAAGGCATGACACGACTCTCGGGAAACGGGTGGGCGTATGCTCGCTATGGTACAATCTGGCGGCAGCGGCGGCTAGAGCACAGGGTGGCTCACGAGTCGAGAGCCGCGAGACCGCGAAAGAGTTCCAGTGAGTCAGGGTTGGCCAGCGCATCGGCGTTCCTCACCTGGCGGCCGTGGACCACCTCTCGCACGGCCAGCTCGGAGATCTTCCCGCTGATCGTGCGCGGAATGTCGGCGACCTGCAGGATCTTCCTGGGCACATGATGGGCCGTCGCGTTGTCGCGAATCTGTCGCCGGATGCGCTCGCGGAGTGGTTCGTCCAGCTCCAGCTCCGCGCGGAGGCGCACGAACAGCACGATACGCACGTCCCGCCCGGTGAGCGTGATCTGCTCCTGGCCGATCACGACGCACTCCACGACCTCCGGCAGCAGCTCCACCTGGCGATAGATCTCGGCGGTCCCGATGCGGACGCCGGCCGGATTCAGGGTCGCGTCGCTCCGGCCGAGGATGATCAGCCCGCCGCGCGGCGTGAGCTCGGCCCAGTCCCCGTGCCGCCACACGCCGGCGAAGGTCTCGAAGTACGCCGCGCGATACTTGCCGCGGTCGTCGTCGTTCCAGAAGCCGACCGGCATGCTCGGAAAGGGCGCCGTACAGACGAGCTCTCCCGGCGTTCCGACGACGGACGCGCCGCCCTCGTCGAACACCTTCACCGCCATCCCGTATCCCCGCGTCTGCATCTCGCCCCGATGGACCGGGAGGGTGGGATCGCCCAGCGCGAAGCACGACACGATATCCGTCCCTCCGCTGATGCTGCTCAGCATCACATTCGGCTTGACCTGCTCATAGATGAAATCGAAGCTGTGTTCGGCCAGCGGACTGCCGGTGGAGAGGATGGCGCGAAGCGACGTGAGGTCGTGCGTGTGGCGCGGGCGGGTTCCTTCCTTTTCCGTCAGGCCGATCCACTTGGCACTCGTCCCGAAGACCGACACCCGTTCCGTCGCCACGAGATCCCAGAGCACCGGCCGCCCGCGCAGGATGGGAGCGCCGTCGTACAGCACCACAGTGGCACCGACGGCGAGGCTCGAGACCAGCCAGTTCCACATCATCCAGCCGCATGTGGTGTAGTAGAAGATCCGGTCGTCGTCCCGCAGGTCGGTATGGAGGACGAGCTCCTTCAGATGCTGCACGAGCGTCCCGCCCGCGCCGTGCACGATGCACTTGGGCAGACCCGTCGTCCCGGAGGAATAGAGGATGTAGAGCGGGTGATCGAAGGGCAGCCGCTCGAAGGTCAACGGAATGCCCCGCCCTGCCTCGAGTGCGTCGTCCCAGGACACGGCGCGCGGAATGTCGCGCCACGTCTGCTCCGAGGCAGCGGCGGCGAGATTCGGTACTACCACGATCTGCTCCACGCTGGGTAGCGACCGGGCCAGCTCGCGCAGCCGCCCGATCGAATCCACGGACTGGCCGCCGTACCGGTATCCGTCCGCGGCGATGAGCACCCTGGGAGCAATCTGGCCGAAGCGATCGAGCACGCCGTTCACGCCGAAGTCCGGCGAGCAGGATGACCAGAGCGCGCCGATGGATGCCGTGGCGAGCATCGCCACCACGGCCTCGGGAACGTTGGGAAGCACTGCGGCGACGCGGTCGCCGGTCCGCACGCCGGAGCGGCGCAGGAAGCCCGCGCATTGCGTCACGGCCACGACGAGCTCGCTGAACGTCAGGCGGCGACTGGCCCCCTCCTCCGTCCACAGTATGAGGGCGTCGCCGTCGTCTCGGCGCCGCAGAAGGTTCTCGGCGAAGTTGAGCCGCGAACCAGTGAACCAGCGCGGGCCGAGCACGGCGTCAGGCGGGGCCATGCGGGTCCCGCCCACCAGGACTTCATCCCACGGGTCGGTACCGGCGCCGCGGCTGGCGATCACTCCGGTGAAGCGCCAGACGGCGGCCCAGAATGGCTCGGGGTGCGCGATGGACCAGGCATGCAGCGTGTGGCTGTCGCGCACGAGCGACGCGGGGCCGCCGAGCGGGCGAACGTGCTCGGCGATGAATCGCGAGACGTTTGCCCGAGCGATCTGCCCTGCCGATGGCGTCCACAGCGGACCGTCGGCGGCGAGCGGGGACACGGGCGGGCCTCCTGCCTACTTCGTCCGCACCACCACGAGCTCGAACGGTGCGGGCGACGCGCCCGCGCTCAGTCGGATGGTTGCCGTGCCGTTGGCGGGCACGGCGAACCGATAGTGTGCCGAGCCGCCGGCAAGCACTTCCACGGGAGTGGCGCCATTGGGCAGGTCTTCCACCCTGAGCGGGTACGGCTGCTTCGTATCGGCCAGGTACACGCTTCGCCAATTCCAGCTCGGATGCGAGAACGAGGTGCCGGCCGGCACGACGTCGTCCACCGCGTTGGCCACCGACCAGTCGCGCAGGAACGAGGCGAACGTTCCCCTGGATCCGATGGAGGCCTCCACATTGGCGATGCCCTTGGCGTTGCGATTGACGAGCGCGAACCAGAACGCGTTCTCGGCATCGTCCACTCCGCTGAGCGACGCCGCGCGGCTCATCGCCGGCGCCCAGCCGCTCGTCTGCATCGCGCTGCGGTACCAGGCGCGCGCGTCGCCCATCCGCGGAGCGAGCGCACGCTCGCGGGCGCGAAGACGGGATTCGAATCGCTCGTCGCGCGGCGGCTCGGCGTCACGTTGCTCCGCCAGGCGAGCCAGGGTGGGCCCCGAGATCGCGTCGACGGCACCGGCGACGACCGCCGTCACACGGGAGACGGTGAGCGTGTCGGTGGCGAAAGCGACCGGGGTCACGCGTGACGTGTTGACGAGCGTTGCCGAATACTCGCCGGCCGTGGCGCCGGGACTCACGGTGAGGCTGCCGCTGTTCGCGACCAGTTGCGCCGAGCCCGCGGCGGGATTCGTGATGACGCGGTCGGCCGTGTAGCGCAACAACGACCAGGCGGCGCCGCGTGTGGGAAGCGAGTCCTCGGAGGCGTAGGGAGAATTTCTCTGCGGCGCCGCGAGGTAGCCACGGTACCGCGTCGCATTGCTGCGCATGTCCTGCGCGTACGCGAGCGTGGCCGTCGCCGAGAACACGTCCGCGGCGACGAGATTCCGGCGTGAGTTCAGCCTGGCCTCGTGGTAGAACAGCAGCTCCTCCGCGATGTGCGCCAGCCCTTCATCCAGCCACTTGTCCTCGAAGTCCGTGGCCGAGTTGATGTAGAGCCGTCGCGAGGCGTTGATCAGGTGCTCAAACTCGTGCGCGAGCACCGCCGTGGTCGCCTGCTCCACGAACGTGGTGGAGCGTACGTTCCCGTTGATGGTACCCAGCGGGTCGGGCGTGAGCAGATAGAAGTACTCTCCCTGATTGCTCGCCGGGCACGGTTGCGCGCGCGCCGTGCCGATTCGGGGAAACAGGTCGCGCGAGAACGCGAAGCCGCCCACGTAGGTGGACGACGCGCGCTCCGTGAGCTCGTTCACGGCCCTCGTGAACACGATCACGACGTGCCCATTCCGGTCGATGTCGGTGGGGGCGCCGAAGGCGGCGACGCCCAGCGGGTACACGAGCGTGTCGAAGCGTGCGGCGAACCGCTGGAAATCCGCCGTGCTGAAGCCGTTCCGGGGATTCAGCGTATCGCTCACGATGATGGCCCGCGAGCCGATGGCCACCACGCGACCGGGATGGATGACCGCGTTCGCGCAGGCATCGTTGCCGTTCACGTTGATCTGCACGAGGTCGCCGACCTTCGCGTCGCCGGTGACGGCGCCGACGATATCGAGTGGAGCGCCGGGGCCGACCACGTCCGGTGAATCGGACGAGCCGCAGGCAGCCGTGGCGAGGAGAACGCTGAACGCGACGAGAGGGAGAGCACGAGCGAGCATGTAGGGTGGCTCCGGCGGCATGCGATCCGCAAACGTGAAAGTGGGCGGGCGGTGACGTTCGCGAGGCCGCGCTCTGACAGCATTCCGATGAGGATCGGAAGGACCTGGCTCGCGACCGAGCGGGAACGCCGTCAGTGTCTGTAACCCCTGTGACGGTCCTGACGTTCCGGCTCGCGGGCGTTGAGGCAGAGGCCGCCTCTCAGCGGAGGGCCGCTCGGGCATACGCGGCGCCGGCGCCCATCCCGTCCGTCGCGAACAGCAGCGCCTCGCACTCCGCACTCGCCACTGGGCGCGAGAGCAGGTAGCCCTGCCATTCGTCGCACCGGTGCGCCACGAAGAACGCCAGCTGCTCCGGCCGCTCGATGCCCTCGGCGATCACGTTCACGCCGAGCGTCGCGCCGAGCGCGATGACGGCCGCCGCGATGGCGCTGTCGTCGGTGTTGTCCGGCACGCCCTGCACGAAGCTGCGGTCGATCTTGAGTGAATCGATGGGAAAGAGGCGCAGCGCGCTGAGTGAGGAGTATCCGGTGCCGAGGTCGTCGATGGAGACGCGCACGCCGCGCGCCTTGAGCGCGCGGAGGTTGTCGATGGCGCGGCCACTGGATCGCATCGCGATGCTCTCCGTGATCTCCAGCTCGAGTGCCTCGGCGGGGAGCCCCGTGTCGCGGAGAATCTGGTCCACGCGCGCGACGAGCTCGCCGTGCTGAAGCTGCCGCACCGAGAGGTTGACCGAGGCCCGGAGCTGTGGCCGGCCTCGCTCCCGCCACGCCTGCACCTGCGCACACGCCTGACGCAGCACCCACTCCCCCATCGGGACGATCGCCCCGGTGGCTTCCGCAAGGGAGATGAATTCCGCGGGTCCGAGCAGCCCACGCAGAGGATGGTTCCAGCGGAGAAGCGCCTCCACGCCGGTGATCTCGCCGGTCAGGGAGCTGGCGATGGGCTGGTAGTGCACCACCAGCTGCTGGTTCTCCAGCGCGCGCTGCAGGTTGCTCTCCAGACCGAGCTGGTCGAGCGCGGCGGCACCGAGATCCGCAAAGTACCGCTCCACATTGTCGCGTCCCTGCGCCTTGGCCCGGTACATCGCCGCGTCGGCGTTCTTGAGCAGGATCTCCGCGTCGTGCCCGTCCTCGGGGAACAGGCTGATGCCGAGACTCGTCGTCACGAACACCTCCTGCCCCTCCACCATGATCGGTCGCTTGACCTCGGCGATGATGCGTTCAGCGAAGAGGATCGCGTCCTCGGGGCCGAACACCTCGTTGGCGAGCACGGCGAACTCGTCGCCGCCCAGCCGGGTGACGGAATCCTCGCCGCGCACCGCGTTCCGGATACGCTCCGCCACCGTCTGCAGCAGGACGTCGCCCGCCGCGTGGCCGAGCGAATCATTCACCACCTTGAACCGGTCGAGATCGAGGAACAGCACGGCGAGCATCGTCTTGTTGCGCCGGGCTCGATGCAGTGCCATGCCGAGCTGGTTCAGGAACAGCTGCCGATTGGGGAGTCCGGTGAGAGAGTCGTGATAGGCGATTCGTTCGATCTTGGCCGCGGCATCCATCGTGGCCTGACGCTCCTCCTCCAGCAGCCAGATCACCAGACCGATGGCGATGGCGAAATAGATCACCACGTCCACGAGGCCAAGACTGGCCAGATAGACCGGATGCCGCGCGCGCATGGCGGGAAACGAGCCGATCGCGAGGAGATGCAGCTGTTGCAGCCCGAGCGCGAAAAACGACAGCATGACGACGCGCCGGCCGATGGCACGCGCGATACGGGGCGCGCTGCGGATGGCCCAGCCCGCGGACAGGGCCGCCGCGGCAATCGCGAGGCGGCGTATGGTGACGCGCATGAAATACTGCACGTCGTTGCGTGACGGATCCCACGCGAACGTGGCAACGAACAGGGCGCCGAGGATGACAACCGCGGCGATGAGCCAGCGGTTGGTCCGCGCGTCGAACGAGCGGCCGGTGGTGAGCTCGCCAGTGCCCTGGAGCAGCCAAGCAATCTGGAGATAGCCGGCGATCCCCGCGACGAGCGCCAGGGTGAACCGCATCGAATCGTTGATGGGGCGCGACGCGCTCAGCAGCACGGCGGCGGCAGCGGCGGCGGCGTGCACCGCCAGCGCGACCCAGCTCCATGTCCAGTGCTGCAGAAAGGGACGCCAGTAGCGCCGGTGCAATCCACCGAACACGGCGGCCACGAGCAGTGCCGCGGCCGACTGGACGAAGAGCCCGGCCACCAGAACGAAAAAGGGGAGCGTCATCGATGCGATTGCGAGACGAGCCGGCCGGTTGGGACCGGCCTGGCCTGACGCGTGGTGGTCACTGACGAGCGGGAGCGGCCGCCGAGACGTCCGTGGTGGGGCGTTGCGGCGTTGGCGGTCGCGGGTCTAAGGTAGGACGCGCGCCTACCGAATGCGAGAGCGCCAGCGGGCGCCACCCCAACTCTGCCAGGCCATTCGATGCCGTTCTCGAGCCGATACGACGATCCGATCCTGGAGCAGATCGCGCGCGACACGTTCGCGCTGTTTCCGCACTGTCACCGCTGCGGCGAGGAAATCGCACGATTCGAGGACGCCGACGTGCGCGTGCACGTCCAGCGGGTCGTCCACCGGGGAGGCTGCCCGCCGGCGCGCATGGTGGAGCGGGTGATCCCACCCGCGACGTCCCGCTGACGGACGCGCGGCCCCTACTGCCGCGCCGCCTGCAGCACGCCCGGCAAGCTGCCCAGCAGCCACACGACCGCTGCCGCGAGATAGGCCCGCGATCGGGGAATCTTCCCCGTCACCGCGAGCCCGATGCCCAGCAGCACCGTCGCCCAGATGGTGAAGAGGTCGAATCGTCCCAATACGGCCAGAAGCAGCGGTGACGCGACGTCGGGATCGAAGAACCTCGCTGGCGAGAGCGATACGCGATACTGGCCGTTGAGCGTCGAGGGGTCCATGAACAATCCCTGCACGCCGTTCAACACGGCCTGCACAACGCGCGGGACCCACGCGTAGGCGGTGACCATGAGGGCGGCGGCGAGCGTCTGCCTGGCACTGACCAGCTTGCCCGCGATCCAGAGAAGCAGGCCAACCATGAAGATGGCGATCGGGGTGGCGACGAAGAGGCCGATCCTGGCCATCGACTCGCCGAACCCACGCATCTTCTGCATCGCCTCCGGCGTGATCTTCGGATTGTCCCGCATTGCCGAGGCCATGCCGCGGCTGAACTCCCCGTCGAACATCGGCTGCAGCACGCCCATGTTCGCCAGCGAGATCGCCCCGATCATGAGGGTGCACACGAGCAGCGGGATGCCGAATCCGGCATGCTCCCGCCGCGCGAACACGGCGGCCGGCGCGTAGAAGATATCGATGTAATCCTCCCATCGAGCCGCGCTCGTTGGGCCGTCCGGCGCGGCGGACGGCGGCGCGTCGGATGACTCGGACGGAGGCGGCAGAGTTTCGCTCATGAGACGGCTCGAGGAGAGGATGGGTGGGCGCCAGCGCGGTGAGGCACTCCCGGACGATATGCGTACGGGGACCCGCCGATTCTCGCGCTTTCCCCCTCGAAACGCAATGCAGAGGTCGCTCTGCGCGTCGTGGCGCACAAAACGCTATGGAAGGGGTAGTACTTCACGTGCCCAGTAGCGTTTGTGAGCGAGCTGGACCGCAGACGATCCGATTCCACGAGGTTCTTTCGTGAAGCAATATTTCGCGCAGTGCTCCATCGCCGTCGCCCTTCTCGGCGCCCCCGCCGGACTCGCCGAGGCGGCCGACCTCCGCGGCTCGCCGGCCTCGATGGCGAACCAGCACGCTGTCGCCGTCGAGCAGGAGTATTCCTTCTCCCGTACGCCGGCCGACGTCGGCAAGCTGGTTGCCATCGGCGGGCTCGTGCCCGTGGCGGCGGACGACGTGACGCTCAACGGCGTCTCGTATCCCTACGCTCGGCCGGAAGTGCGTTCGTTCGTGGAGCACCTGGCCACGCGATTCGCGACGGAGACGACAGGACGTCTCGTCGTGACCAGCCTCACGCGTCCCGGCGCGGCGCAGCCGAGCAATGCGCACAAGCTGTCGGTCCACCCGGCGGGCATGGCGGTGGATTTCCGCGTGCCGGCGGACGCCGGGCAGCGTGCCTGGCTGGAGCGTACGCTGCTCGGGATGGAGCAGGATGGTCTCCTCGACGTGACGCGTGAGCGATCGCCTGCACACTATCACGTCGCCGTCTTTCCCGAAGCGTACCGGGCATATGCGGCGACGATCGAGCGGGCCCTCCCCGTGGTCCAGCCGGCCCCCTTCCGCCTGAGCGCGCCTGCGTCGGTGTCCGCCGCTGTCGCCAGACTCGCGCCCGGCGCTGGTGTCGCCGATCCCTCGTCCCTGTTACTGCTGCTGGCCGCCGCGGCGCTGCTGGGGAGCCTGGCCGCCAGGTGGCTCGGCGGCCAGGTCAGCCACGGCGTCGCCAGCCGGGTGGGCCGACGATAGGTCGGCCACACTCGACCGCGAGCTACGGAACGAGAGTGGGAATCACGCCCAGGTTCTGGAAGATGAACGCGTAGAGGTCGGCTGTCTGCTCGATGGCCTTGGTGGTGTTGCTCGCGCCATGTCCGGATTTGGTGTCGATCCGGATCAGCACGGGATTGGCGCCCTGCTGCGCCGCCTGCATGGCGGCGGCGTACTTGAACGAGTGCGCCGGGACCACCCGGTCGTCGTGATCCGCCGTGGTGATGAGGGTGGCGGGGTACGCCGTGCCGGCACGCACGTTGTGAATGGGCGAGTACGAGCGCAGCACGCGGAACTCCGCCTCGTCGGCGTCCGCGGATCCATAATCTGCCACCCAGTTCCAGCCGATCGTGAACTTCTGGAACCGCAGCATGTCCATGACACCGGCCTGCTGCACGACGACCTTGAACAGGTCGGGCCGCTGATTGGCCACCGCGCCCACCAGCAGGCCGCCGTTGGACACGCCATGAATGGCCAGTCGGCTCGGGGACGTGTACTTCGACGCCACCAGATATTCGGCCGCCGCGATGAAATCGTCGAAGACGTTCTGCTTCTTCAACTTCATGCCGGCCTCGTGCCACTTCTCGCCGTACTCACCGCCACCGCGGAGGTTCGCCGAGGCGTAGACGACCCCCTGCTCCAGGAGCGCGATGCGCAGCGCGCTGAACGAGGGCGACGTGGTGATGTTGAACCCGCCGTACCCGTAGAGCACGAGCGGATTGTTGCCATCGAGCTTCAACCCCTGCTTGTGGGTGATGAACATCGGCACGCGGGTGCCGTCCTTGCTCGGATAGAACACCTGCGTCGTCACGTACTCGCCGCTTCGAAAGCCGGGAATCACCGGCGCGCGGAACAGCGTGGAGGTTCGCGCCGCGATGTCGTAGCGATAGATGGACGGCGGCGTATCGAACGACGTATAGGTATAGAAGATCTCCCGGTCGTCCTCATTGCCGCCGAACCCGCCCGCGGTGCCGAGTCCGGGCAGCGCGACTTCATTCTCGAGTCGGCCGGTGAGGTCGTACACGTACGCCCGCGTCGTGACGTCCTTCAGGTAGCTGGCGAACAACTTTCCTCCCGCCGTGCTTGCGCTTTCCAGTGGCTCGGCGCGCTCCGGCAGCACCACCGGCCAGTCGCTCGCGCCGGCACGTCGCGGATCGAACCGCACGATCTTGCCATTGGGCGCCCCGCGATTGGTCTGCACCAGAAACGTGTCGCCCACGTTGTCCACCACGCTGAAGTCGTCATCGCCCACCTCGGCGACGATCGGCGTCCATTTTCCATCCAGGCCGCTGGTCCGGTCGCGGAAGAACAGGGCGTTCCCTTTCCTGCCCTTGCCGCGGTCGGAGATGGAGAGGATTGCGAAGCGCTCGTCCTTGGTGGTGCCGACGTTGTGAAAGCGCTGCGGATTGGCCGCGTCGGTGTACACGAGGCGATCCTGTGCCTGCGGCGTGCCGACCGCATGGTAGTAGACCTTGTGGCCCTCGTTCTTGATGGTCAACGAGGTGGAGGAGTCGGGCGCGTCGTAGCGGCTGTAATAGAACCCGTCCCCCTGCCACGCGGTCCCCGTGACCTTCGCCCAGCGAATCACGTCGGGAAGCACACGGCGTGAGGCGACGTCCATCACGCGATACTCCGTCCAGTCGGAGCCGCCGCTGGAGATGCCGTACGCAGCGTAGCGGCCGTCCTTCGAGAGCGCGAGGCCGGCGAGTCGCGTCGTCCCGTCCGCCGAGAACTTGTTGGGATCGAGCAGCACCTCCGGCGTGCCAGCCAGCCCTTGCTGCAGGAAGACGACGCTCTGATTCTGCAGCCCGTCGTTCCTGGAGAAGACGTAGTGCGCACCCTTCCGGTATGGCGCGCTGTACCTGGCGTAGTCGTAGAGGGCCGTGAGGCGCTTCTTCAGCGCCTGCCGGTAGGGGATCGCCTCCAGATACCGGAAGGTGACCTTGTTCTGATCTTCCACCCACTTCGCCGTCTCCGGTGCGTTCTCGTTCTCGAGCCATCGGTACGGATCGGCGACCTGCGTGCCGAAGTACGTGTCGACGTGGTCGCTCTTGCGCGTCTGCGGATAGGTCACCTGCTGTGCCAGCACCGGTGTCGAGGCAATCGCGAGCCCGAAAGCCAGCGCCAACGAGGAACGGCGAGTTGCGGTGTGCATGTGTGCGTGCCCTGGGAGATATGTACTGGGAGGGTAGCGGGCCGGGCGGAGGACTGTCAATCACACTATCTTGCACGACCCCCGAACACTACGTCTCCCGTCACGAGATCGATGCGGACTTTCGCCCTGTTCTGCCTCACGCTTCTCGCCACGCCACGCGCGCACGCGCAGCAGGCGGTCGATCTGCATATCAGCTATGCGACGGCCACAACGAGCAACACGGTGTCGCTCGGCGCCGGCGCGGCGCTCGAGACGCTGCTCGACCTCGTCCCCGGGATCGACGTCGCCGCCACGGTGGGTGCCGATTACCAGCGCGAGCGCGCCCTCGGCGCGCCGCGCACGAGCGTCTCGCTGGACGCCACGATCCAGCCGGAGCGGCAGACCACCGGACTCGTCCCCTACGCCGGCGGGAGCGTGAGCGCCAACTGGAGCGGCGGCGAGCGGAGCGAGTTCAGGGGGCGTCGCATGGGACTTGACGCGATCGTGGGTCTCAAGTTCTCGTTTCTCGGGAGCGAGCTCGTGGCCACGCGGATCGAGCAGCGATTCGGCTACGTGCGGGGCACGGAGCACCGGCTCACCACGCGGCTCGGGTTGATCGTCGGGATCTGACGACGACGAGCCGCTAGTCGTCGTCAGCGACTCGCCGCGCTCCGAGCCGCGTCGTCTTCTTCACCGGCTTGCGCGACACGGCCTCGGCGTCGTGCCTGCCTCCGCCACGCGGTACGGCCCGTTTCACCCGGGCCTTGCCGCCAGCACGCTGGCCCGCTCCCCCCTTCTTGCGGCCTGCTTTTCCGCCTTTCATCGCGCTAGAACGCCGTCATGTGCGTCACCTTGAGCGCCAGCACGCGCTCGTTGCGCATCCAGGTGCGCGTGTCCTGCCGCTCGGTGTACACGAGATAGAGGTCGCTCAGCGGCCGGTAGCGGAAGTTGACCCGAGCGTTCGTGACGAAGGCGCGGGTCTGCGTGTTGTACTGCGTGTACGCGCTGCCGAACAGTCGCGTGGACCAGGCGTAGCGGACGCGCAGGCTCGCCAGATCCGCCGTGAAGTCACCGGCGTCACGCCGCACCGCGTTGCGCTGCGCCGAGCCCTCGAGACTGAGATTGTACCGGAGCCGCCAGACCAGGCCTGCCGACGCGGCGCGCCGCCTGCCGTCGTAGAAGCCTCCGGTGGTGGCACTGAGATTGGCCGCGAGGGCACGGCCGTCTCCGGTATTGTAGTGCGCCGTGACGTCGCGCCAGGCGTAGCGGCCCGCGGCGATCGCCTGGCCGGGATAGATGGTAAACGGCGCATCGAGCCGGTCGAACTCGTCGTTGACCACCACGCCGATCTCGCCCTCCGGACGCAGCAGTACGGTGAGGCCGGACTCGAGCGACCGTGTCTGGAGCTGATCCGACAGGTCGGTGATGTAGTCCAGCTGCACGTAGGGATTCACCTCCTGAGTGCCCGGCAGCGCTGGCCGCGCGTGGACGCCGGTGGCGGCGAAGAACTGCTGCATCCCGCGCCGCCGCACCGTGCCCAGCCCCGGATCGAAGCGATCGGAGACGCGCTTCCACATGGCCGAGCTGTTCCAGAGCCGCCCGCGATAGCCGACCGAGGTGCGCGCCGCATATCCGTCCGACGTGTCGCCCGGCGCGTCGCTGGCCGCCACGTACGAGTTGACGATCGTGTTCGGGAAGGGACGAAGATTCGCGTCGGCGCCGTAGCTGCGATTGTACGCGCCATTCCCCGATCGGCTGGCGACGAGGACGCCGACGTCCGAGCTCCCGAACAGGTTGCGGCGCGCGCGTCCCACGGCGAACTGCTCTCCCGGCACGGAATCGATTCGCCGTGTGTGCATGTCGAGCACGCCCACCTCCCACCCGCCGACGCGGCCCGACAGCCGGCCGCCACCCGCGATCGGCACGGGCCGGCCCTCCGACGTGATGCCGATGCGGCGCGAGTTGAACAGCGTGAAATCGCGTAGCGACGCTCCGGAGCGGTAGTTGCGCTCCTCCACGTCACCGAAGGTGAACGCCCCCGCGTTCTCGATGAAGAACTCGCGCCGCTCGGGAAAGAAGCGCGAGAAGCGGGTGAGGTTCACCTGTTCCTGATCCACCTCCACCTGCGAGAAATCGGTGTTGTAGGTGAGGTCCAGGGTGAGGGCGGGCGTCACGCCGTACTTCAGGTCCAGCCCGGCGTCGGCGGCCGATCCGCGCGCCGATGGCAGCACCTGCGCCCCCGTCGCGTTCGACGCAATGGTGTAGGGCTTGATCTGCAGATTCCGCCCCGGACGCAGTCCGTGCAGGCCGGTCAGGGTGCCTGCCTTGGACATCCGGTGCACGCGGTACTGCCGCTCGAGTGGCGACCAGTACGACGACTCGTTCACGCGACGCACTCGGCGGAGGAAGTTGAGTCCCCAATCCTGCTCCGAGAGCGTGCCGTCGAAGCGCAGCGTGCGGAGTGGAATCGCCATTTCCACCGTCCAGGCTGAATCGCCCGCCGCGGTGCGCATCACGGCCGTCCGCACGTCGATCACGCCCTCCCAGGCCTCGACGATCGTGCGCGAGTCGTTGAAGGTCTGCTCGTCGCGCACGGCGCCTTTCGGATTGACGACGAACAGGAAGGAGTTGCGACGATCCTTGTACGTGTCCAGCGCCACGGCGAACGCGTCGCTGTTGGACGAGACGAAGTCGCGCTGCAATCCCGCGGTGATCGCCAGGCCCGGTGCCGGATCGAAGTTCACCGAGCTCACGTAGATGTGATCGGCGTCATAGAGCACGCGCACCACCGTGCGGAATTTCGGAAGCCCGCCGGTGACGGGGAGCTGCTGCACGAAGTCGGTCGCCGAATCCGCCGCGGACCACTCGGCGTCGTCTACCACACCGTCTATCACGGGAGCGCGAAGTGCGCGCACGGCGCGCATGGACGGCCGCGGCGCCCGCTCGGGATCCACGGGATAGCGGCGCGCCGATGCCGAAGGCTGCGCCGGCGAGTCAACTGGCGGCTGTGCCGCCGAGATGACCTGTCGCGCCGACGCCGTCGCGGGGAGGGTTGCGAGCACGAGACTGGCGGCCAGCATCACGGGTGATACGGACGAACACGAGAACAAAGCGATCATTGCCGAGAGGGACACGGGTAGGGCAGAACCTGTAAAGTTAGATCGTGACTCGCCATCCCGACACACACGCGCGATCTTGGCGCAGGCATCCCGCCCATTTTCCACCGTGAGGAGGACGATCGTGTCATCACGCATCACCCGGACGATGCTCGCCGCGGCGCGTGCGCTGATCCTGAGCGGGCTGGCCGCCACGCCCGCCGCCGCCCAGGGCTCACGTCGCGCCGCGCCCGTGGAGGTGCACGAAGCGACGATCGCGGAGCTGCAACGCGCGATGACGCAGGGCCGCACCAGCGCCCTCGAGCTGGTCAACGCATACCTCGCCCGCATCGCTGCGTACGATGGGCGCGGGCCGGCCCTCAACGCGATGATCCGGCTCGACCCGCAGGCGCGGACCGAGGCGATCCGCCTCGACGACGAGCGGCGACGCGGGCGGGTGCGCGGCCCGCTCCACGGCATCCCCGTCATCCTCAAGGACAACTTCAACACCGCGTCGCTCCCCACGAGCGGCGGCTCGCTCGCCCTCGCCAGCCACCAGACCCGAGACGACGCCCATGTCGTGCGACGCCTCCGCGACGCGGGCGCCGTGATCCTCGGCAAGTCGAACATGCACGAGCTGGCGGCGGGGATCACGACCATCAGTTCGCTGGGGGGGCAGACGCGCAACCCGTACGACCCCCGTCGCTGTCCGGGGGGATCGAGCGGCGGAACGGGCGCGGCCATCGCGGCGAGCTTCGCGGCCGTGGGGTGGGGCTCCGATACCTGCGGCTCCATCCGCATTCCCGCGGCGTTCGGCAGCCTCGTGGGGCTGCGGCCGACACAGGGACTCGTGAGCCGCGCCGGCGTGATGCCGCTGTCGCACACGCAGGACATCGCCGGCCCGCTGGCGCGCACGGTCGCCGACCTGGCCGTCGCGCTCGACGTCACCGTCGGCCCCGACCCCGCCGACTCGCAGACCCGGGTGCTGGACGGGCGCGTGCTCCCCCGCTTCAGCGAGGCGCTCACCGCCGGAGCGCTCCGCGGCGCGCGCATCGGGATCCTGCGCAACTATTTCGCCGACGCCGACGGCGAGATCCTCGACACGGTACGTGCCGCCGTCCGCGCGATGGCGTCGGCCGGCGCGGACACGATTGGCGTCGTCGTGCCGCAGTTCGACAGCCTGCTCGCGGGCACGAGCATGATCAACCTCGATCACAAGTTCGACCTGATCGATTATCTCGCCGCCACGCCGGGCGCGCCGGTGACATCGCTCGCCAGCCTGCTCGCCACCGGGCTGCACCATGATGCGCTCGAAGCGCGCTTCCGCCTGGCCGATTCGGTGGGCACGCGGGGCGGCGCCGCGTACGAGCGGGCGCTCGCGAGGCAACGCGCCGCGCGCGACGCGATCGTGGCGATCATGGACAGCCTGCGGCTGGACGTGCTGGTGTATCCCACGATGCGCCGGCGCCCGGTGCTCGCGGGCGATCCGCAACTGGGCAGCACGTGCGCGCTCAGCGCGCAGACGGGTCTTCCCGCGCTCACGCTCCCCGCCGGCTTCAGCACCGATGGTCTGCCGGTGGGCATCGAGCTGCTCGGCCGCGCGTTCAGCGACGCGCGCCTGGTCTCACTCGCCTACGCCTTCGAGCAATTGGGCCCGCGGCGACGCGCGCCCTTCTCCACGCCAGCGCTCGTGGCAGGCGCCGCGCCGGCGCCGCGCACGTTCGCCGTCCAGGCTCGCGGTACGGGTGTCACGGCGCGCGGCGCGTTCGTCTATGATCCCTCGCAGAGCACGCTGCGCTTTGCCGTGAGCGTCGCCGGCGTGCGGGCCACGAGGATTCAGGCCGTCGTGCTGCGTCGGCGCGACGCCGACGGTCGGTCCCGCGTGGTGCACCGACTCTCGGGACCGGAGACGACGACGGCATCGGGTCTGCTCACGCTCACGGGGATCGATCGCGAAGCACTCGCCAAGGGGACGCTCCTGCTCACACTCGTCGCCATGGACGCCGTCGCCGCCGAATCGGCGCTGCGACTGGCGCGGTAGTCGCCGTCCTCAGTGCAGTCCCACCGTACCCTTCACCGAGGCGAACAACCTGGCCGAGTCGTAGCCGACACCGTCCTTGAACACGGTCTCCACCTGTTTCACGTCGGCGATGTTGGCGGACGGGTCACCCCGCACCACCACCAGATCGGCCTGCTTTCCGATGGCGATGGAGCCGACGCGGTCGGCACGGCCCAGATACCGCGCGCCGTGCAGCGTCCCCACCTTGATCGCTTCCAGTGGGGTCAGACCAGCCTCCACAAGCAACTCCAGCTCGCGGTGGTTGGAGTAGCCGGCCACCACGCCGCCGTACCCGGTTGGATCCGTCCCGGCCAGCAGCAGTCCGCCAGCGCGAAAAAAGTCGCGCTCGAACTGCATCTCCCGCGGGAACAGCGCGGCCCATGGCGAGCCGGGTTGCAAGGCGATCTGCGCGTGCCGGCGCGTGTACTGCTGGCGCGCTTCGGGGAGCATGGCGTCGAGGGCACCTATCGGCGCGAGGGGACGCCCCGGCGTGAACGTCTCGAACACGGTGAGCGTGGACGTCACGGCGACTCCGCGCGCCACCAGATCGCGGATGAGTGACTGCACCGGAGCAGCCGACACGTCGAGCGCGGCGATGGACGCCGGGACTCCCGCCGGGCAGAGATCCGGCCGCTTGTCCTTCACGAAATCGCTCGCCACCACGAGACCGTGCTCGAGGTTGTCGATGCCGATCGAGGCCGCCTCACGGAAGGTGACCGAACAGAGGTGGCCCGTCACCTTCAGCTTGCGGCGGTGCGCCTCGGCGACGGCCGCGCGCAGCTCGCCGCGACGGATCTGCATGTAGGCCTTGAACGAGGTGGCGCCGCGATCCGCCCAGTGCGCCACCATCTGTCGAGCGTCGGCCGGACCGGTCAGCGCATGGACCTGGTAGATCGGCAGCCCGGGACCATTGAGGTAGGGTGCGGTCACGTCCAGCGCGGGTCCCACCGCTCGGCCCTCGTCGATGGCGCGCTTGAGCTCGAGATCGGCGTACCCCGCCATGTTGCCGCCGGTTCTCGCCGTGGTCACTCCGCCGGCGAGATAGAGCCGCGGAAAGCTGAAGCCCTGCTCGTTGTAGATGCTGCCGCCGCCCGAGGGGTAGAACATGTGCTCGTGCACCATGACGAGGCCAGGCATCACGGATCGTCCCGTCAGATCCATCACCTGCGCGCCGGCAGGGATCGGCACGCTGCCCGAATCGCCCAGGGCGCGAATGACACCCCGCTCGATGATGATCGTCTGGCCGACTTTCGCGGGCGCGCCCGTACCGTCGATCACCCGGGCACGCACGAGAGCGATCACCGGCGCACTCGTCGTCACGAACTGGCGCACCTCGGCCGTCAGCGTGGGGGCCGGGGGCGCGGTCGGCCCTGCCGAGGACGCGGGCCGTGGGCGCTGCGCCTGTGCCTCGGCCACCATCACGGTGCTTGCTACCAGCACCACTACACCGAGCTCACGAGCCGTCATCTGCACGTCGTCACTCCCGAAGCAGGCGGAACGATCAGGGGCCGGAGGCGTTTCCGCCGGCGTCGGACCGGGGACAAGCTACAGCGGTCCCACGCCGGTGCCACCGCGCCATTGGGATGCGTTGCCGCGCAGCGTCTGCTTCCCGCCGCGCTCCCCCCTATCGAGTGCTCCGCGAGTGGGGTATCGTGCCTGACTCTCGCGCGGCCGCGACGGCGACGCCGCCTGCCCCCCGCGCTGCCCGTTCCGCCTCGTCACCTCTGGCAATGTCGCGCACTCTTTTCGCCCTCGCCGCCTCGTGCGTGGTCACTTTCGCGCTGCCCGCTCGCTCGCCGGCGCAGACTCGCATGCTCCGCAGTCCCTCGGTGAGCGTCCGCCATATCGCGTTCGCGCACGCCGGCAACATCTGGATCGTGGAGCGCGCGGGCGGCGTGGCCAGGCGGCTGACGAGCGCTCCCGGCGAGAGCACCAATCCCAAGCTGAGCCCCGACGGCTCGCAGGTGGCGTTCAGCGCGCAGTACGCCGGCAACGTGGATGCGTACGTGATGCCGGTGGAGGGCGGCGAGCCCAGGCGGCTCACCTATCACCCGGGGGCCGATCAGGTGCAGGGCTGGACCCCGGATGGCACGCAGGTCGTCTTCGCGAGCGGGCGCGCCAGCAATGCGCCCGTCGCCGCGCCACGGTTCTTCACGATCGGCCTGACGGGCGGGCCCGAGGAGCCGATGCCCATGCCGCGCGCGTACCAGGGGAAGATCAGCCCGGACGGCAAGCGTGTCGCGTACCGGATGAACAACTCGTGGGACGAGGAGCGCCGCAACTATCGAGGCGGCCAGAATCGGCCCATCTGGATCGAGGATCTCGCGTCGCACGAGGTGACGACGCCGCCGTGGACGGACAGCAAGGAGATGGACCCGGCCTGGATCGGCGACGTGGTCTACTTCCTCAGCGACCGCGACGGGGTCTCGAACGTGTGGTCCTACGACACACGCTCCCGCCAGCTCGCGCAACGCACTCGCTTTCGGGACTTCGACGTCAAGACGCTCGACGCCTCGACCGCGGCGAACGCCGTGGTGTTCGAGCAGGGTGGACGCATCCATGAGCTCGCGGCGGACGGAGAGTCGGCGCGGGCGGTCAACATCACCGCGGCGGGCGACTTTCCCTGGATGCTGCCGCAGTGGAAGGACATTCCAATGGCGCGCGTGCAGTCGATGGCGCTTTCGCCCACAGGCAAGCGCGCCGCGGTCGAGGCGCGCGGCGAGATCTTCACCATTCCGGCGGAAAAGGGCGATGTCCGCGCACTCACGAGCGCGAGCGGCAGTGCCGAGCGTGATCCGGCGTGGTCACCGGATGGCAAGTGGGTCTCGTATTTCAGCGATGCGAGCGGCGAGTACCAGCTCGTGATCGCATCGCAGGACGGGTCGAACCGCCGCGCGATCGCGCTGCCCGACGCCTCGCATTACTACACGCCGCAGTGGAGCGCGGACGGCCGGCGAATCCTGTATCACGACACGCATCTGCAGCTGTGGGTGCTCGATGTGACGAGCGGGAAACCGACCAGGATCGATACCGACCTCTACATGATGCCCGACCGCTCGCTCGCGCCCGTCTTCTCGCCTGACGGACGCTACATCGCCTATTCGCGGCGACTGCCCAGCATGTTTCGCGCGATCTTCGTGTACGACGTGGAGCGCGGATCGCGGCACCAGATCACCGACGGCCTCGCCGATGCGGTCGCGCCCGCGTGGGACGCCGGCGGCAAGTATCTCTGGTTCCTGGCCAGCACCAACTTCGGTCTCAACAGCGGCTGGCTCGACATGAGCAGCTACGACCGCCCAACGACGCGCGGCCTCTACCTGGCCGTGCTGAACAGGCGCGATCCCAGCCCGCTCCTGCCGGAGAGCGACGAGGAGCGCGCCGCGTCGGCCGCCACCGCGATTGCCCCCGCCGGGACGCGAGACAGCGCGGCACGCTCCGACGGAGCGCCAGCGCGCACACCGGCCGACTCGACGAAGGACGCGCTGCCTCGGATGCCGCGCGTGACGATCGACTTCGAGAACATCGCCCAGCGCACGCTCGCCGTCCCCGGGCTCGCGCAACGCACATACGCCAGCTTGCTGGCTGGCCCATCCGGGACAGTCTACTGGCTCGAAGCGACGCCGCCTGCCGGCACGGACACGGCGACCGCGGCGCGCGGAGGCGTGCTGCACCGCTACGTGCTCAAGGAGCGGAAGGCTGCGCCATTCGCCAGCAACGTGGCGGCCTACGCCGTGAGTGCCGACGGCAAGAAGCTGCTGTACCGCACACCGGGCGCGCAGGGCGGGTTGTACCTGGTGGACGCGGACAAGGCGGTACCAGCCGCCGGCGCCGGACAGCTCGCCGTGCAGCTGCGCGCGATGGTGGACCCGCGCAAGGAGTTCGCGCAGATGTTCGACGAAGGGTGGCGCAACCAGCGCGACTACCTGTACGTGAAGAATCTGCACGGCAGCGACTGGCCGGCAATGAAGAAGATGTACGGCGCGCTGCTACCCAGCGTGCATCATCGCGCCGATCTCAATTATCTGCTCGACATGATGGGCGCCGAGACGGCGATCGGGCATTCGTACGTGTCGGGCGGCGACATCCCGGGCGTGCAGCCCGGCACGGGTGGCCTGCTCGGCGCCGATCTTCGGCAGGACGGCGGCCGGTACCGCATCGCGCGCATCTACGACGCGGAGAGCTGGAATCCCGAGCTACGGGCGCCGCTGGCGGCGCCTGGCGTGGATGTGAGCACGGGAGACTTCCTGCTGGCCGTGAACGGCGTGGAGCTGCGGGCGAACGACAACGTCTACCGCCTCCTTGACGGCACGGCCAACCGGCAGACGGTGCTCACCGTGAACGCCCGACCCACGATGGATGGCGCGCGGCGCGTGACCGTCGTGCCGGTGCCCAACGAGCAGGGGCTGCGCACGCGAGCGTGGGTGGAGCGCAACCGCCGTATGGTGGATTCGCTGAGTGGCGGCACATTGGCGTACGTCTACGTGCCCAACACGGCGCAGCCGGGGTACACCAGCTTCAACCGCTACTACTTCGCGCAGCAGGACAAGAAGGGCGCCATCATCGACGAGCGGTACAACGGCGGTGGCTCGGCGGCGGATTACATCGTGGAACTACTGCAGCGCGACTTTGACGGCTACTTCAACAATCCCGTGGCCGAGCGATACCCGTTCACTTCCCCCGCGGCGGGCATCTGGGGCCCCAAGGTGATGCTCATCAACGAGATGGCTGGCTCGGGCGGCGACCTGATGCCCTACATGTTCAAGCGGCGCGGTGTCGGCCCGCTGGTCGGCAAGCGCACCTGGGGCGGACTCGTGGGCACATGGGACACGCCCGCGTTCGTGGACGGCGGCTCGATGATCGCCCCGCGCGGCGGATTCTTCACGCGCGAAGGCAAGTGGGCCGTGGAGAACGAGGGCATCGCCCCGGACATCGACGTGGAGAACTGGCCGAAAGACGTCATCGCGGGACGGGACCCGCAGCTCGAGCGCGCCGTGGCCGAGGCGATGCGGATGGGGCGCGAGAAGCCGGTGAACCGCGCGACCACGGAGCCGGCGAGCCCGACCTGGGGTCGACGTCCCTGACCGACTCGCCCGGGTACGGGCGGTGCTTCATGAACTTTTCACATCAACCACTCATCAAGGAGCGAACGTGAAGACCTCAGCATTGATCGCACTCGTGTCCGGCCTGGGGGCGTGCGCCATGCCGGCGCGCGTCGGCACGGAGAATCCGCGGATGAGCTTCTTCCTCACGAGCGCGGGGCCGGGCAAGGGTGCGGACCTCGGCGGGTTGGCTGGCGCCGACGCGCATTGCCGCACCCTGGCATCGGCCGTGGGCGAAGGCGGTCGCACGTGGCGCGCGTATCTCAGTGCCACTGCGGTGGGGACGCAAGCGCCGGTGGACGCGCGCGATCGTATCGGGAACGGTCCCTGGTACAACGCGAAGGGGGTACGCGTGGGGATGAATGTGGCGGATCTGCACAGCCCCAACACGGGACTCGGGAAGACCGGCTCGATCACGGAGCGGGGCGACGTAGTGAATGGTCGGGGCGATACGCCCAATCGCCACGACATCCTCACCGGCTCGCAGATGAATGGCACGGCCTTCCCGGGCCCGGACGACAAGACCTGTTCCAACTGGACGAACAGCGGCGCGGGTAGCGCCCAGGTGGGGCATCACGATCGCAATGGCGGCGGTGACAACCCCACGTCGTGGAACTCCGCGCACGGCTCGCGCGGGTGCAGCCAGGACAACTTGAAGGCGAGTGGCGGGGATGGGCTGTTCTACTGCTTCGCGATTTAACAACCAGGAAGACAGGAAGACAGGAAGACAGCTGGACAGCTGGACAGGGGGCGCTGCAGGACGGCTACTTGTAGCGCACCCCGTGCTTCACTACCACGTCCACGCTTTCCAGCAGGTTGATGTACCGCAGCACGTCGCCCCGCACGGCGATGATGTCGGCGTATTTCCCTTCGCTCACCGTCCCCACGTCTCGATCCACTTTCATCGCCACGGCGGGCCAGTAGGTCGCGGCGCGGATCGCCATCATCGGGTCCACTCCGAGCTTGTTGACCCACACGTCCAGCTCGTGCCAGGTGGCCTGGCTGTGGAACTTCATCGGGATGCCGGCGTCGGTGCCAATGAGCAGGATCGCGCCCGACTCCTTCAACTGCTGAAATTTTCTGCCGAGTGTGGGCCGCCGGCTCGGCGTCGCCTGGAAGTAGGGTAGCCGGTCCGGGTGCGCGAGGGAGGCTCGGATGTCGGCGATGATGGAGTCGGGCAGTCCCAATCGCCAGGAGGGATCGTCCAGCGCCTCGGGGTTGTCGCGCACGTACTCGTAGTTGAACAGCCCCTCGATCGTCGGCGTCCAGAACAGCGGGCCAGCGTTGCCCCGCGCGGTGCGCGCCTCGAGCAGCGCCATGATGTCGGCCGGATATTCCGGCGACGAGGCCATGCCGGTGTGCTCGAAGTTGTCCACGCCGGCGATCAGCCCGCGCCGGATCTCCTCCGGCCGGTGCGAGTGCGCGACCACCTGGAGCTTGTGCTTGTGCGCCTCGTCCACGATGGCGCGCACCTCCTCCATCGTCATCTCGTCCTGATCGATCAGCTTCACGGAATTCACGCCGGCGCGCGCCAGCGTCCGCACCTTTTCCCGGGCGTCCTCCACGCCATTGATGCCCCAGCGAAACGCTTCGGTGCCCGGATACGGCCGGTGCTGCAGAAAGGGGCCGGACACATAGAGCGTGGGCCCCGGAATCCGACCGGCCTTGATGGCTTCGCGCACGGCGATACTCGCGTCCAGCGGCGCACCCAGATCGCGTGCGCTCGTCACGCCCGCCATCAGCAGCTGGTGTGCCGACGACGGCATGATCACGCGCTCGAGCAGAGGGATGTAGGTGCGGTCCCAGTGCGCGTAGTCGCTGTGCCCGTTGAGCATGAGGTGCACGTGCATGTCCCAGAGACCGGGGAGCACGCTCATCCCTTCAGTGGAAATGACCTTCGCGCCCGCCGGCACCGGGAGGGTGCCGACCGTGCCGACGCGCGTGATCCGCTCGCCCTCGATGAGGATCACGCTGTTGCGAATGGGCGGACCGCCAAAGCCATCGATCAGTGTGCCGCCAACCATGGCGACGAGGCCGCCCTGCGCGTCCGTTCGCGCGACGGACGGTGAGACCGCCTGCGCGAGGATCACGCCGACGTCGAGCAGCAGTGCGGCGGCCAGCGCGGTGCACGCTGACGAGAGGCGATGATGCGAGCGCAGAAGCTTCATGATTCCCCGAGTGGCGGCGATGGAGGCGATGTCCGACGCCGAGGATGCCGTCTGGCGCGGTGCGCCGCAAGACGTGGCACGCCGCCGGCCCTATCTTTCGGGCTCGTCATCTGCCATCACGTCACTATCCGCCTCCCATGCTCTCGACCGTCGCGCTCATCGCAGCGCTCGCCACCCTGCCCCTCGCATCGTCTGGCGCCAGCCCGATCTCGGCGCTGCGCTGGGACGCCACGGGTCATCAGGTGATCGCCGCCATCGCGTACGAGCGGCTGCGGCCGGCGACGCGAGCACGCGTGAACGCCCTGCTCCGCCGTCACCCCGACCTGGACTCCCTCGCCCGCGGACTCGACCTCGGCACGGACGGCGGCGCGCGGGAGCTCTTCATGCGCGCGTCCGTGTGGCCCGATCAGATCAGGCGCGATCCGCGGTTCTACAACGAGACCGATCCATCCAGCCGCGCCACGCCGTTCCTGCCCGGCTTCCCCGACATGAAGCGCCGCGCCGGCTGGCACTACGTGAATCGGTCGTTCGCGACCGATGGCACCGCCACCATCCTGCCGGGTACGCGCAACACCGTGACGGAGATGGGGGCGCTCGCGCGCGCCCTCGGTGATTCCGGCGTGTCGGCGCCGGTGCGCGCGTACGGCCTGTCGTGGCTCATCCACGTGGTGGGTGATCTGCACCAGCCGCTGCACGGCATCTCGCGCTCCTCACGCCGCCACCCACTTGGCGATTCGGGCGGCAACGCCGAGCGAGTGCGGCACGGGCCGCTGCCCGCCGACACACTCAACCTGCACGCGTACTGGGACGGGCTGCCCGGCCGCGCCGCGCGCGGCGCGGCGGTGGCCGAGGTGGCGCGTCACCTCACCGGTGCGTTGCCGTCATCATCCGGCGACCCGGAGACGCGCGTCGACCCCGCGGCGCTGGAGACGACGATCGCACGGTGGGCGGACGAGAGCGCCACACTCGCGCGCTACGTCGTCTATGATCTGGACGAGCGGCAGGAGGGCGACGCGCCGATTCGGATTTCATTCGACTACGACCGGCGGGCGGGCGAGATCGCACGCCATCGGATGACGCTCGCCGGCTATCGGCTCGCCGCGCTGCTGGAGTCCACGCTGGGCTGAGGGCGCGGGGAAGCTTCTCGCACTCCATCCATGCCGTCATGAGACCGTTCGCCCGACACCGGCTGCTCGCGCGCGACGTGTCCGCGGTGCCGCGCGGGCCGTGGACCGACATCGGTCACGACCCGGCAGCGCGCGCCTAGTTCCGCCGGATCAGCTGCCCGCGGATCTCTCCGCCCGGAAAGGTGGAGTTGTGGATGTTCGCGTACGCATTGCCGTTGTTCAGCAGGGCGCGCAGCGAATCCCCGGTGATGGAGATCGTGCCATTCGTGATCATGCCCGACAGGTCGATGGTGCCCGAGGTGATCTGCCCCGACGTGACGTTCGCCGTCGTGTACGGAACGAGGATCGGTCCCGCCACCGCGGGCCCGCCAATGTGCAGGTGGGAGCCGGTCGCCGGCGTCGTGAGACCGGTCGCCGTGAGGTTGAACGTCAGGGTGTTCCCCGTGAGGACGTACGTGCCGGTGCCGGTCGCCGCGCTCGTGTTCGGGTTGGGCCGCTCGTTCGCTCCGTTCATCGTGGCGATGTACGTGATGCTCACGGGGCCGGTGGGGGTGTCATCACTGTCGCAGGCGGTGAAGCCGATGACGACCGAGGCGGCAACGACACTGATCTGAAGCAGCTTTCGCATGCGGTGACTCCTGAGGATAAATGAACGGATGTGCGTGAGCGTGGCACGGTGATACGGACCTACTGCGCAACGGCTTTCGTCACCCGACTGCCACGCTTGAGCCTGGCGTCGTACCACTCGAGCATGCGCCGCTGCATGTCAATGAACTCGCCGGCCGTGGCGTTCCCTGCCCCGTGCCCGCCGTTCATGTAATTCACCCAGACGACCTCCTTCCCCAACCGGCGCAGCGCGTAGTACATCTCGCGCGTGTTGTCGGCGGGCACGTTGGCATCGAGCGCGCCGGTGATGAGCATGAGGGGAGTGCGGATCCGGTCGGCGGCGAAGATGGCGGAGTGCTCCACGTACTTCTGCGGCTGTTGCCAGAGGGTCGCCCCGATGCGGTCCTGACTCTTCTCGGCGGCATGCACGTTCCGCACGCCAAGCCGCGGGCTGTCCGTGTAGAAGCTGACGAGATCCACCTTGCCGGAGATGTTGATGGCCGCCTTGAAGCGGTTGGTCTGCGTGATCAGGAGGTTGGTGGCGTATCCGCCGTAGCTCACCCCGTGCACGCCGAGCCGCGACGAGTCGGCGATGCCCAGCTCGATGAGCTTGTTGGCCGCCGACGTCACGCCCTTCACCCACGCCTCGCCGGGGTGCCCGATGTCGAAATCCACCGACGGCTTCACCACCACATAGCCGGCACCGGTGAAGATGTTGGCCGAGGGATCGAAGCCGTCGTCGAAAAAGCTCTCGTACACGCTGAAGACGGTGGGATATGGACGGCTCGCGTCGTACCCCGCCGGGAGGTACGCCACGCCGTAGCTGGCATGGCCGTCGGCATCGAGATAGCCGATCAACCGCGTCGGTCCGAACGCGACCTGCCCGAGTTGCGGGTTGGATTCGGCGATGCGTCGGAGCCCGCCCATGTCGCCGTCGGCGGCATAGAGGTCGGCCGGCCGGTTGCCGGACGCAATCGACACCACCAGCGACCGCCCGTCGCGCGAGGCACGAAGTCCCGAATAGAAGCGATCGTCGCGGACCAGCTCCTTCATGGCACCCGTCGCGCGATCGTAGCGCAGCACCGCGCGCTCCCACCGCGTCCGCGATGACGACAGGAGATAGATCGTCCGGCCATCGTCCGTCCACGCGGCCACGCTCACCCGCGGCGTGGTTGGCACCGAGTCGTCGCTCGCGGCGATGAGCGTTCGGGCGCTGGAGGACGCATCGATCAGCCAGAGCCCATCCCGGCTCGACGCGATCACCGCGTCGCCGGTGGGGCTCACGCGCACGAGCGAGAAGCGGAGGCGAGCCAGGCTGT
>JBKJIY010000085.1:0-9239 GCA_046598315.1 Gemmatimonadaceae bacterium
CCCCAAGATCCTCATCGCGGATGACGAATCCGCCATCACCACCGGCCTCGCCGCGATCCTCGAGGATGCCGGCTATGCCGTCGACGTCGTGGCCGATGGGCAGAAGGCCCTCGACAAGCTGTCCGCCGAGCGCTACGGCGTCGTGCTGGCCGACCTCAAGATGCCCAAGCTGGATGGACTCGCGCTGCTGCGCGAGCTCCAGCAGCGTGACATCCCCACCGAGTGCATCATCATCACGGGGCAGGCGACCGTGGACTCTGCCGTGCAGGCGATGCAGCAGGGGGCGTACGACTACATCGAGAAGCCGCTCAACGCGGAGAAGCTCAATCGGCTCAAGGCGCTGATTCCCAAGGCGCTCGACAAGTACCAGGTCCAGCAGAAGAACCGCGAGCTCGCGTCCAAGCTCGAGGGACTCACGCATTATGGCGAGCTCACGGGGAAGAGCGACTCCATGCGCTCGGTGTACCAGGTGATCGACGCAGTGGCGTCGTCCACGGCCAGCGTCCTCATCCTGGGCGAGAGCGGCACCGGCAAGGAGCTGGTGGCGCGTGCGCTGCACACCAAGAGTGATCGGGCCAAGGGCCCGTTCTTCGCCCTGAACTGCGCGGCGCTGCCCAAGGAGATTCTCGAGAACGAGCTCTTCGGCCACGAGAAGGGTGCCTTCACGGGGTCGACGAACGAGAAGGCCGGCGCGTTCGAGATGTCGAGTGGCGGCACCATCTTTCTCGACGAGATGGCCGAGATGCCCACGGACATCCAGGTCAAGCTGCTGCGCGCGATCGAAACGCGTCAGATCCGGCGCCTCGGCGGCAAGAAGGAAATCAACGTCGACATCCGGATCGTGGCGGCGACCAACAAGAACCTGCAGAAGGCGATCGCCGACGGGGAGCTGCGCGAGGATCTCTACTATCGGCTCGCCGTCGTCGAGATCGACCTGCCACCGCTGCGCGAGCGGGCGGACGACATCCAGCTGCTCGCCAACGAGTTCCTGCACCGCTTCTCGCACCAGAACGGCAAGACGATCACCGGGTTCGACGACGCCACGTGGGAGTGGATCATGAGCTACCACTGGCCCGGCAACGTCCGCGAGCTCAAGAACGCGGTGGAGCGTGCGGTGATCATGAGTCGCGGGCTGACCATCGGTCCCTCGGACGTGATCCCACGTCATCTGCGAGGGGGGGAGATGCCCACGGCGCTGACGATTCCCGTGGGGGCCACCGCCGCCGAGGCGCGTCAGCAGCTGGTGCTCCGGACGTTCGCCTCCACGGCAGGGGACGCGGGGCGTACCGCCAAGGTGTTGGGGCTTTCGGAACAGGAAGTGCGCGGGGAGTTGCTGCAGCTGCTCGGGAGCGGGTCTGCCGACGCGGTGAGGGACGAGGCTGTCCCGCCGCCCGTGCGAACGCCCTCGCCCAGGGCGGCCGCCGTGCCGGCAGCCCCCGCTGTGCCGGCTGCGTCGGCTCGCGCGGCGAGGCGCAGCGAGCCGGCTCCACCGGCGCGCGGTCAGTCGAAGAAGTCGACGGTCAAGAAGGGACGCTGAGCCAACCAACAGAGGAATGCACATGCGGCATCATCAGGATCACGACGACGTGCCCTACATCGTCATCGAGAAGCACAGCGGCGGCCTCGCGCAGCTCATGCTGGGCGTCGCGATCGGCGCCGGCGTGGCGCTGCTGTTCGCGCCGCGCTCCGGCCCCGAGACGCGGCGCGCGCTGCGCCGCCGCGCCGAGGCGGCAACGGCGTCGGTGAAGGACGTGGCGACCGACGTCACTGGACAAGTCGTCGACACCTTCGAAAGCGCACGCTCCCGCGTGGAAGAGCAGATCGAATCCGCTCGCCTCGCCATCGAGTCGAAGAAGGCGCAGGTCGCGCGGGCGATGGACGCCGGACGCGAGGCCGCGCACCTGGCGCGGGGCGATCTGGAGCGGCGGCTCGCCGAGACCAAGGCGGCGTACAATGCCGGCGGCGATGTCGCACGGTCGTCGCGCGGCCGGTCGACCGTCTCGACCGTCTCGACCGGCGTCGACGACGTCACGAGCGTCTGACGACTCCCGACGCCCCCATCGCCGACGATGTGGGGGAGGCTCGCCTCTCCCGCACGACGAAGCGCTCGCGCCTCGTCAGCCTCTGGTGGACGCTTCGTGACTACGCGAAGCGCGTCTGGGACAATGCGGGAGAGGACAACGTCCTCTTTCTCGCGGGGGGCATCGCGTTCAACATTCTGCTCGCCGCCGTGCCGTTCGTGCTCCTGCTGGTGTGGGGCTTCGGGTTCATCCTCCAGAAGTCGTCGGCGGAGTCCAACGAGGTCGTGGTCCGGTATCTCTCCCGTCTGCTTCCCGCGGGCGAGAGCAAGGCGACGAGCGACCTGATCGACGGTATCCTGGGCAGCCACAAGCAGCTCCCGATCTACAGCGGGATCGGCTTCGTGTGGTTCTCCACGCGCCTCTTCGGCTCGCTGCGCACCGTGCTCGCCAACGTGTTCGACATCGAGAGCGAGCGGGGGATCATCGACGGAAAGATCTTCGACGTCAAGATCACCATCGTCTCCACCATCCTCATCACGGCCAACACGCTGCTGAGCGGCTACCTGCTCGTCGCCACCACGCGCGGCGTGCAGGTGCTCTCGGACCTGGGCCTGCGCGACGACGTGATGGGGCAGGCGCGCTACTGGACCGGGCGGCTGGTGGCTGACGCGCTGCTGGCCGTGATGTTCTTCGCGCTGTACAAGTTTCTCCCCATCAAGCGCGTGCGGACAAAGACAGCCTGGGTGGCGGCGCTGTTCACGAGCTTCATGTTCGTGCTCGCGAAACTGGTGTTTGCCGCCTATCTGCGCTCGTTCAATCCCGCCTCGTTCTATTCGGGCACCGCCGCCACGGCGGTGGCCATCGTATTCTGGGTCTATTACGCCGCGCTGATCTTCATCCTGGGCGGCGAGGTGGGCCAGGTATTCGAGCTGCGACGTACACGAAAGCGGCAACGTGAGGTATTTTTGGATTGACGAGCCGAGCATTTGGCGCGAAGGTTGCTTCGGAGCATCGTCGAACACGCCACCCAGGGAGGCCCCCATGCGCAAGATCCTAGTCGGCGCCGTACTTCTCACGCTGCCGCTCGCCGGCTGCAAGAAGACCGGCGAAAACCAGTATCAGGTCGAGACGCCGACGATCGGCACCGAGACCAAGACCGTCACCACGCCGGATGTGGACGTCGGAATGAAGAAGGACACCATCAGCACGCCGGTGGTGGGCACGAAGCCGGATACCGTCATCATTCAGAAGCCGGTCGCCGGCACGAAGAAGACGGAAGTGTCGGTTCCCACGATCACGGTGAAGAAGCCGTAACTGCGGGGCTGCGTTGAACGGTCAACCGGCAACGGGTGACCGCGCACCACAGGGCGTCGAACGGCACACCGGGCTAGATTCGGTGTGCCGTTCGCGTTTCACCATTCACCGATCCCGCGTCCTGATGCCGATCGATCTCCGCTCCGATACCGTCACCCAGCCCACCCCGTCGATGCGGCGCGCCATGGCCGACGCGGAGGTCGGAGACGACGTCCTCGACGGCGATCCCACCGTGCGGCGCCTGGAGGCGCGCGTCGCCGAACTCCTTGGCAAGGACGCGGCGCTGTTCTTCCCCACGGGGACGATGGCCAACCAGGCGGGCATCGCGGTGCACTCCTCACCGGGCACCGAGGCCCTGCTCGATGCGAACTCGCACATCATCCACTGGGAGATGGCTGGCGCGGCCGCCATCTGCGGGGTGCAGGTGCGTGGTGTGACCCCTGGCCCGGGCCGTCTCGTGATGGGCGCCGATGATCTGACCCGCACGCTGCGTCCGTTGTCCATCCATGCGCCGGCGGCGAGCATCGTCTGCTTCGAGAACACGCACAACGGCGCGGGGGGCAAGGTGACGCCGCTCCACGAGCTGCGGGCGCTGCGCGGCGTGGCCGACGCGCATTCGCTGCCGGTGCACATGGACGGCGCGCGGCTCTGGAACGCCAGCGCGGCTACGGGGACCCCGCTGGCGGACTTCGCGAGCTGCGCGCACACCGCAATGCTCAGCTTCTCCAAGGGACTGGGCTGCCCGGTGGGCGCCATCCTGGTGGGCGACGCGCCGGTAGTCAAGCGCGCGCACGTGGTGCGGAAGCGCCTCGGTGGCGGGATGCGGCAGTCGGGCATCCTCGCCGCCGCCGCCCTGCACGCCCTGGACATGCACCTGGCCCGGCTTCCGGAAGATCACGCGCATGCCGCGACGCTCGCCGCCGCGGTGGACGGCGCAGGAGGCTGCACCGTGGTGCCGCCGGACACGAACATCCTGATGATCGACCTGCCGAGCGGCTATACGAGTGCCGACGTGGTGGGCGCCGCGGCGGCCCAGGGGCTGCGACTCACGCCGTGGCACCAGTCGCGCGTGCGCGCGGTGACCCATCTGGACGCCGATGACGCCGCGGTTGCCGAGGCCGGCCGCATCCTTCGCGCGGTGCTCGACGAGCTTGGGTCCCGCCGGGCAGCGTGACGGGTAGGATGGCGCGTGCGCGCCGTGGTATATTCAAGGCGTCCCAGGTCCCGGAGGGCGACAGCCTTCTAACTCCGTCAGGACCCCGAAGGTAGCAGCGGCATGAGGTGTCTGACGTCGCTTCGTCAGGCCTGGGACACTTGGCGCGGGCGAGCGGCTTTCCAGTCACGGAGCGCGCTCCCCGCGCTTCGTGCATGCCGCCTGACCCCCCACCGTACCGGGCTGTAGGTTTCGTCGCAATGTCCCTCGCCCTCGCCCGTAAATACCGTCCGAAGCGCTTCGCGGACGTCGCCGTACAATCGCATGTCGCGGCCACGCTCAAGGGCGCCATCGCGCGCGGCCGAGTGGCCCATGGCTACCTGCTCTGCGGGCCACGCGGGGTGGGGAAGACGACGCTGGCACGGGTGCTGGCGATGGCGCTGAATTGCCAGCGACGCCAGGACGACGCGCTCGACGGCGAGCCGTGCGGCGACTGTCCGTCCTGCACGCGGATCTGGGCCGGCGCCAGCTCGCTCGACGTCGTGGAGATCGACGCCGCCTCCAATCGGGGAGTGGACGACGCCCGCGAGTTGCGGGAGCGCGCCATGTATGCGCCCTCCGGTGACGACCAGTACAAGGTCTACATCGTGGATGAAGCGCACATGCTCACGCGCGAGGCGTGGAACGCACTGCTGAAGATCCTGGAGGAACCGCCGCCGCGGGTGGTCTTCGTGTTCGCGACGACGGAACCGCAGAAGATCGCGCAGGCTGCCGCGCCCGTGCTGAGCCGACTTCAGCGGTTCGACTTCAAGCGCATCGGACCGGCGGACATCCGCCTTCGCCTCGAGCGCGTGCTGGCCGACGAAGGGGTGATGGCGGATGCGGACGCGCTGGCGATGATCGCCCGCGCCGCCGACGGCTCCATGCGCGATGCGCTGTCGCTCACCGATCAGGTGCTCTCCATGGGAGATGGCGCCGTCGTGGCTGACCGCGTGCGCGACGCACTGGGCCTGGTGCCGGAAGACGAGTTCATCGCCCTCCTCGATCTCATGCTGGAGCGCCGGGCCGGCGACGTCTTCGCGTTCGTGGCTCGGCTTGCCGACGCCGGCATCGACTTCGGACAGTTCCTCACCGGCTTCGCCGACATGGTGCGCGCGCTACTCGCCGTGGCCCTGGGCGGCGTGCCGCCGGAGGTGAGTGAACGCGCCAAGGACGCGCTCGAGGCGCGTCGCGACGCGTTCGCGCCGGCCGACCTGCTGCGCATGCTGGCGGCGGTCGTCGAGCTGGAGCCTCGGTTCAGGAAAAGCGGACAGCAGCAGTTGCTGCTCGAGGCCCTCCTCGTGCGCTTCGCGCTCCTGGATCGGACGATTTCGCTCGAGGCGCTGCTGCGCGGGCTCGGCGCCGGTGACGCCGGATCGCGTCTCGACGACGACGTGCCGATGCGGCGCACCGAGGCGAAGGTCACGGCGGACGCACCAGCGCGCGCGCCGACGCTCGCGGCGTCGCGGCCACAGGCGCCGCCGCAGGCGGAACCAGGTCGGGGCGCCGCCGCGCCTCCCGACGTCCATCAGCTCGCGGAGCGGTGGGACGAGCTCGTTGGCGCCCTGCGTGCCTCGGGGAAGAGCGTCGCGGCCACGGCGCTCGAGCATGCCACGCCGGTGGCCGTCAGCGCCACGGGCGACGTCACCGTGGCGCTCGACGAGGCCAATCCGTTCTACGAGCAGGCGCTGGAGACGGCCGCGTCCGAGGTCCTCGCCGTGCTGCGCGGATGTTTCTCGGGCGTACGCCGCGTACTCGTGCGCGCCGCCGCGGGCCCGAGTGCTCCACCGACACGGCTCACCGACGAGATGGTCCGCGCCGAGCGACTCACGTCGCTGCGTCGCAAGGATCCGGTGCTTGATCGAGCCATCGATGCGCTCGACCTCGATCTCACCGAGTGACGCGCCCCCGTGCGCCGCGCGTGCGCCTTGCGCGCGTCGCTTGCCCAGGCCGCGCGACGCCCGGTAGCTTCTTTCATCTTCGACGAGCACGGATTCAATGGCTGACTTCATGAAGCTCCTGCAGCAAGCGCAGGAGATGCAGGGCAAGTTTGCGCAGATGCAGGAGGAACTGCAGCACCAGACGGTCTCGGCGTCGTCCGGCGGCGGCCTGGTGAGCGTGGAGGCCAATGGTCAGGGCACCCTCCGCTCCATCAAGATCGATCCAGGCCTCGTGAGCAAGGGCGACGTGGAGATGCTCGAGGATCTCGTGCTCGTGGCGGTGACCGAGGCGCAGAAGAAGGCGCAGGCACTGGCCGGCGAGTCCATGGGCAAGCTGACGGGCGGCTTGTCGCTGCCGTTCAAGCTTCCGTTCTAGGATCGCGCGATGTCGGCGATCGACGAACTCACTGGGGAGCTCGCGCGGTTGCCCGGCATCGGGCGCAAGACCGCGTTGCGGCTCACGTACCATCTGCTGAAGCAGCCGGCGGAGCAGAGCCGCCGGCTGGCCGACGCGTTGCGCACGCTGTCGGACAAGATCCGGCCCTGCGGGCGATGCTTCAACCTGACCGAGGACGAGCTCTGCGCCATCTGCCGCGACCCGCGTCGTGACGGCACGCTCATCTGCGTAGTCGAGGAAGCGGCGGATATCGGCGCGATCGAGCGGGCCGGCGAGTTCCGCGGAATGTTTCATGTGCTCGGCGGCCGCCTCTCCCCACTGGACGGTGTGACCCCCGACGATCTCACCATTCCCCACCTGGTCGCGCGCGTCGCGCTCGGGGAGGTGCGGGAGGTAATTCTGGCGACCAACCCGAGTCTGGAAGGAGAGGCGACCGCCTTGTACGTGCAACGTCAGCTCGCGGGTCACACCGTGCTGGTCAGCCGGATCGCCCGCGGGCTCCCCATGGGTGGCGACCTGGAGTACGCCGACGGGGGGACGATCGCCCAGGCGCTCTCCGCGCGGAGGGCGATGTGAAAGACGCGCGGAACACTACCCTGGCCGCCTACGGCTTTCTCGGTGGGGTGCTGGTCGGACTCGTCGTGTGGGGGGCACAGATGCAACGGAGCCGGCGGGAACTGTTCAGCCGGTCTTCCCTGCGCCGCCTGGCGGCACTGGGCTATCTTGCCGGACAGCCCGGGCTGGAGACGGCGCGGCTCCTCTCCGATTATGTGAACTGGGAATCCCGGCCAATCCTGCGGAGACGCGGCCAGCTGCTGCTCCGTCGCATGCAATCGTACCTCGACTAGAGCACCCTCTCATGCCCGTCGGCGCCGCGAGCTGGTCGTTCACCGAGGACGACTTCGCCGCGATCACCCAGTCGCTCGATCGCTTCCTTGCCGTGAGCAGCGCCCGGTGCGCCATGCTCGTGGACCGGAGCGGTCAGCTCGTCGCCACCGTGGGGGAGCAGCCCAAGTTCGACCCCACGGCCTTTGCCACGCTCACGGCAGCCGATTTCAGCGCCAACGACCAGCTCGCAAAGCTGATTGGCGAGAGCGACTTCAACTCGCTGTTCCATCAAGGGGAGAAGGAGTCGATGTATCTTGCCGACGTCGCGCGGCGCGTCATCCTCGTGGTGCTGTTCGACAACCGCACCACGCTCGGCCTCGTTCGTCTCAAGATGAAGCTGACGGTGGAGGAGTTGACGACGCTCTTCCAGCAGGTATTCGCGCGCCCTGCGCAGGGACAGGGCGGCGCCCCCGGACTTCTGGCCGGTGCGGATGATGAAATCGACAAGCTGTTCCAGTAAGGGGAGACGACAGCCATGTCGATGATCAACTACGCATCGCGCGAGATCAACTGCAAGATCGTGTACTACGGCTCCGGACTTGGCGGCAAGACGTTCAATCTCGAGCACATCTACGGCAAGGTGCAGCCGGACACCCGCGGCAAGCTCATCTCGCTCGCGACGGAGACGGAGCGCACCCTCTTCTTCGACTTCCTGCCCGTCGACCTCGGCACCATCCGCGGCTTCAAGACCCGTTTTCATCTGTACACCGTGCCAGGGCAGGTCTACTACAACGCCAGCCGGAAGCTGATTCTCAAGGGCGTGGACGGCATCGTGTTCGTCGCCGACTCGCAGGTGGAGCGGATGGAGGCCAACCAGGAGGCGATGCAGAATCTCTACGACAACATGGCCGAGTACGGATACGACCTGACGAGGATGCCGTTCATCATCCAGTACAACAAGCGAGACCTTCCCAACGCGGCGCCGATCCGCGATCTGCAGGCGGCGCTCAATCCGGGGTGGGAGATCAGCGATCCGCCGCGCCAGCGTATCGTGCCGGATCCCTTCCACGCCGGGGAGAATCTCACCGAGCAGATCCCGACCGGCGAATGGATCGAACGTGCGCCATATTTCGAGGCAGTAGCGGTCACGGGCGACGGCGTCTTCGAGACGCTGCGCGCCGTGAGCAAGCAGGTGCTCAAGTCTCTCGCCTAATCCGTGCCGATCGAGTGAACCTTCCGAACGCCGTCACCGCCGCCCGCATCGCCTTCACGCCGATCGTCGCGTGGCTACCGCTCGCGCCGTCCTCGACGTTGCGGCTGGTCGCGTTCGTGCTGTTCATCGTGGCGGCGGTGACGGACTACGTGGACGGGCAGCTCGCCCGTTCACGCAAGCAGGAGACGGATCTGGGACGACTCCTCGATCCGCTCGCCGACAAGCTGCTCCTCGTCGCGACGTTCATTCCGATGTACCTCGTCATGCGTCCGGGCGGGCGCGACGTGACCCGCGCGGCGCTCGGCGACGGAGCCGCCGACTGGCTCCCCTTCCG
>JBKJIY010000077.1:0-21084 GCA_046598315.1 Gemmatimonadaceae bacterium
TGTGCCCTCGCGCCCGTAGGCGTCCTGGAGGCGGACCACGTCATCCAGGACGCCTACGGGCGCGAGGGCACAAGCGCACCATGAAAGTCATCATTCCGCTGGCCGGCAAGGGAACGCGGCTCCGTCCGCACACGCATCTCGTGCCCAAGCCGATGCTCAAGATCGCCGGCAAGCCGGTGATGGCGTACATCCTGGAGGATCTCGAGAAGCTCGGCACCGTGGACGAGGTCATCTACGTCACCGGGCACCTCAAGGAGAAGGTGGAGGACTATGCGCGCACGCAGTTCGCCGGCCTGCCCGCACAGTTCGTGGAGCAGAAAGTCCAGGACGGGACCGCGGGCGCCGTGAAGCTCGCGCAGCCGTTCGTCGGCGACGACGCCGTGCTGATCATCTTCGTGGACACGATCTTCGAGACCGATCTGTCGATCATCAAGGACACCGACGCGGACGGGATCATCTGGGTCAAGGAGGTGGAGGACTACCAGCGCTTCGGCGTGGTGGTGACCGATGCCGAGGGCAACATGACGCAGATCATCGAGAAGCCCAGCACGCCCATCTCCAAACGCGCCAACATCGGGCTCTACTACATCAGGAACTCGCGGCTGCTGTTCGAGGGCATCGACCATACGCTCACCCAGCCAGCCAACAACGGCGAGTTCTACCTGACCGACGCCTTCCAGTACATGATCGAGCACGGCGCCAGGATCAAGGTCGTGGACGTGGAGGGCTGGTACGACGCCGGCAAGCTCGACACCCTGCTCGAGACGAACCGCACCGTGCTCTCCAAGGGTGCGTCGCGGCGTCCGTCGCACGTGGAGATGGGGGTCACCATTCACGACCCGGTCTATATCGAGGACGACGTCACGCTCTCGCAGTCGGTGATCGGGCCGAACGTCTCGATCGGCGCAGGCAGCCGGATCGAGGGATCGACGCTCACCGATACGATCATCGGCAAGAACGCGACGGTCACGAAGTGCACGCTGCACGACTCGCTCATCGGGAACGACGTGACGCTCGACGGGTTGCGAGCGAGTCTCACGGTCTCCGACCACTCGGAGATCCGCGGCGACGCCTGAGCGCCGTCAGCTCGCGCGGTCGAGTCCGGCGGCGCCGACGAGCACGGTCAGCGCGCGCGCCACGCCGAGCGTGCCGTCGGTGTTGTCATACCACTCGCTCGGCGTATGCACCGCGCCGCCGCGTCCCCCCGCGCCGATGGCGATGGCGGGGATGCCGAGGCTGATCGGAACGTTCGCATCGGTGGAGGCGGTGCTGAGCTCCGGACGGCGACCGATGAGCCGAGTCGCGTCGAGCGCGAGTCGCACAAGACCGTGTTCGGGCGGCACCTCGCCGCACGGACGATCGCCGATCACGGTGACGACGAACGAGAGGGCAGGGCTGCCGCGGCTCCGTCGCCGATTCTCCTCGCGCACGGCGAGGCGCACGGCCTGCTGCACTTCGGCGGCGCACCGGGTGAGCACCTCGGCCGACGCACAGCGGAGATCGATCTCGAGCCAGGCGTCCTCGGGGATGGCGTTGATGCTGATCCCCCCGCCGATGCGGCACACCGAGAGCGTGGTACGCGGGATGCGCGGCAGGGGCATCACGGCGAGCTTCGCCGCCGCCGCGCCCGCGGCGTGCACGGGGTTCGGCACGCCAAACGAGGCCCAGCTATGCCCGCCGGCGCCACGGAAGGTCACGCGAAACCGCCGCGCGCCCAGGGCGCGGTGCACGATTCGGTCATCGCCGGCCCCATCGATCGCGATGCACGACGACGGCGTGACGGGCAATCGCCCGAACAGGTGCTTCGCGCCGCGCAGATCGCCGGATCCCTCCTCGCCGACGGTGGCGGCAAAGAGGATCGGCCGCGCGGTGGTCACGCGGCGCCCGTCGATCGCGCCGGCCAGCGCCAGCATGGCGGCCAGACCGCGCGAATTGTCGACGATGCCGGGACCGGCAAGTTGCCGCCCCACACGCTCCACGGTGACCGGCGTGCCGGCTGGAAACACGGTGTCGAGGTGCGCGCAGACGAGTACTGGAGCCAACGCACGCGCTCCTGTGCCATCGCGCACGCCAGTGACATTGCCCACCTCGTCCACGCGAACGTCGCGGAGTCCGAGCTGGCCGAATCGGTTGGCGACGGACGCGCCGCGCGCGCCCTCCGAGCCTGTGGGCGCCGGAATCTCGCAGAGCGCGATCTGCATCCCTACGAGCTGCTCATCCCGCTCGGCGAGTCGCGCCCGCGCTGGAGCGAGACGCCGGAACAGCGCGGCAGCGTCCTGACCGTGCACCAGCACGTCGTCGTCCATGCGCTATCTATGGCGTCGGGCATGCCCGCGACGCAAGATGGTCGCCCATGAGCGAGCTCGGAAGCAGCAGTCCGCCGGGCGACGCCCCGCGGCCGCGTCTCGGACGAAACGTGCTGGCGCTCTCGGCGGTGAGCTTCTTCACCGACGTCTCCAGCGAGATGATCTATCCGCTGCTGCCGGTCTTCCTCACGACGGTCCTCGGCGCCAACGCCAGCTTCATCGGCGCCATCGAGGGAGCGGCGGAGTCGACGGCGGCGCTGCTCAAGCTGGCCAGCGGATGGTGGTCGGACCGGGTACGGCGGCGCAAGCCGCTCGTCGTGCTGGGCTACGGGATCGCCACCGCCATGCGGCCCCTCGTCGCCATCGCGCAGTCCGCATCGCACGTCCTGATGATCCGCGTGGCCGATCGCGTGGGCAAGGGAATCCGCAACGCGCCGCGCGATGCGCTGATCGCGGAATCGGTGGATCCGGCCATCCGCGGCCGGGCGTTCGGTTTTCACCGTGCCGCCGACCACGCCGGCGGCGTGCTCGGCCCTCTCATTGCCTTCTTCATCCTCAGTCGCCAGATCGCCGAGCTCCGGACGGTCTTCTGGCTCGCCGCGATCCCTGGCGTGATCTCGTTCATCGTGCTCGTGGCGTTCGTGCGCGATGTGCCTCGCGTGGCGTCGGCGCCGACTACCGGTGCGCCCGATCTCGCCCAGCCGCTCGGCGCGGGATTCTGGCGGGTCCTCGGCGTGATCTTCCTGTTCACCCTGGGCAATTCCACGGACGCGTTTCTGTTGCTGCGAGCGCACCAGCTCGGCGTGCCCGTCGCGCTGGCGCCCATTCTCTGGGCGGCGCTGCACGTGGTGAAGTCGCTGTCCAGCACGCCTGGCGGCGCGCTGTCGGACCGCATCGGGCGACGTCCGACGCTGATCGCGGGGTGGACGCTCTACGCCGCCGTGTACCTGGGATTTGCGCAGGCGACGAGCGCCTGGCACGCCTGGGCGCTGTTCGCGCTGTACGGAATCTTCTTCGGGCTCACCGAGGGAGCGGAGCGTGCCTTCGTCGCGGATCTTGTTGAGCCGGCCAAGCGGGGAACGGCATTCGGCTGGTACAATCTCGCGATCGGACTCGGCGCGCTGCCCGCATCGCTGATGTTCGGCTTTGTGTGGGACCGCGCCGGAGCGGGCACGGCCTTCACGATGGGCGCGACGCTGGCGCTAGCCGCGGCAGCAGGGATGGCGGTGGTGATTCGGCATCCGCGCCGCGCGCGCTGAGCGCGTGGTGATTTTCCATGCGATCAGCAGCAGCGGCTGCCCGGACGATCGTAGCGCCGCGTCAGCGCGTCTCGCGCGAACGCCTCGGGCGTAAGCGGCGCATCGCTGGGGTGGTGTTCGCCGACGTGCGCGAGATACGCGTCGTAATCCGGCGCGCCCACGATACGGCGGAGCACGCGGGCGAGCCGCGCGAGGCGAGGCGGCGTCATGAGGTCAGCGGGGGGCACTGGATGCCCTGGCGGTAGTGTCTGTCCGTCGCCCGATCGTTCGCTCGAAATGCTCGAAGATGCGGCGGTACTGGTCCGTCCACGACGAGGGCCGCACGAACGCATGGTCTTCGACGGGATACGACGCGAGGCTCCAGTCGGTCTTGCCCAGCTCGATCAACCGTTGCTGCAACCGCACGATGTCCTGATAGTGCACATTCACGTCCACCATGCCATGCAGCATGAGCAGTGGCGCCCGCAGTCCCTCGGCGAAGTAGATGGGCGACGAGCGGCGGTAGGCCACCGAGTCATGCTGCGGACGGTTGAGGATGTTGGACGTGTAGCTCTCGTTGTAATGCGCCCAGTCGGTCACGGAGCGCAGCGCGGCGCCCGAGCCGAAGTGGTCCTGGGCTGTGAAGAGCCCCATCAACGTGATGAAGCCGCCGTAGCTCCCGCCGTAGATCCCGACGCGTGCGGCGGGGATGCCCAGCGTCGTGCCGAGCCAGCGCGAGGCATCCACGTGGTCCTGAAGGTCGCGGCCGCCCATCCAGCGGTAGATGGCGGTGCGCCAATCGCGGCCATAGCCCGCCGAGCCGCGATAGTCCAGGTCCAGCACCACGTAACCCTGACGGGCGAGGAGCTGATTGAACATGTACTCGCGCGGATACTCCGACCAGAACTGTCCCACGTTATGCAGGTAGCCGGCGCCGTGAACGAAGATCACCGCTGCGCCGTTGGGCTGCGCGCCCATGTCCGAGGGACGATAGATGTGCGCGGGAACCGTCACGCCGTCGGACGCGGGAATCCGCACGATCTCCGGTGCGATCCAGGGTCCGCTCAGATATTCAGCGCTCGGCGAGGTCGTGAGGCGATCCAGCGGCGCGTCTGGCCGGTTGGCGGCGAGATGGAGATCCGGCGGCTGGTTGACGACGGAGTGCACGTCGGCAATGAGGCGTCCGTCCGGTGAGACCACGGCATCGTGCCCGCCCGATCGCATCGTGATGCGCGTGCGGACGCCGCCGCTCACCGGCATCCGGTAGAACTGCTTCTCGAACGGGGAAAGCTCGTTCGTCGTGAGGCGAAACTCGCGCCGGTCGGGCGAGAGGGCGACGCTCAGCATCTCCCACTGTCCGGTCGTCAATGGGCGCACATCGCCTCCAGCCGCGGCTGCCGAATACAGCTGCGCGTACCCGCTAGCCTCGGAGACGAACCAGATGCGCCGGCCACCATCATAGAACCCGGCGCAGGACGAGCACGGGCCACCGACCCACGCGCTGTCGCGCAGCGTCTCCACGGCGGTGAACTGCGCCGAATCGGCGCGGACGGAGAGCAGCGCGCGACTCTTGTGATCGTCGGGAAAGGCGAAGAGCGCGGCGCGTGCGCCGTCCTGACTCCAGCCGGCGATCGCCACCCGGCCGATCGAGCTGTCGGCGCCGAACACGCGCAGGGGAGTCGCCTTGCCACTGGGCAGGGAGATCCACAGCACGCGCTGATGCGCCGATGCGTCCCCGACCTTGGAACGCGTGCGCAGATTCTCCACGTACCCGCTCTGCGTCACGAACTGCGGCACTTCCGCCTCCTTCACCGTCGTTGCGGACGGCTGTCCGACGACGACGAGGGCTGCCTTTCCGGTCGGCGAGACATCGATGGCGACGACACGCTCCGTGGCAGTCAGATAGACCGGCTGAAGGCCGGCCGCCTCGCGCGCCTTGCGCTCGGCACGCGTGGCGCTGTCCAGCCTGACGCGGTCGCGCACCGCGGCGAACAGGTCGCGCTGCTGCTGGTCGAGCACGCCGCGCTGGCCGGTCGCGCGCGCGGAGTCCTGTGGCGCTGGTCCGGCCCGGATGTCCGTGAGCTGACGCACCGCGCCGTCGTCGAGCGCGAGCGCGTACGCATTGCCGTCACGGACGAAGTGCACCGTGCGTCCGTCGGTGGAATACGTCGGGCGGCTCTCGGCGGCCACCGTCTGCGTGAGGCGACGCGCCGGCCCGCCCTGGAAGTGCACGATGTACAGGTCGCCATTCGCCTCCACGACGCGTGACCGGCCGTCGGTGGAGATGTCACCTTCAGCGATGTATGGGGCCGCCGAGTCGGCCTGAGCCGGCGTGAGACGCTCGGGCTGCGCACCCTTGACGGCACGCACGCGGTACGGACGCAGGGGCTCCCGCCAGTCGGTGCCCGCCGAGTTCCACTGGAAGTGGATCCAGCGGCTGTCGGCACTCCAGCGCACGTTCGACGGGACGCGTCCATACAGCTCCGGACCCCGCATGATGTTGGGGATGGAGAAGTCGAACGCCGCCCCGCTCGCCGGGCGCGCAGGCGGGGCTGCGCCCTGCGCGGCGAGGACGGCGGGCATCGCGGCCAACGAGACGACGAGTGAGGCGAGGAGTCGCATTGCGGTGGTGAGGGCGTCGGATGGAGAGCTCAGTCGCTGCTGGCGGCGAGCCGAGCGTCGAATGGCACCTCGCTCGTGACGGCGGGCTTTCCCCCGACCAGCACGGCATGCCACTCGCGCAGGCTGTCGGCGAGAATGATGATCACCGACACCAGGAAGAAGGCGGCGACGGCGGCGTCGAGGTAGTCGTTGAAGATGAGCCGCGCGAGATCGCCCGTGGACTTCACACCGGGCGGAAGCGTCCCCGCGGCCTGCGCCGCACGCATGGAGGCCGCGTGCGCGAGGAAGCCCAGCTTGGGCAGTGGCGAGAAGATCTTGATCCAGCCGGCCGACATCGTGACGATGACGAGCCAGGTGAGCGGCACCAGCGTGATCAAGGCGTATCGCGCGGGTCGCGTCTTGATGATGATCGTGGTGGCCACGCAGAGCGCCACGGCCGCGAGCAACTGGTTGGCGATGCCGAACAGCGGCCACAGCGAGTTGATCCCGCCGAGGGGATCGATCACGCCCTGCCAGAGAAAGTGGCCCCACATGGCCACGAACAGCGCACTGGAGAGCACGATCGCTGGCGGCCATGCCGTGATCCCGAACTTCGGCCACACGTGCTTGCCGAGGTCCTGCAGCATGAAGCGACCCACGCGCGTGCCGGCGTCCACCGTGGTGAGGATGAACAGCGCCTCGAACATGATGGCGAAGTGATACCAGAGCGCCATCGCCTGGTCGCCGCCGAGCACGCGCGAGAAGATGTGCGCCATTCCCACCGCGAGGCTGGGCGCGCCGCCCGTGCGTGAGAGGAGCGACGACTCGCCCACCTGACGTGCGAGCGCATCCAGCTCCTGCGGCGTGACGACGAACCCCCACGTCGCGATGGCCGCGGCGGCGCTTTGCGCCGTGGTTCCCAGCGCCGAGACCGGCGCATTGATGGCGAAGTAGACGCCGGGCGTGAGCGCGCACGCGGCAATCAGCGCCATCACGGCGACGAACGATTCGCACAACATGCCGCCGTAGCCCACCAGCCGCATGTCCGTCTCGCGGTCGATGAGCTTGGGCGTGGTGCCGGACGCGATCAGCGCGTGGAAACCGCTGATGCTGCCGCAGGCGATCGTGATGAAGGCGAAGGGGAACAGGCTTCCAGCGAACACCGGTCCCGTGCCGTCGGTGAACCGGGTAAGTGCCGGCATCTGCATGGGCGGAAGCGCGACGAGAATCCCCACCGCCAGCGCCACGACCACGCCGATCTTCACGAACGCCGAGAGGTAATCGCGCGGCGCCAGCAGCAGCCACACCGGGATCACCGATGCGGCGAATCCGTAGGCCATGATGAGGAGGGCGAGCGTCTTGCCGCTCAGCGTGAACGTCGCGGCGAGGTCGGGCTGCGCGGCCACCCAGCGGCCCGCGTACAGCGAGAGCGCCAGCAGCACCAGCCCGATCGCGCTCGCCTCGAGGACTCGTCCCGGGCGCAGCCAGCGGAGATACACCCCCATCAGCATGGCGATGGGAATCGTCAGTCCGATCGTCACCGTGCCCCACGGGCTGGACTTGAGGGCGTTGACGACGACCAGCGCGAGCACGGCGATGAGGACGATCATGATGCCGAGCACCGCGACGAGGGCGGTGAAGCCGGCCACCGGCCCGATCTCCTCCCGTGCCATCTCGCCGAGCGATTTGCCATTGCGCCGTACCGAGGCGCAGAGGATCACGAAGTCCTGCACCGCTCCGCCCACCACCACGCCCACGACGATCCACAGCAAGCCCGGCAGGTAGCCGAACTGGGCGGCCAGCGTGGGACCCACCAGTGGGCCGGGGCCGGCGATGGCCGCGAAATGGTGCCCGAAGACGACCCAGCGATTCGTCGGCACGAAGTCGCGTCCGTCGGCCAGTCGGTGTGCCGGGGTGGGGCGCCGGTCGTCGAGGGCGAACAGCCGTGCGGCGACGAACGCGCTGTAGAATCGGTAGGCGATGGCGTAGGTGCACAGGGCGGCCACGAGCAGCCAGGCGGCGCTGACGGGCTCGCCACGGCTGAGGGCGATCCAGGCGAGAGCGCCGGCGCCGGACAGGCCCACGGCGGCCCAGACGGCGCCGGACACGATTCGGCCCATCGGAGTGATGTCTGCTGCGATGTGAGGGGGCATGCGCGGCAAGTTGCCCACGGGACGACGCGAGGTCAATGCGCTGCAGACCGGATGGATTCAGCGCTCGCGGATCGCCGCCTTCGAGGCAATGGTTTAGCTTTCGGCACCCTCTCCGGACATCCGTGCGCACATTTCTCCGCCTGCTGTGCAGCCTTCCGCTCCTGCTGGCCGCTTGCCGCGGACAGCAGGCTGGCCCAGCACCCGCCTCTGCGGAGCCGGCGGTGCGACCGCTGGCGCCGTTAGCCGCCCTGCGGGTGATTCTCGCGCCGGTTCACACCATGCGGACTGCCGACCCACTCGGCTGGGCCGCCCAGCTTCCCCGGACGCGTGACTACCTCCGCATGGTGGACAGCGCACTGGCGGCGGAGCTGGGCGCGCGCGGACTGGAGAAGCAGTGGATCTATCCGCCCGAGCTCGTGCGAGCGCAGCGCGGCAGTCCTACCTACGCCGTGGACCCATACGCCCTCGGCGCCAACACGCTGCGAAGCGCGGAGGTGAAGGCGGGCGCCAAGCTCGGCGATCCGCTGGTCACGCAGCTGCGCACGATGATCGCGCTCCAGGAAGCCCGCATCGTGCTGCTGCCCGTGGAACTGCGATTCGAGGCCACCGAGGCTCCCCTTGGCGTCGCCGTGCTGCGCGTTGCCATGCTCGACGGGCGTCTGGGCGAGGTCCGCTGGACGGGCGACGTACGCAGCGATCCGAGCCCTACCCTCTCCCGCGCCGTCCTCGGCAGCCTCGCGGCACATTTCGCCGACCTCATCACGGCCCCCTGAGGCCGAGCCCATCTCTCATGGCCACTGAAGTCACCCTCATTCCCGGCGACGGCATCGGTCCGTCCATCAGCAGCGCGACGGTGCGCATCCTCGAAGCGGCCGGCGCCGACATCAGGTGGGACTGCCAGCAGGCGGGGCAGGCCGGCGTCGCCCAGTTCGGCGATCCGATTCCCGACGAGACGCTCGACTCCATCAAGCGGACGCGCATCGCCCTGAAGGGGCCGCTCGAGACGCCGGTGGGGGAGGGGTTCCGCTCCATCAACGTGTCGCTGCGCAAGACCTTCGATCTCTACGCGAACGTCCGTCCGGCGCATACCATCGTGCAGGGCGGCCGGTACGAGGGCATCGATCTCGTGCTCGTGCGCGAGAACACCGAAGGGCTCTACGTCGGCATCGAGCATTACATCAAGATCGGGAGCGATCCGAGAGCAGCGGCCGAGTCGGTGGCGCTGATCACGCGCGCGGGGTCGGAACGCATCGTGCGCTACGCGTTCGACTACGCCATGAAGCACGGGCGCAAGAAAGTGACGGTCGTCCACAAGGCGAACATTCTCAAGTTCTCGCAGGGCCTCTTCCTCGACGTGGCCCGCCTGGTGGCGCGCGAGTATTCGCGCATCGAGTTCGAGGAAGTGATCGTGGACGCGATGGCGATGAATCTCGTGTTGCGCCCCGAGCGCTACGACGTGATCGTCACGACGAACCTGTTCGGCGACATCCTCTCCGATCTCATCTCCGGCCTCGTGGGAGGCCTGGGCCTCGCGCCGGGGGCCAACATCGGTCCCGGGGGCGCGATCTTCGAGGCCGTCCATGGCACCGCGCCCGACATCGCAGGCAAGGGGATCGCCAATCCGGGCGCGCTCGTCCTGGCCGCGTGCATGATGCTGGAGTATCTGAACGACGGCGAGCGGGCCGTGCGCGTCCGGAACGCCTTCGAGGCCACGGTGCGCGAGGGGAAGACCGTGACACGCGATCTGGGGGGCACCGCCAGCACCGACCAGTTCACCGACGCCATCATCGCGCGGCTCTGACGTCTCGTGAGCATCGTCACGATCTTCCACTGCTCCGACCTGCACTTCGGCGCGCCCGCGGTGCCGGCGCAGTACGAGGCGATGGAGGCGCTGATCGCCGCGCGCAGGTACAGCGTCGTCGCCATCTCCGGCGATGTCTCGCAGCGGGCGCGCTCCGGCGAGTTCCAGCGCGCCCGTGCATTCATCAAGCACGCCGAGGAGACGAGCCGAGTCATCTGCATCCCCGGGAATCACGACGTGCAATGGTGGAAGGCACCGCTCGGCATGGGCGACGACGGCGCCATCCTCGCCACGTACCGGAAGTACATCGGCGAGGACATCGAGCCGACCATTCAGGTACCGGGGGCCACGCTGGCGGGGCTCAACACCTCGCACGGCGTGACGCGGCGGACGCTCACGTGGAATCTCCGCGATATCTCCATCATCGGCATCATCCGGCGCGACCAGATCGAGCGGCTGCGCGCCGTGTTCGGCGCGGTGCCGGCGGGTGACGCGCGGGTGATCGTCATGCATCACAACCCGGTCAAGGGAGAGCTCTCCCAGCGGCACGGGCTCAAGGATACCCGGCGCGCCCTGGGCGCCTTCGCCGACATGGCCGTGGACCTCGTGCTCTGCGGGCACGACCATCAGGACGCGATCCACTACATCGAGCATACCAGAAAGGGCACCGTCATCTCCACGGCGGGTACTGTCTCCAACCGGGCGCGCGGCGGTCGTCCGTCGTCGGTCAACAGCATCACCATCTCGCCGGAAGCGATCGAAGTGTCCACGCTCGTCTGGTCGGATGCCCAGAGCAGCTTCGTCTCGGGGCCCGCCAAGTGTTTCAAGCGCTGAGCCGGCTCCTCGGCCGCCGCCGCCGAGACACCGCGCAGCTCGAGCTCGGCCTGCACGGAGGCATGCCGCGCAACGCGGACGAGCTGCTCAAGCGGCTCCACCGCTTCGGCCTGCGCCGTATCACCCGGTGCCGTCTCACGCGCAACCGCAACGTGATGGTCAGCTTCGGCGCTGGCGAGCTTCGCGTCCATGAAGGCTATCTGGCGGCGCCGGAACCAGTGCTCCGGGCGATCGTGGAGTTCGTGGAGGGACGCACGCGAGCCGAACGTCGCGAGGCGAAGCGCGTGATCGTGACATATCCGATCCGCGTCTCTCGTCCGGCAGCGCGGCGCGAGCGCACACATGACGACGACGCCGACATCGCGCAGCAGCTCGTCGCGTGGCACCAGCGTTACAATGCGCGGCATTTCCGCGGCAAACTGAAGGTGGTGCCCATTCGCGTGTCGCGCCGCATGAAGACGCGTCTCGGTCACTACACCGTCGGCACGCCCGGGGGCGAGGCGTCGGAGATCGCCATCAGCCGGGCGCACCTGCAGCAGCACGGCTGGCAGGAGACGCTGCACACGCTACTGCACGAGATGGTGCACCAGTGGCAGGACGAAGCGGGATACAGCATCGACCACGGCGCCGTCTTCCGCGCGAAGTCGCGCGAGGTGGGCATCGCGCCGTACGCGCGCCGGGTGCTGGCAAGGCGGCCGGGGCGGGGGGAGGGATCGCAGACCGTCGGGAGGAGGGCGGCGCGGGGCGCGTGAGAGTCAGAGCGTGAGGAGCGAATCCACCGAATCATGCGAGAACGGCCGAATCCTCGATTGCCACAGGGATTCGGCCGCCTTCGTTCATTCGTTTCATTCGTTCCTCGCGCTTTCCGCTGCTTCCGCTCAGGGTACCAGCTCGCGCCATGTCCGCACGCTCGACTTGTAGGCTGCCACCTCCGTCATGAGCTGCTTGAAGGCGGGCACGTCCGTCGCAGGGATCCGGTGGAAGAGCAGATCGAGGAATTTCCCGTTATCCACCGCGTACTTGACCCTGTCCATCGTCAGGGCGCGTCCCGCCGCCGTCCGGTACGGTGCGAACTCCGGCTCGAACGCGTACAGATCCATCGGCGTGGCGCTCATTGGCAGCGGCGTATATCGGGCGGGCGAGAACTCGTCGATGGTATGGCCGCGCGTGTACTTGTAGTACTTCTGAATTGCCGTGTGCTCGCGAGCGCCCCAGGAGTGGAACGGCACGATGAACACGCTCGTCGGCCCGAATCCCTTGGCCACGAGCCAGGCCTGGCTGTCCCGCAGTTGCGCATCCAGCGCGGCCGGCGTGAGCGTCGTGAGGTCGGCGTGATCCATCGTGTGCGAGACGATCCCCCAGCCCGCGCCCCAGAGCGTGTTGAGATTGGCCAGCGTCATGTAGTCGGCCCAGAACTCGTTCACCGGCGTCGGGTTCACGGCGACGTTCGCCTTGAGGCCGAGGTCGCGCAGGACCGGATATCCGTTGGAGAAGGCGGTCAGGTATCCGTCGTCAAAGGTGATGGCGATGAGACCGCCCGAGGTCGCCGGGGGCGGCGCGGGTGCGGGCGCGGGCGCAGGCGTCGCGCCCCCGCACGAAGCGATGGTGTACTTGTGCACCGGATTCAGGTTGGTCTGGCTGGCCAGGCCCCACATCACCATCCACTCCCAGCTCCCAGCGTAATTCGTCTCCACCACGGGGTGCAGCACGCCGCCCATCGCGGCGATGTAGACGTCGGCGCCCGTCTGCACGCCGATCTTGCTGAGCGCGACTGTGTAGGTGTAGCTGGTGACGGGAGGCTCGTGCGTGCCGCTATAGGTAAAGCTCCACGGCGCCGGGTTGCCCTTCTTGTCGCGCGGGATGGCCGACGCGGACTTCTCGATCGCCAGACGGGAATCGCTCAGCCACCAATGCTTCGTGGGAACCGCATAGGTGACGTACAGATTCGTCGCATCATTGCCGACGCTGACGCTGCCGATCGTGCGCTTGCCGTCGCTCAGGGGATAGGCCGTGGCGGGCGCGCAGGTCGCGACCAATGCGGCCGAGGAGCGCAGACTGCTCACCTCGGGCGCGGGAATCGACTTCACCTCCGCGGCAGGTAGCGTCGCGGGCTCTTCGGGCGCGGGCTGCGCGCCGGGCGGACCGGTCACGGCGCCGTCCTGACACCCACCAACCGCGAGCGCCGCGACCATGACGACCGCGGCGAGGAAATGGCGAACCTGCGGCGGCAACGACACGGCGCGACTCCGGAAGTGAGATACTTCAGACGTTCACGCATACCCCGTTCCACCTCGGTGCGCCCCTCTGGTTGGCCGCCGCTCACGGACGCGCTCGCCACGGTGAGCAAGAAATCTGCTTTGGACTGGTGCCCAGCAGCGTCGGACGTACGACGCTCGCACTCCGCTTCCATCGCGCTGCGACGAGTCCGATTATCTTACGCCGGCACCTCCCCCCAACGACTCGTCATCAAATGCTCGATTTCTACGACATCGACAGCGTGCTGTCCGAGGAGGAGCGCGCGATCCGCGACAGCGTGCGCCGCTTCGTGGACGAGCGCGTGCTTCCCATCATCGGCGAGGCATATGTGCAGGGACGCTTCCCGCGCGAGCTCATTCCCGAGATGGGGGCGCTCGGCGTCTTCGGCGCGAACCTTCCGGAAGAGTACGGGTGCGCCGGTCTCAACAACGTGTCGTACGGCCTCATCATGCAGGAGCTCGAGCGTGGCGACTCCGGCGTGCGGTCGTTTGCCAGCGTGCAGGGCGCCCTGGCGATGTATCCCATCTACGCCTTCGGCAGCGAGGCGCAGAAGCAGTCGTATCTCCCACCCATGGCGCGTGGCGAGACGATCGGATGCTTTGGACTGACGGAAGCCGACTACGGGTCCAACCCCAGCGGGATGATCACGATGGCTCGGGAGCAGAGCGACGGCACCTGGATGCTGAATGGTGGCAAGATGTGGATCACCAACGGATCTACCGCCGACATCGCCGTGGTATGGGCCAAGACCGATGGCGATCCCAGCGACAAGTCGATCCGTGGATTCATCGTTCCCAGAGGGACGACGGGCTTCACATCCCGGGACCAGAAGGGCAAGCTGTCGCTCCGCGCCAGCGACACCAGCGAACTGGTGTTCTCCGACGTGCAGCTGCCCGCCGAGTCGCTGCTTCCCGGATCGCGCGGCCTCAAGAGTCCGCTGATGTGCCTCACGCAGGCGCGCTATGGCATCTCCTGGGGCGCGCTCGGCGCCGCGATGGCGTGTTTCGAGGAAGCCGTGGCCTACGCACAGCAGCGGGTGATGTTCGACCGACCCATCGGCGCATTCCAGATCCAGCAGGTGCGCCTCGCGGAGATGCTCACGGAGATCGTCAAAGGACAGCTCGTGGCCTTGCATCTCGGCCGCCTGAAGGATGCAGGCACGATGACGCCGCAACAGGTGTCGCTGGCCAAGCGGAACAACGTGAGCGTCGCCACCGACATCGCGCGCGAGGCACGCCGGCTGCTCGGCGCCAACGGCATCCTTGCGGAGTACGGCGCGATGCGGCACATGGCGAATCTGGAGAGCGTGTACACTTACGAGGGCACGCACGACGTGCATTCGCTCATTCTCGGTCAGGCGATCACGGGACTGAACGCCTTCAAGTAGTGCGCGTCGCTGGCCCGTGGTGTCGTCGTGTCATCGCGCCGAGGGTGGGTCGCGCGCACGGCGCGATGGGTCACCGCTCGTGTCGTGAACCGGACGCCGAGTATCGGCTCGCCGCACTCGCCCCACCCACGCTCGGCGATTACAATTCTTGTGAATCTTTTCACATAAGAGGCCTGCTTCCGTGAAAATCGCCGTCTGCATCAAGCGCACGCCCGATTCCGAGTCGCGCTTCAAGATCGCCGCATCGGGCGGCGCGATCGATGAGACCGGCCTCAAGTTCGACATGGATGACTTCGCGGGATACGCCGTGGAGGCGGCGCTGCAGCTCAACGAGAAAGCCGGCGGCGGCGAGACGGTGGTGTACGCGCTCGGTCCCGACAACGTGCAGGAATCGCTGCGCAAGGCCATGAGCATGGGCGCCGACCGCGCCGTGCATCTGAAGGCCGACGCTGTTCCGCCGGACGGCATCGCCGTCGCCAGGGCGCTCGCGACGGAGTTGAAGGATGGCGGATACGATCTGGTCCTCTTCGGCAAGCAGGCGTTCGACACCTCGGCCGGCGTGGTCGGTACGGCGACGGCCGAGCTCCTGGGCCTCGCGGCGGTGACCGCGGCATCGCAGCTCAGCGTCGCCAATGGCAAGGGCGAGGCGCGACGCGAGCTCGAGGGTGCTGCCGAGATGGTCTCGTTCGCGTTGCCGGCCGTCGTGACGATCGACGAAGGCGTGGCGCGGCCACGATATCCCTCGCTCAAGGGAATCATGGCCGCCAAGAAGAAGCCGCTCGAGTCCAGGCCCGCGCAGCTTGGCGAGGTGCGCATCACGGTGAAGAAGATGGAGCTCCCACCCGAGCGTCCCGCCGGTCGCATCATCGGTGAGGGACCGGCCGCCGTGGCCGAGCTCGTGAGACTTCTCCAGACCGAGGCGAAGGTGCTCTGATGGCGAACGTCCTTGTGTTTGCCGAGACGCGTGGCGGCGAGCTGCGCAAGATTGCCTTCGAGGCCGTCACCGCCGCACGGCAACTGGCCGACGCGACGGGCGGCGGAGAAGTGCACGCCGTCATCGCCGGCCCGGCGGGCATCGTGGCCAGGGCTGATCAGCTCGGGACATACGGCGCGGATGTGGCCATCGTGATCGAGAGCGAGGCGTTCGCGCAGTTCGCCCGCGAGTCGCTCGCGGCGACCGTCGCCGATCGCGCCAGGGCGGGCGCCTACCGTGCAATCGTGCTCGGCTTCTCGGCGCAGGGGCGCGACCTCGGTCCGCGCATCGCCGCGCGTCTGGACCTACCGATCGCGTCGGATGTGACGGAGATCGCCCTCGAGGGAGAGGCGCTCGTCGTGAAGCATCCAGCGTACGCCAACAAGGTGACCACCACGCTCGTGGTCAGCGGGCCACAGGCCGTGATCAGCGTGCGGCCGAGCGCGTTCACCGCCGTGGAATCGCCCCGCACCGTGCGAACGGAGACCGTCGCGGCGACGGCCGCGAGCGGGGCGACCATCACGGTGACGCAGGTCATCGAGGGCGCCAAGGGTCGCCCCGATCTCGGCGAGGCGCAGATCATCGTGTCGGGCGGCCGCGGCCTCAAGGCGGCGGAAAACTTCACGCTCGTCGAGGATCTCGCGGACGCCTTCGGAAACGCCGCGGTGGGCGCCACGCGCGCGGTCACGGACGATGGGTGGCGTCCCCATAGCGACCAGATCGGCCAGACGGGACGGCAGGTGAGCCCTCAGCTCTACATCGCCGTCGGCATCTCCGGCGCCATCCAGCACATGGCGGGAATGCGCACCAGCAAGACGATCGTGGCCATCAACAAGGACAAGGAGGCGCCGATCTTCAAGGTCGCCGACTACGGGATCATCGGCGACGTGCTGGAGGTGCTGCCCGTGCTGACCGCAGCGGTGAGGGAAGCGCGAGCCGGACACTGACGAAGGGCGTGCGCCTGTTCGAACGGCGCTCGCCTTCACCCGTGCGCGGGGATACGTTTTCGGGGGGCTGCGCCATCGTCGGCGCGCCCCCCTTTCCTATCCCAAGGACCTCTCGATGAAGCTTCTCCCCGGACTCGCCGGACTTCTTGCCGCGTCGGGGCTCGCGCTTGCGGCGCCCATCGCCGCACAGCAGGCGAGCGGCCCCATCTACGTGCCGGGCGCGCTCACGCCGGAGCAGCAGCGCACGCGCGACATCTACCGCGAGCTGGTGGAGATCAACAGCGGCGTGACCACGGGCAACGTCACGACGGCGGCGCTGGCGGCGGCCAAGCGGTTCCGCGAGGCTGGCATCGCCGAGTCGGACATCTTCGTGGGCGGGCCGCGTCCCGACAAGCACAACGTCGTCGTCCGGATTCGCGGCCGCGCGCCGTCTGGCCGGAAGCCGCTGCTGCTCCTCGCGCACCTCGACGTGGTGGAGGCGCTGAAGGCCGACTGGTCGGACGATCTCGACCCGTTCAAGTTCACGGAGCGCGACGGCTATTACTACGGTCGTGGCACGGCGGACGACAAGGCGATGGCCGCGTCGTTCATCGGCAACGTCTACCGCATGAAGCGCGAGGGTTTCGTGCCCGATCGCGACATCATCATCGCCCTCACGGCCGATGAGGAGAGCGGGCCGGCGAACGGGGTGGACTGGCTCGTCACCAATCATCGCAACCTCGTCGACGCCGGTCTCGTCATCAACGAGGGCGGCGGGGGCACGCTGCGGAACGGCAAGCCGCTGTTCAACTCCGTGCAGGCGACGGAGAAGGTCACCACCAACTTCACCCTGCGCGCGACGAATCGCGGCGGGCACTCGTCCGTGCCGCGGGACGACAACGCCATCACGTCGCTGGCCGACGCGCTCGCCAGAGTCGGCCGGCACCGGTTCCCCGTTCGGTTGAACGACGTGACACGCGCCTTTTTCACCGGCACGGCAGCGCTGGAGCCCCCCGAGCTTGGGCGTGCCATGCGCTCGCTCGTCGCGCGCGCCGACGACGCGGACGCTGCGGCGGTCATCTCGCGCGACGCGCGCTACTCCTCCATGCTGCGCACATCGTGCGTGGCCACGATGCTGTCCGGCGGACATGCCACCAACGCGCTGCCGCAGCTCGCCGAGGCGAATGTGAACTGCCGCATCCATCCGTCGGACGACGCGGGCGGCGTCCGGGTCGCGCTGGCGCAGGCCATTGGCGATACCAGCGTGCAGGTGGTGATCCGCACGCAGCGTCCGGTGCAGGCGCCGTCGCCGCTGCTTCCCGAGGTCATCGGACCGATCCAGCGCATCACGCGCGAGATGTGGGGCGACATTCCACTCATCCCCACGATGTCCACCGGTGCCACCGACTCCCGCTTCTTCCGGGCATTGGGAATTCCCGCCTTCGGCGTGTCGGGCATGTTCAGCGATCCCACCGTCGATGCGCGGGCGCATGGGCGCGACGAACGCATGAGCATCAAGTCGTTCTTCGAGGGGCAGGAGTTCCTCTATCGACTCACGAAGGCGCTCTCGTCCGGCACCGCCATGGTTCCGTGATCCGGCGCGTCATTCGTCGCCTCGCACCAGCACTGACCAGGTGGACATGACCGCACAGAGCGCCTTCTTTCTCCTCGTCGTCGTCCTGGCCGCCGGCTTCTTCGCGTTGAACGTGCAGCGCCTGGTGAGCTACCTGCGGATCGGACACGCCGAGGGACGCAGTGACCACCCGCTCACGCGGATGCGGAATGTCCTGGAGATCGGCATCGCGCAGAAGAAGATCTTCCGCGATCCGGTCGCCGGTCCCATGCACGCCCTGATCTTCTGGGGCTTCATGGTCCTGACGGCAGGCACGGTGGAAATTCTCATCGAGGGCGTGTTCCCGAGCTTCTCCTTCGCCCGCATCCTGCCCGGATTCCTCTACACGGGCTACTCGGCGTCGCAGGACATCTTCGCGCTGTTGGTGATCGCCGCCGTGAGCTTCGCGCTCTACCGGCGGATCGTGCTCCACCCCCGGCGCCTGGAGGGCGACGACCTCGAGCATACCGACGCCATCATCATCCTCAGCATGATCATGGGCTTGATGGTCACCCTGATCCTGTCCACCGGCTTTCTCCTCGCCGCGGAGCCCGGTGCGTTCGGAGCGGAGAAGGTCGTGTCGCGTCCGCTGGCGATGATGTTCACCCAGGTGATGTCGCCGTCGTCGGCGATGACCGGCTTCCACATCTTCTGGTGGGCGCACGCCCTGCTGATCCTCACCTTCCTGAACTACCTGCCGTACTCCAAGCATCTGCATGTGGCCAGTTCGCTGATCAACGTGTTCTTCAGCAACACCAGCGGGCCGGGCCAGAAGGGCGTGATGCGCTTCATGGACCTCGAGGCCGACGTGGAAAAGTTCGGCGCGTCGGACGTGGAGGACCTGTCGTGGAAGAACCTGCTGGATGGCTATTCGTGCACGGAGTGCGGCCGTTGCACCGCCGCGTGTCCGGCCAACATCACCGGGAAGTTGCTCAGTCCGCGCAAGATCATCGTCAATACGCGCCAGCGGCTCATGGAGAAGGCCCCCGTGGTGACCGGAGATCGCATGGAATTTCTCCGGCCGGCGCTGCTGCATGGCGAGGGCGGCGATGCCGGCGCGACGACGGTGGCCGAGGTGCTGGAGCACCGCCTGCTCGACACGTATATCACCGAGGAGGAGCTCTGGGCGTGCACGAGCTGCCGCGCCTGCGTCACGGAGTGCCCCGTTTCCATCGACCAGCTCGACGTGATCAACGAGTTGCGCCGCCACCTCGTCCTCACCGAGTCGCGATTCCCCGACGAGTTGCAGCCCGTGTTCGAGTCGCTCGAGCGCAATGCATCGCCGTGGGCGTTCAATCCGGCCGACCGGGCGCAGTGGACGGAGGGACTCGACATTCCCACCATGGCGCAGATGACGGAACGCGGCGAGCGACCCGACATCCTCTTCTGGGTGGGCTGCATGGGCTCGTTCGACGACCGCGCCAAGAAGATCACCGTCGCTTTCGCGAGGATCCTGCAGGCGTGCGGCATCAACTTCGCCATCCTCGGACAAGAGGAGACCTGTCACGGCGACCCGGCTCGCCGCATGGGCAACGAGTACCTGTACCAGATGCTGGCCAGGGGGACGATCGAGACGCTCGACCGCTACGAGGTCACGACGATCGTCACGCACTGCCCGCACTGCTTCCACCAGATGGGCAACGAGTTCCCGCAGCTCGGCGGCAACTACGAAGTCATCCACCATTCCACCTACATCGAGCGCCTCCTGCAGGAGGCGCGCGTGCCGCTCAGGACCGCCGAGGGCGAGAAGCTCACCGTCGCGTACCACGACAGCTGCTACCTTGGCCGGTACAACGACGTGTACGACGCGCCGCGCAACGCGATGAAGCGCGCGCTGCCGGTGATCACGCTGGTGGAGCCTCCGCGCTCAGGCGATCGCGGTCTCTGCTGCGGCGCCGGCGGCGGCCGCATGTTCATGGAAGAGCGCGAGGGCAAGCGCATCAACATGGAGCGCACGGAGGAGTTGCTGGCAACGGGCGCCGACGCGATCGCCGTGGCGTGCCCGTTCTGCATGACGATGATGAGCGACGGCGTGAAGGCCAGCGGCTCGGCGATTCCCGTGTACGACATTTCCGAGGTGGTGGCGGGTCAGCTGCTCACGCCTCCCACCGTATTCGCCACATCGTCACCGTCTGCTTGATCTCGCCATCCACGTAGGCCCGCGCATCTCCAGCGCTCTCGAGCCCGCGGGCCTCGCATTCCTCGCGGAATTCGGGCAGTGCGATGCGGCCGGGGTCGGCGACGATCGCCTCGCCGCCGCGCGCGAGGGTGAGCGCGATCGCCTCGGCGACCATTGCCGCGTACCGTGGCTCGTAGAGCACGTCCGACGCGAGTACCACGTCGAATCTGCCGAGGTCGGCGGGCATCCTGCTCCAGTCCACCATCCGCGTCGCGATCGTGCGGCCGGTCGCGTCGGCGACGTTGAGTCGCGCGAAGAGTATCGCGTCCTCGTAGTAGTCGGTCGCGGTCACCTCGGCGCCGGCCATCACCGCGCTCGCCGCCACGAGTCCCATGCCGCAGCCCAGCTCCAGCACCCGCTGGCCCTGTAGCCGCATCGTACGCACCTCGCGCGCGAGGATCTGCGCCGACGGCCAGAGATCCGCCCAGTAGGGCAGCCGCTCGTCCATCACGTAGTCGTCCTCGCTGATCAGATCGTCGGCGTTGGCCGGGCTCAGCAGCGCCACGTCCTTGCCCCCCACCTGGACGGTCCGTGAGACGGTGCGGAACCGTCGCTCGAGGTCGGCCCGCAGCGCGGTCATCTCCGCATCGCGCGCGGCACTCATGCCGGACACCGGGCGCTGCCCCCGAGGTCGCCGTCGAGCACGATGGCCTGGAACATCGCGCCCGCCGCCACGCGCTGCGGCTCGCCCGGCACCACGAGCAGCGCGTCTGCCGCGGACATCGAGGTCAGCATGCCCGAGCTCTGCGCACCCGTGAGGCGCGCGCGCAGCGGCCCGCCAGCGTCGGTGGCGTCGGTGAGCTGGACGCGCATGAAAT
>JBKJIY010000094.1:0-16045 GCA_046598315.1 Gemmatimonadaceae bacterium
ACTTCGTGGAGCTCCTGAAGGCCCGCATGTGAGTGAGCGGTGAAGCTGCGGGATTACCTGGCGCCGGAGCGGATGGTGGTTCCGCTCCGCGCTGACACGCTTCAGGAGGGATCGGCCATTCTCCTCGAGCGTCTCGCCGCGGCGCACGGCGTGCTGGATGCCGACGCGCTGCGGCACCGGGTTGCCGACCCCAGGACGGAAGACGTGGTGGCCATGGGCGACCGCGCGTTCCTGGTCCACTACCGTACGCAGGCTGTGGGACAGCTGCTGGTGGCGCTCGGCGTGGCCGCCGAGCCCGTTCGCTGGCAGGGTACCGAGGGGGAGCAGCGTGCGCGCGTGGTGCTGTTGGTGGTCACGCCGCCGCGCTTCGCCGCCCGCTACCTTCAGGTGGTTGGCGCCTTCGCGAGACTGCTACGCACGCCGGAGTTGCTGGAGGACGTCCTTGCCGCGGACACGCCGGAGGCGCTGGCTGGCCTGGCGGCATTCGCCGAGTCCCAGCTGCCCGAGCAGCTCACGGTGAGGGACGTGATGAACGACCACCCCCGCGCGATCGATCCCGATGCCACGCTCAAAATGGCGGCAACGACGCTCGTGCGAACGGGGTTGGGCGCTCTGCCCGTGGTCGATGCCGACCGGCGCGTGCTGGGCATGGTGAGCGAGCGGGAGGTCATCCGCCATCTGCTCAGCGTGCAGGCGTTCGGTGGTCCCGACGGTCGCGTGGCCGTCACGCCACCAACGGGTGGGAAGAAGGTCCGGGACGTCATGAGCCGTCAGGTGCTGTGCGTCGCTCCGGAGCAGCCACTCGCCGAGGTCGCGTCGTTGATGAGCAACAAGGATGTGGATCGCGTCCCCGTGGTCCGTGAGGGCCGGCTCGTGGGGTTTCTCACGCGCGGAGACATCGTACGCAAGCTGATCGGCTCTTAACCGGGGCATCGCCCCACGAGGCACATAATGACTGGGAATGTCACGCTCACGATCGTCAAGCCGGATGCGTTCGGCGCCAACAAGGCCGGCAAGATCATCGCGCTCCTCGAGGAGCGGGGATTCAGGGTGAAGGCCGCGCGCGTGCTGCATCTCACGCCGGCACAGGCAGGCGCCTTCTACGAGGTACACAAGGGACGCCCGTTCTACGGCGAGCTGGTGGAGTTCATGACGTCGGGTGCGTGCATGCCGCTGGTACTCGAGCGGACAGATGCCGTCTCGGCCCTGCGCGAGGCCATCGGCGCCACCGATCCGGCCGACGCCGCCGAGGGGACGGTGCGGAAGCTCTACGCCGAGTCGAAGGGGCGTAACGCGATCCATGCGTCGGACTCGGACGAGAATGCCGCGCGCGAGGCGCGCTTCTTCTTTGCGGAGACGGAGTTGACGTACTGACGAACGGTTGTCCGGTGCCCGGTTTTTCGGGCGCGTGTCGGTGCCTGGACACGAGAAACGACCCCGCGGCGGGCCGAACAACCGAAAAACGGGAAGCCGACAAGCGCGCGCGTCATCAGGGTTGATAAGTCCAAGCGAGATAAGTAGTTTTGTAGGCTATGCTGTCCTTTGACATCGGGTCACTTTCCGATCGCGCCGCCACCGTCGACGACTACCTGTCAGCGGATGATCCGGTGTGGCAGGAGGGCGACCCGACGCCGTCGGTGCCCCTGCATGTGGTGGGGCGGTTGTCGGCGGCCGGACCGGGCCGGTTCTACTGGCACGGCTCGATCGCGGGGGAAGTGTCCATGCCGTGTCGTCGCTGCCTCAGCGACGCGTCGGGACGGACCTCCGAGGAGGCGCACATCATCTTCGCGGAAGCGGGGACCGAGGGCGCCGACGACGATCCCGATGTCTTTCTGATCGACTCCAGGGCACCGGAGCTCGATCTGCGTCCTGCGCTGCGCGAGCAGTGGCTGTTGAATGTCCCAGGCTACACCTTGTGCCGTGACGACTGCAAGGGGTTGTGTCCGACGTGTGGGGCCGAGCTGAATCTCGGCCCATGTGAATGCGCCTCGTCCGCCGCGGATCCCCGCTGGGCGGCGTTGCGCAAACTCCGCGGCGGGCAGAGCTGAGTCGTCCGGTTCCTCTCCCTTTCCGTCCAGACCCATGGCCGTCCCGAAGCGCAGAACATCCAAGCGGAAGAAGCGCGCCCGCAACACGCACAAGACCGCTCCGGCGATCGCGATCCAGAAATGCCCGCGCTGCCAGGCGATGAAGCGGCCGCACCACGTGTGCGCCGAGTGCGGTTTCTATGCAGGTGAGCAGCGAGTCGCCGCCAAGGAAGCCTGACCTTGGCGCGGATCGCGTTGGACGCCATGGGGGGAGACCATGCCCCCCAGGCGACCGTTGCCGGCGCACTGCTGGCGCTCGCCGAGCTCGATCCCGCTCATAGCATTCAGCTCGTCGGCCAGTCCGCTGTCGTGGAGGCGCAGCTGCGCGCCCTGCTCGACGGCGAGCTGGCCTCGCACGCGGCCCATCGCGACCGTCTGTCCATCATCGAGGCGCCCGACGTCATCGAGATGGCGGAGAAGCCTAGCGCTGCCGTGCGCGGGAAGCCGAACAGCTCCATGGTCGTCGGGCTGCGACTGCAGTCCGACGGGCACTCCGACGCGTTCGTGTCCGCCGGCAGCACGGGGGCGCAGATGGCCGCGTCCATGGTCATCCTCCGGCTGCACGCGGGTCTCAAGCGTCCGGCCATCGCCACCTTCTTCCCGTCGGCACGCAAGACGGTCGTCGTGCTCGACTCGGGCGCCAACGTGGACTGCTCCCCCGAGGAGCTCGTCCAGTTCGCGCGACTGGGAGCGAGCTACGCCGAGTGCGTGATGGGACGCCCCGATCCTGCCGTCGGGCTGCTGAGCAACGGCGAGGAGCCGGAAAAAGGCAATGCCGCGTCGCGGGAGGCGTACCGGCTGCTCGGGCTCTCCGGACTCAACTTCATCGGCAACGTGGAAGGGCGCGACCTGCCGGCCGGCGGTACGCAGACGCGTGACATGGATGTGGCCGTCTGCGACGGCTTCGTGGGCAACGTGCTCCTGAAGTTCTTCGAGGGCATGTCACCGCTGATGATCGAGATGCTCGTGCGAGCCGGGATCGACCGGGGCGCGATCCAGGCCGGTCTGCGACATCTCGACTATACGGAACACGGCGGGGCGCCCCTCCTCGGCGTCCGCGGCGTCAGCATGATCGCGCACGGAAGCTCGAACTCGCGCGCCATCATGAATGCCGTGAAGGCCGCCGCCCGTGCGGTCGAGACCGGCGTCAGCGACCGGATCGGCGAGCGCCTCGAGGCGGCCGCGCGCGAGAGCGCGGCGTGAAGCGTCCGATCGCCCATATCGCCGGCACCGGGCGCGGGATTCCGGCGAAGGTGATGACGAACCACGATTTTGCCGACCTCGGCCTCGAGACCGACCACGACTGGATCGTGGAGCGGACGGGGATCGTCGAGCGGCACATCGCGGGCGACGGCGAGAGCACAGCGAGCATGGCCGCGAGCGCGGCGCGGCAGGCGATGGACAGGGCCGGCGTGAGCGCGGGGGAGGTGGACGTCATCATCCTCAGCACGGCCACGCCCGACCGTCTCCTGCCCTCCACGGCGGTGGACCTGCAGGCCGCCCTCGGCGCGTCGCGCGCCGTCGCCTTCGACATCTCCGCCGCCTGCTCGGGATGGGTCTACGGGATGACCATCGCCGAGGGACTGATGCAGTCGGGCATGGTGGAGACGGCGCTCGTGGTCGGCTCCGAGAAGATGAGCGCGATCATCGATTGGAAGGACCGCTCTACCTGTGTGCTGTTCGGCGACGGCGCAGGCGCCGCCGTCCTCAAGCGCACCCCGACAGACGGCTCGAGCCGGGGAATCCTCAGCGCGTTCATGCGCAGCGACGGCACCCTGGCTGAGCTGCTCTGGCGTCCGAGTGGCGGGGCCGGGGTGCCGTTCAGCACGGAGGTGCTCGAGGACCGGTCGTCCTACGTGCGGATGGCCGGTCGCGAGACGTTCAAGCACGCCGTCCGCTCCATGAGCGAGGCGTGCGACCGCGCGCTCGACGCGGCCCGGCTTCGTGGTGAGGACATCGACATCCTCATCCCGCACCAGGCCAATGTGCGCATCATCGAAGCGACCGCCAAGCACGCGAACATCCCGATGTCCAAGGTGTTCGTGAACGTCGACCGCTATGGCAACACATCGTCCGCGTCGATCCCCATCGCCCTCGACGAGGCGATCGAGCAGGGCCGCGTTGCGTCGGGAACGACCGCGATGTTCGTGGCCTTCGGGGCCGGCTTCACGTGGGGCTCCATGGTCGTCCGCTTCTAGTCGCCATGCCGAACGTCGTACTGCTGTTTCCTGGTCAGGGGTCGCAGGTGCCGGGAATGGGGAAGGACCTTGCCGAGCACTGTCCGGCGGCTCGCGAGGTGTTCGCCGCCGCCGACGCGGCCATCGGCGTCGCCCTGAGCCAGCTCTGCTTCGACGGACCCGCCGATGAGCTCACGCGCACGCACAATGCGCAGCCGGCGCTGCTCGCGCACGGGGCGGCGGTCTGGGCCGTCGTGCGCGACTTCCTCGGCCCGCACGTCGTGGCCTCGGCGGGCCACTCGCTTGGCGAGTTCACCGCCCATCACGCGGCCGACGTCCTGCCGCTCCCGCATGCCCTGCGCCTCGTGCGCACGCGAGGCGAGCTGATGTTCGAGGCCGGCGAGCGACGGCCCGGCGCGATGGCCGCGATTCTCGGTGACCTCGTCATGCCGATCGAGCAGCTCTGCGAGCAGGCCTCGGCGGAGGGTTCCATCGTGGTCCCAGCCAACTTCAACTGTCCAGGGCAGGTCGTGATCAGCGGTGAAGTGGAAGGAGTCGACCGCGCCATGGCCCTGGCGAAGGAGGCGGGGGCGAGGCGGGCCATCCGGCTGAACGTGAGCGGCGCGTTCCATTCGCCGCTGATGGCAGAGGCGGCCGAGGGGCTGGCGGCTGCACTTGCGGATGCGCCCATGGCCGATCCCCTGTTCCCGATCTACGCGAACGTCAACGCGCAACCCGTTACCGATTCGGCGCTTGCGCGCCGTCTGCTCGTGCAGCAGCTCACCGCCCCGGTACAGTGGACGCGGGTGATCGAGGCGATCTCGGCGCGCCATCCCGACGCACTCTACGTGGAGATGGGACCGGGAACGGTGCTGAAGGGACTGCTCAAGAAGATCGCTCCGCAGGTGACCGTCGTGACCTGCGGCACTTCCGCCGAAGTGGACACGCTCCGCTCCAGGGTGACGGCATGAGGATCGATCTGACCGGGCGCACGGCGCTCGTGACGGGGAGTACCCGCGGCATCGGACGCGCCATCGCCGAGTCGCTGACGGCGGCCGGCGCTCGGGTCGCCATCGTGGGACGGGATCTGGACCAGGCTGCCGCGGTCGCCAGCGCGACCGGTGGAGGGGCGGTGGGCTTTGCCTGCGATGTCGCCGAGCCGGCGTCCGTGGTCGCCCTGGTGGAGGCGGTCGAGCGGGGACTCGCGCCCGTGGACATCCTCGTCAACAACGCCGGCCTCACGCGCGACAACATCCTGTTCCGCATCAAGGACGACGACTGGGACGCCGTGCTCGACGCCAACCTGCGGGGGGCGTTCGTGGCCATCCGGACGGCGTCGCGCGGCATGATCAAGCGGCGATGGGGACGTATCATCAACATCGCCAGCGTGGTGGGCATCACGGGCAACAAGGGACAGGCGAACTACGCCGCGAGCAAGGCGGGGCTGATCGGCCTCACCAAGTCCGTAGCCAGGGAGCTCGCCTCACGAAATGTGCTGGTGAACGCCGTGGCGCCCGGCTTCATCGAGACGGACATGACCGCCGCGATGAGCGAGGAGGCGCGCGCCGGGCTCGCCGGACAGATTCCGCTCGAGCGGCTCGGCACGCCATCCGACATCGCCGGCGTGGTGACCTTTCTCGCGTCGGCGCAGGCGTCCTACATCACCGGCCAGGTGCTCGTGGTGGACGGTGGCATGGTGATGTGATCTCACTGTCCGCGCTATCACTTTTCAGCAGAACTTTCGCTAACTTTCCCGCGTTCAACACCCACAGGAGCCGCACGAATGGCCGACAACGCCAAGAAGGTCCGTGACATCATCGAGAAGGAGCTCGGCGTCGAGCGCGACAAGATGACCGACGAAGCGAGCTTCATCGAAGATCTCGGGGCTGACAGCCTCGACATCGTGGAGCTGGTAATGGAGTTCGAGAAGGAGTTCAACATCGACATTCCGGACGAGGACGCGGAGAAGCTGCGTACGGTCGGCGATGCGGTGGGGTACCTGAACAGCAAGGTCGGCGCGTAATGCGACGTCGGGTCGTCGTCACTGGACTGGGTGCCGTCACGCCCATCGGCAACGATGTGGCGACGACCTGGCGTGCGATGCAGGACGGGGTGTCCGGCGCCACGATGATCACGAAGTTCGATCCGTCGGCGTTCCCCGTCCGCTTCGCCTGCGAACTGAAGGGATTCGATCCATTGCAGTCGATGGATCGGAAGGAGGCGAAGCGCGCAGATCCGTACGCGCAGTACGCCGTGGCGGCCTCGGTGGAGGCGATGGCCGATGCCGGACTCACCGCCGGCTCGTACGACGTGGACCGCACCGGGGTCATCGTCGGCAGCGGCATCGGCGGATTGAAGAGCTTCGAGGAGCAGCATGATACCTATCGCGAGCGCGGGGCGAGCAAGATCAGCCCGTTCTTCATCCCGATGTTCATCGCCGACATCGCATCGGGCATCGTGTCGATGCGCTTCAATGCACGCGGTCCCAACTACGCCACCGTCTCGGCGTGCGCCACGAGCGCGCACGCGATCGGAGATGCCTTCCGCACGATCCAGTACGGCGACGCCGACGTCATGATCTGTGGCGGGGCCGAGGCCACGGTCACGCCGATGGCGATCGGTGGCTTCGCGAACATGACCGCACTGTCCACGAACAATGACGAGTTTGCCTCCGCCTCGCGACCGTTCGACGCCACGCGCGACGGGTTCGTCATGGGCGAGGGCGCCGGCATCGTGGTGCTGGAGGAGCTGGAGCATGCGCTCGCGCGCGGCGCCCGGATCTATGGGGAGATCGGGGGCTATCGCGCCACCGGCGACGCCTATCATCTCACGGGGCAGCTGCCCGAGCATGAAGGGCTGCAGCGCGCCATGCGCGGCGCTCTCGCCGATGCGGGCCTGACGAGCGCCGACGTGGACTACGTGAACGCACACGGCACCTCGACGCCACTCAACGACTCGAACGAAGCCAAGGCCATCGCCACGGTGTTCGGCAGTGATGCGAACAGGATCAGCGTGTCCAGCACCAAGTCCATGACGGGCCACATGCTTGGCGCGGCTGGCAGCGTGGAGTTCATCGCCTGTACGCTGGCGATGCGCGATGGGATCGTGCCGCCCACGATCAACTACAAGGTGCCCGATGCGGAGTGTGGCGAGCTGGACTTCACGCCCAATACGGCGAAGACACGCGAGGTACGCGCCGCGCTGAGCAACAGCGCAGGCTTCGGCGGTCACAACGTCTCCGTCGTCGTCAAGCGCTTCGCGGAATAGGCCGTGCCACTCCCCGCCGTGTTCGACCTCACGCGCATCAGCGACCCGGCACTGCGGCCCGTCGCGGACAAGGTGCAGGCGGGAGAGCGTCTCACGGCGGCCGACGGCCTCGCCCTGTTCCGCTCGAGCGACCTGCTCGGCGTCGGTGTCATGGCCGACGCCGCGAATCGGGCCCGGCACGGCGACCGGGTCACCTTCGCGTGCAACCAGCACATCAATCCCACCAACGTCTGCATCCTGCGCACGACCTGCGTGTTCTGCTCCTACGCCCGGCTTCCCAGGGAGGAGGGCGCCTATCGGTACACGATGGAGCAGGTGTGGGCCGAAGCCGAGAGCGCCACGGGGTCCATGACGCGCGAGTGGCATATCGTGGGCGGTCTGGACATGCAGGCCGGCCTGGCCTACTACAGCGAGATGTTCCGCGGCCTCAAGGCGCGGCATCCGCAGGTCCACATCAAGGCCCTCACCGCCGTGGAGATTGCCCACATCGCCCGCATCGAGAAGCTCTCGGTGCGCGAGGTGCTCGTCGCGTTGCGGGAGGCGGGACTGGACACGATGCCGGGCGGCGGCGCCGAGGTGTTCAGCCCCGGCGTGCGCGCGACGATCGCCGAGAAGAAGCTCTCGGGCGCGGAGTACATCGAGGTACACCGCACGGCGCACGCGCTGGGCATCCGCACGAACTGCACGATGCTCTACGGACACGTGGAGTCGTACGAGGACCGCATGCACCATCTCGGCATGCTGCGCGACCTCCAGGACGACACGGGCGGGTACCTCGCGTACATCCCCCTCGCGTATCACCCGGACAACAACGAGCTCGGGGCGGAGCTGGGCCGCACGGGAACGGCGACGACTGGCGTGGACGATCTGAAGAACCTCGCCGTCGGCCGCCTGTTCCTCGACAACTTCCACCACGTGAAGTCGCACTGGATCATGGTCACGCCGCAGCTGTCGCAACTGTCGCTGCATTTCGGGGTGAACGATCTGGAGGGCACCGTGGTGCGCGAGAAGATCTATCACGAGGCCGGCGCGCATACGGCCCAGGCGATGTCGCTGGACGAACTGCTGCGCCTCATCCGCGGGGCGGGGAAGACGCCGGCGGAGCGCGACTCGTTCTACACCGTGATCCGCACCTTCGACACGGGCGAGGTGGTCGCGAATGCGCTCGCGGCTGGCGAGCCCGTGGCGGCGTGAGCGGGGTGGCAAGGATGCGCGTGGGACGGATTCCGTATATCAACTGCTATCCGGTGTACGGCGCCATCGACCGCGGCATCGTATCGCTCGGTGCGGAGCTCGTGAGCGGTCTGCCGTCGGCGCTCAACCAGCAGATGGCCGACGGCGCGCTCGACGTGAGCGTGATCTCCGCCGTGGAATACGCGCGGGACTCGGCGCGGTATCTCCTGTTGCCCGACGTGTCCATCTCGTGCGACGGCCCCGTCCGCAGCGTCATGCTGTTCGCGCGCCGTCCGGCGAGCGAGCTGCAGGGCCGGCGCGTGCTCGTCAGCCGCAGCTCCATGACCAGCGTCGCACTGCTGGAGCTGCTGTTCGAGCAGGTGTGGCGCGCCGAGCCGGTGTTCGTTGCCGCCGATGCCGAGATCGCCGATCTCGAGCCGAGCAGCCGAGCGGCACACGACGCGCGACTCATCATCGGGGACGCGGCGCTCCTCCTCTCCTCGGGCGCGAGCGAGTTGGCCGCGCAGTACCCGTTCGCCTACGATCTGGGCGAAGAGTGGAAGCGCTGGACGTCGCTCCCCTTCGTCTTCGCCGTGTGGGTGGCGCAGCGCACGACGCCGGTGGAGCAGTCACTGGCAGTGCACGCCCGGCTGCTGCGCTCCCGCGAGTGGGGCCTTTCGCACCTCGACGCGCTTGCCGCCCAGGCCGCCGAGGCCACCGGCGTGGGCGAGCCCGCGGCGCTCGCGTATCTGTCGGGGCTGGACTACGGCCTTCGCTACGAGCATCTCGCCGGGCTGACCGCGTTCTTCGGAAAGCTCGCCGCCAAGGGCCGAGTGCCCGAGGGCTCGCTCGCATTCCTCCCGGCGGCGTGACCCCGATGCGCGACTTTCTCGACCTGTACCAACACGCTCCCCTCCTCGAGCTCGGCGCCGAGGCGGACCGGGTGCGCCGCCGGCTGCACCCCCACGAGACAGTCACGTACATCGTGGACCGCAACATCAACTACACCAACGTCTGCGTCGCCGACTGCGGCTTCTGCGCGTTTTACCGACGGCCCAAGGACGCCGAAGGCTGGACGCTCTCGTACGAGCAGATCGGTGCCAAGATCGAGGAGACGAAGGCGCTGGGCGGGGTGCAGATTCTCATGCAGGGGGGGCACAACCCGTACATCCCCTTCGAGTGGTATCTGGATCTGCTGCGCTACATCAAGCGGAATCATCCCATCCACGTGCACGGCTTCAGTCCCAGCGAAGTCGACTTCTGGGCCAAGCTCTATCGCATGGAGGCGGTGGAGGTGATCCGTGAGCTGCAGGCAGCGGGGCTCGATTCCATCCCCGGCGGTGGCGGCGAGATCCTCGTGCAACGCGTGCGTGACAACGTCGCGAAGAAAAAGGCGTCGGCCGATCGCTGGCTGGAGATCATGGAGATCGCCCATGGCGAGGGCATGAAGACCTCGGTGACCATGATGTACGGCATCGGCGAGACGCTGGCGGAGCGGATCGAGCATCTGATGCGCGTGAAGGAGGTGCAGGCGCGCACGGGCGGCTTCACGGCGTTCATCTGCTGGCCGCTCCAGCCGGAGAACACGCCGACGATGTCGCACATGCCCAAGACCGACGCCGTGGATTATCTGCGCACGGTCGCGCTCGCGCGCATCGTCCTCGACAACGTGCCCAATCTCCAGTCCAGCTGGGTGACGATGGGAATGAAGATTGGCCAGACGGCGCTGCACTTCGGGTGCAACGATTTCGGGTCGTTGATGATCGAGGAGAACGTCGTCTCGGCCGCCAACACCACGCATCGCACGACGACCGATGAGATGGAGCGCCTGATCCGCGATGCCGGCTTCACCCCCGCGCGGCGCCGGCAGGACTACTCCATCATCCCCCACGTGTCCGTCGAGGCGGCGTGACGCCAGGCGCCGCGGGCGCCCGATGACGGACCGGCTCCCGATGCGCAGCGGGATCGGCTACGACTCGCACCGGTTCGCGCCCGGCGGGCCCCTCATCCTCGGCGGCGTGCGCATCGCGGCGGACGTCCACCTCCAGGGGCACTCCGATGGCGACGCGGTCGCCCACGCGGTCACCGATGCGCTGTTGGGCGCGGCGGCGCTCGGCGACATCGGCGCGATGTTTTCCGACACCGATGCCCGGAACGCCGGCCGTGATTCGGTGGAGATGCTTGGCCTCGCGGTGGCCCGGCTGCACCACGCCGGGTGGCGCGTCGGCCAGATCGACGTCGTCGTCGTCGCCGAGTCGCCGCGCATCGGGCCGCACCGGGAGGCGATGCGCGCGCGGATCGCCGCCGCCGCAGGCGTGGATGCGGGCGACGTGAGCATCAAGGGCAAGACCAACGAGTCGATGGGATTCGTGGGCCGGGGCGAGGGGATCGCCTGCATCGCCACCGCCACGATCGTCCCCCGCTGAACGCGTGAGCGACCTCCTGGCCTGGCTCGACGGCCTGCCGCTCGCCGTGCTCTACCTGGTGATGTTCGCCATCTCGGCGGTGGAGAACGTGTTTCCGCCGATTCCCGCCGACACGGTGGTCGCCATCGGCAGCTGGCTCGCCGCGCGCGGTGACGGCAGCGCGATCGTGGCCTTCCTCATGACCTGGCTGGGCAACGTGGGCGGCGCGGCCGGCATGTACGTCGTCGGGCGACGGCAGGGAAGCGGCTGGATGCGCCGCCGGTTCCCCAAGCTTGCCGACGAGCGAGGCGAGGAGCGCCTCCGCGCGCTCTATGGCCGGTACGGCGTCGCCGCGCTGGTCGTGAGCCGGTTCGTCCCCGGCGTACGCGCGCTCGTCCCACCGTTCGCCGGCGCGCTCAGGCTCCCGCCCGTGATCGCGCTCTCCGCCATCGCGCTGGCGTCCGGGGCGTGGTACGGCGGCATCAGCTACCTCGCCTTCCGCGCCGGCGCCGATTGGGCCGGTCTCGTGGCGCTCGTGTCGCGCTCGGGACGCGTGGCCGCCATCGTCGCCGCGCTCCTGCTCGGCGTCGGGATGGTCGTGTGGCTGCTGCGCCGGCGCCGGACGGGCGGCGGCGTGTGAACGAGGGCGAGGGGCGACACCGCGCGTTTCTCCTGCCGCGGTTCACGGATTACATCGCGCTGGAACAGGGACTCTCGCCGCGGACGCAGGAAGCGTACGGGCGCGATCTCGCGCGGTTCGCCGACTTCGCCGTGGGGCGCGGCGTCGGAGCGCCCGCCGCGATCGACGCGCCGCTCCTGCGCGACTACATCTACCACCTGAAGGACCTCGGGCTCTCACCCGCGTCGATTCGTCGCACCGTGTCGTCGGTGCGCACCTATTTCCGCTTCCTCACCGCCGACGGCATCGTCGTGCGCGATCCGAGCGAGCGTCTCGAAACGCCGAAGCGCTGGCGGACCCTCCCCGACGTCCTGACCGTGGACGAGGTGCAGCGGCTGCTCGCCGCTCCCACGCTGGATGACGCCCTCGTGTTCCGCGACCGCGCCCTGTTGGAGCTGGCCTACGGCGCCGGTCTGCGCGTGTCGGAGTGGATCACGCTGGGCGTGCGCGACCTGCTGCTCGACGACGGTCTGGTTCGCGTGTTCGGCAAGGGGAGCAAGGAGCGGCTCGTCCCCATCGGACGGTCGGCGATCGGCGCGGCTGCGCTCTACCTCCGGGAGCTGCGTCCGCGGCTGGAGAAGGGCGAGGGCAAGGGGATCCTGCTGCTCAACTCGCGCGGACGGCCCCTGTCGCGCATGGGCGCGTGGAAGATCCTGCGCGGCTACGTCGAGCGCGCCGGCATCGAGAAGCATGTGTCGCCCCACACGTTGCGGCACTCCTTCGCCACGCATCTTCTGGAGGGCGGCGCCGATCTGCGCGCCGTGCAGGAGATGCTCGGTCACGTCGATATCGCCACCACCCAGATCTACACGCACGTGGACCGGGAGTACCTGCGGCAGGTACATCGGAGTTATCATCCCCGGGGCTAGGAACCCCGGCTTCCCCGCACCGCTTGGCTCGTCATGCTCCTCGTCATCGACAACTACGACTCCTTCACGTACAACCTCGTGCAGTACCTGGGCGAGCTTGGCGCGGAGGTCGTCGTGCGCCGCAACGACGCGATCAGCGTGGCCGAGGTGGGCGCGATGCGGCCGGCGGGCATCGTGCTCTCGCCCGGCCCCTGCGCGCCGGCGCAGGCGGGAGTCACGGTGGAGGTCATCAGGGCGTGGGGCGCGACCATCCCCACCCTCGGCGTGTGCCTGGGACATCAGGCCATCGGCGAAGCGTACGGCGGACGCGTCGTGCGGGCGGCGCGCGCCGTGCATGGCAAGGCGTCGCAGATCGCGCACGACGGGACAGGCCTCTTTCGTGGTCTCCCGTCGCCACTGGAGGTGGGGCGCTACCACTCGCTCACCGTCGAGCGCGCGTCGCTCCCCGACACGCTCGTCATCGTGGCGACAGCCGCGACCGATCAGGACGAGATTCATGCACTGCGACACGCCACGCATCCCGTGTGGGGCGTGCAGTTTCACCCCGAATCGGTGCTGACGCCCCTGGGCAAGCCGATCCTCCGCAACTTCCTCGAACAGCTGTCCTCGTGATGCGTGCACTCCTTGCCACCCTGCTCGCCGCTGCTCCCGCGCTCCGCGGCCAGACGCTCGTCCTGAGCGACACGAGTGGCCACGCGGCGGCGATCGTGCGCGAGGTGGCCGCGCGACCCCACATCCTCGTGGGGGGCCGCGGCGCGCTGGTGTATCCGCGCGACAGTACGATCTCCTCCAGCCTGATCGTCCTCGGACGGCCCACGTATCTGGCGAGCCGAGTGATCGGCGACGTCGTCGTGGTGGGGGGCGATCTGTTCCTGCGCCCGGGCGTCGACGTCGCCGGTCGCGCCGTGTCGATCGGGGGAACGGTCGCCCGCACGACGCTCGGCCGCGTGGGAGGCGTCGTGGAGAGCCTGCCGGACGACCGCTTCGGCATCGCGGAGTCCGACGGCCGCTACACCCTCACCCGCCAGGCGGAGGCCAATGACGCGAAACCGGCCATGTTCCAGCTTGCGGGCTTCCATGGCGTGAAGATCCCCACCTACGAGCGCGTGAGCGGACTGTCGCTTCCGGTCGCGGGGCTCGTGGTCCTCGGCCGGAACGCGGTGGAGATCGAGCCGTCCGTCACGTACCGTAGCCGCCTCGGGGTGTTCGATCCCGCAGTAGCCCTGCGCGTCGGTCCCGAGAAGCCCCTGTCGTTCGAGGCTCGCGTGGGCAGGGAGACACGGACCAACGACGCCTGGATCTACAGCGATCTCGTCAATTCGGCGCTCACCCTTCTGACGGGGCGCGACGCCCGCAACTATTTCCGCTCTCGCATCGGCGAGGCGCGCGTGCTCGGTCGCGTGGAGCGGGGCACCCTGATCGTCGAGCCGTACGCGGGGGCCAGAGTGGAGCGGGTGACCCCGATCACCGCGGCGGGCAACGTGTGGAGCGCCACTGGGAGGAAGTCGGAGGAGAAGATCCGCCGGCCCAATCCCCTGGTGGAGGCTGGCGACATCCGCTCCGGACTGGTCGGAAGCAAGTTGACCTATTCGGCCGGGGACGTCACCGGCCGACTGTCGGCCGGCGTGGAGCAGAGCTTTGCGCATCCGGCCGGCACCACCGACTTCACGCAGGTCACCCTCGATGGGCGCGTGGAGTTTCCCACGTTCAGCACGCAGCGGCTCGCAGTCCAGGGGCACGCCGTCACGACGCGGGGCGATTTGGTGCCGCGGGCGCGGTACGCCTACCTCGGCGGCAGCGGTACGCTGCCCGTGATGGAGCTGCTGGAGCAGGGGGGCGCGCAACTCGTCTTCGTGGAGAGTCGCTACAGCATTCCGATCGACCGCATCCAGCTTCCGGTGGTGGGCGCGCCGGTGGTCACGCTCCGGCATCTGATGGGCGCGGCGGGACCGCAGTCCCTGCCCAGCCTGGAGCAGGAGATCGGCGTCAGCCTGGGCCTGTCGGCGCTCCATCTGGACGTCACCACCGACGTCTCGGGCCGGCGCGGTTCCAAGGTGGGCGTCGGCATCTCGCTCAGCCGCTGACGGCCACGCCGACGCGAATTGCGTTCGCTTCGCGCATGGCGTACGTTACTGGCGTGAAAGTTGCAGCCGCCGCGCGCCTCGCGCGCGCCACCGTCAGACTCCGTGTGAGTCGCCCGTGAAGACCCTCGTCGTCATCCCCGCGCGGCTGGGGGCCACGCGACTCCCGCGCAAGCCGCTCCGCCTTCTCGCGGGCGTGCCGCTGATCATCCGGGTGATGGAGCGGGTGTCGGCCCTGCGCGTCGGCGATCGCATCGTCGTCGCGACGGACGACCAGGAGATCGCCGACCGCGTTCGGCAGGCGGGAGGCGAGGCGGCCATGACGCGCCCGCATCACCCGGCGGGCACCGACCGCGTGGCCGAGGTGGCCGCGTCGCCCGCGTTCGCCGGCTTCGACGCGATCCTCAACGTGCAGGGCGACGAGCCATACGTGAGCGCCGCTGCCGTGCGGGGTGCCCTCGACCAGGTCGTCAGCGGCGGCTTCCCCCTTGGCACCGCGGCGGCCCGGGCGCATCCGGACGTGCTGGACGACCCAGACGTGGTGAAGGTCGTCGCAGCCGACGACGGGACCGCGATGTATTTTTCCCGCGCTCCCATTCCGTTCCGGCGCGACCCCGCCGACACGGAGACGCGCGACGCGCGGGTGCTGCATCACGTCGGCGTGTACGCGTACGCGCCGGACGCGCTGCAGCGTTGGGTTGCGCTGCCGCCACATCCGCTCGAGCGGATCGAGCGGCTGGAACAGCTCCGGCCGCTCGCGGCCGGGATGCGCATGGGGGTGGCGGTCGTGGACGGACCGCTGCGGCACGGCATCGACACCGAGGATGATCTGGACCGCGCGAACGGCGACTGGTTGACTTTTACCGCGAACGAGAGCTGATGCAGACGACGTCCCGGCAGCATCCGACGAAGTTCATCTTCGTGACGGGAGGCGTGGTGTCCTCACTCGGCAAGGGGATCGCCGCGGCAGCGCTCGCGCGCCTCCTCGTGGAGCGAGGGCTGCGCGTCACCATGATGAAGTTCGATCCCTACCTGAACGTGGATCCGGGCACGATGTCGCCCTTCCAGCACGGGGAGGTCTTCGTCACCGACGACGGCGCCGAGACGGATCTCGATCTGGGGCATTACGAGCGGTTCATCGACCGGTCGCTGTCCCAGGCGAACAACGTCACGACGGGGCGGATCTACCTCAACGTAATCACCTGCACGGTGGAGCCGAGATACTCGCCCCGCCGCTCCTTGGTGATCACGTTGAGGTAGATCCGCCCCGTCGTGACGTTGTTCGCCTGGGACAGCGACCGGTCGAT
>JBKJIY010000019.1:0-7714 GCA_046598315.1 Gemmatimonadaceae bacterium
TTGGTGGGCGTGAACGGTGAGCGGTGAATGGTGCCTGCCGGACGGTCGCGCCGCTCCTGCGGGATGACATCGGAGGGCGCCGGCCGTTTACCGCCCACCCTCACCACCCACACTCATACGCCCGCTCGCATCGTTCTATATTTCGGCAATGCTCGCCTCAGAGATCCGCCGCCGCTTCCTCGATTACTTCGCGCGCCAGCAGCATGCCGTCCGGGCCAGTTCGTCGCTCGTGCCACACGATGATCCGACGCTGCTGTTCGTGAACGCGGGGATGGTGCCGTTCAAGAAAATCTTTCTCGGGATGGATGACGCGCCCGATGGCAACCGGCGCGCGACCACGGCGCAGAAGTGCGTGCGGGCGGGCGGGAAGCACAACGACCTCGAGCAGGTGGGGCACACGGCGCGGCATCACACGTTCTTCGAGATGCTGGGCAATTTTTCCTTTGGCGAGTATTTCAAGCGTGACGCCATCCGCTTCGCCTGGGAGCTGATCACGCGCGATCTCGCCATCGATCCGTCGCTCCTGCGCGTGACGGTTCATCACAGCGACGACGAGGCATTCGCGCTGTGGGAGGAGATCACCGGCCTGCCTCCGGCCCGTATCTACCGACTGGGCGACAAGGACAACTTCTGGCAGATGGCGGACACCGGCCCCTGCGGCCCGTGCACCGAGATCTATGTGGATCTGGCCAAGGTGGCGGGCGACTTCCGGTTTCCCGCCGGCGCGAGCGGCGAGTGGACGGACCTTTCGCGCGCGGAGTTTTCGCACGACGCGTTCGTGGAGGGCGCCGAGGCGGGCCGCTTCCTGGAGATCTGGAATCTGGTCTTCATGCAGTACGACCGGCAGGCCGATGGCACGATGGTGCCGTTGCCCAGGCCCTCCGTCGATACGGGCGCGGGCCTCGAGCGCATCGCGGCGGTGAAGCAGGGGGTGACGAACAACTATCACGCCGATGGATTCGCGAAACTCATCGCCACGGTCGAATCGGTCGTCGGGTTCGACTATTGGGGACGCGAGAGCGACGAACATCGCACGGGCGTGCGTGTCCGTGGAGCGACGCCCGGCGCGGACGTCGTGAACAATGCCGTGGATCCGGCGTCCTTTCGCGTGCTCGCCGATCACGCCCGCGCCGTCGCCTTCCTGTTGGCCGACGGCGTGTTCCCCAGCAACGAGGGCCGCGGGTACGTGCTGCGGCGCATCCTCCGCCGCGCCGTCCGTCACGCCTACCTGCTCGGCCGCCGCGAGCCGACGCTCGTCCATGTGGTGCAGACCGTGGTCGAGACGATGGGCGATGTCTACCCCGAGCTGCGGCAGCGTCGAGAGCACCTCCTTCAGACGACGCGTGTCGAGGAGCAATCGTTCCTGGCCACCATCGAAGGGGGGCTGACCCGATTCGACCAGCTTGCGCCCACGCACACGACGCAAGGGAGTAGCGCCATTCGGGGGACGATCAGCGGCGAGGACGCTTTCAAGCTGTACGACACGTTCGGGTTTCCGATCGATCTCACCGAGTTGATGGCCCACGAGCGTGGCTACACCGTGGATATTGCCGCGTTCGAGGCGGCCCTCGGCGAGCAGCGCACCCGGTCCAAGGAAGAGCGCAAGTCGCGCAAGCTCGAGGTCGAGGCCGACCAGCTTGGCGACCTCGCCGACTGGGAGCGCCAGTCTACCGACGCGGCCGTAGCGGCGGCGTCCCGGTTCGTCGGCTACGACAGGCTCGAGACCGAGACCGAGGTCACCGCGCTCCGCCGGCTCGGCGCGGACGGTGGGCGCGTAGCCATCCTGCTTCGCGACTCGCCCTTCTACGCGGAGTCGGGTGGACAGATCGCCGACGAGGGCGAGATCGTGGGGGACGGATGGCGCGTGGACGTGGACGAGGTACGGAAAGTCGAGGGCCGTACCGCGGCGATCGGGCGGCTGCGCGGCGAATTCCAGTGGAGCGCGGTGCGGGCGCGCGTGCCTGGTGACCGCCGCCGCGACACCGAGCGCAATCATACGGCGACGCACCTGATGCATGCCGCGCTTCGTCAGGTGCTCGGCGACGCAGTGCATCAGGCGGGATCGCTCGTGTCGCCGGAGCGGTTGCGCTTCGATTTTACCCATCACGGGCCCGTCAACCCGGAGAAACTCGCCGAGATCGAAGCGATCGTGAATCGCGGGATCTGGCGCGCCATTCCAGTGGCGACCCACGAGATGGCCTACGCCGACGCGCGCGCGCGCGGCGCGATGGCGCTTTTCGGCGAAAAGTACGGTGACGTCGTGCGCGTCGTCGACGTGGCCGGATGCTCGATGGAGCTGTGTGGCGGCACGCATGTGCGGAACACATCGGAGATCGGGCTGTTCGTCGTCCTGAGCGAAACCGGCGTGGCGAGCGGCGTGCGGCGGATCGAGGCGCTCACCGGGCCGTCGGCGTTCGCGCAGCTCCGCGGGCGTGATCGCCTGCTCGCCCGCATCGCCGAGTCGGTGCGCGCGCCAGTCGACGGGGTGGAGAAACGGGTGCAGCAGCTGGTCGACGAACGGCGCGGACTGGAGAAGAAGCTCGAGGAGGCGCTGCGCGGTGGCGGCGACCAGCTCCAGACGCTGCTAGCTGCCGGCCGGCCGTTGGACGTGCACGGCGCGCGGCTCGTGCTCGGCGAGGTGACGGTTGCCGACGGGCGCGAGCTGCAGGCACTGGGCGACGCGCTCCGCGAACAGCTGGGCAGCGGTATCGGCGTCCTGGCGGCTCGGCTCGGCGACGGCAAGGGCGCCCTCCTCGTGGTGGTCAGCGACGACATGCGTCAGCGCGGTGTTCGCGCCGACGCGATCGTTCGCGATGTCGCGGCCATCGCGGGCGGCCGGGGAGGCGGCAAGCCTCACATGGCTCAGGCCGGAGTGCCGGATGCGGCGCGCCTGTCGGAGGCGCTCGCCGAGGTGCCGCGCGTGGTGGATGGATTCATGGCGATGGCGTGACGGTTGGCGCCTGGCTGGCTTCGCGCAGCCCGCGTCCGCCTCGTGCGATCGAGGTGCGCATGACGCGCGTGCTCGGGGCCGCGCTCGAGCTCCCTCTGCGGGAGGCGAGCGATGCATGTCTCCGCGCCAGCGAGGCGCTGGTGGCGGACCTGCTGCGCAGTAACCTGGTGTCGCGCGAGTCGGCGCTCGACCTGCTCACGGCCGACGCCCTGATGACCTACGCCTTCGAGGCGGCGAGCGACGCCCCGGGCAGCCTCGGGGAGCGTGCCGACCTGGCGATGCGGCGTATCGCGGCACTCGGCGCGGCATGATCGATGTTCACTCGCACCTGCTGCCGGGTGTCGACGATGGATCGCCCTCCATCGAGACGTCGGTGCGCGTGCTGCAGCGATTTCAGGCCGAGGGGGTGCAGAGCGTGGTGCTCACCCCGCATCTCGATGCGTCGCGCGCGGCGCATGTGGCGTACGGTGCATACCGCGAGATCTTCGAGCGACTGTGCGCAGCGGCGCCGCCGCTGCCCCAGCTCCGGCTCGGCTGGGAGATCATGCTCGACGAGCTCGATGTCGATCTGCGGTCGCCGCTGCTCTCGCTGGACGGCTCCAACGCCGTCCTCGTGGAATTTCCGCGGATGTCGGTGCCGCCGTCCGCCTCGGAAGAGCTGCGTCGCCTGCGAGCCAGCGGCGTCACCCCGGTGCTCGCGCACCCGGAGCGGTACTGGGGTTGCACCGTGGAGCTCGTCCGCCAGTGGCGGAACGCCGGCGCGATCATCCAGATGGACATGGCCGGGCTCCTCGGCAGCGGTGCCATCTCCTCCCTCTCGCGCACACTGCTCGAGCACGGGCTCGTGGATCTCTTCGCGAGCGACAACCATGGCGACTCGCGTTCACTGGCCACGGCCCGCGACTGGCTCCTGGAAGTCGCCACGCCCGAGCATGCCTCCTTGCTGACGCATCAGAATGCGGCATGCGTGCTCAAGAACGAATCCGTGAGGGCCGTGCCGCCCCTCCCGAAGGCCCCCGGGATGTTCGCGCGGCTGCGCGAGCTGTTCCTCCATCGATGATCCTTTTCCAAGGCCACGCGCGATGACCACTGCCTTCACCGACGCGCTGCACGAGCTGGCCACGACGGCACAGCGCGTGGCGGCGGAGCTGGGCCCGGAGATGGATCGCGCGCTGGAGATGGTCCAGGCGGCGGTGGCGCGCCGAGGCACCCTCTTCTTCTGTGGGAATGGCGGGAGCGCGGCCGACGCGCAGCACATGGCCACCGAGTACGTCGTGCGGTATATGCGGGACCGCCAGGCCTACCCGGCCATCGCACTCACGACGGATACGTCCCTCATCACGGCGGCGGGCAACGACATCGGGTTCGAGAACGTCTTCTCACGCCAGATCGAAGCGCTGGCGCGTCCGGGGGACTTGTTGATCATCCACTCCACCAGCGGCAATTCGCCGAACGTGCTGCGGGCCGCCGAAGCGGCGCGCGCCCGCGGCATTCCCGTGCTGGCCTTCAGCGCGCGCGATGGCGGCGCGTTGCGGGGGCTGGCCGACCACAGTGTGGTGGTGCCGACCATGCGCACCGACCGCGCGCAGGAGCTGCACCTCTGTCTCGAGCACGTCATCTGCGACCTCGTGGAGCAAAGCCTGTGATCGACCTTCGTGGCAAACGAGCGCTCGTGACGGGCGGCTCTCGCGGTATCGGTGCCGCCACCGCGCGTCTCCTCGCGCGAGCCGGCGCGGACGTCGCGATCGGCTACCGGTCGCGTGCCGCCGATGCCGGCGCCGTGGTGCGCTCGATCGAATCGCACGGCGTGCGCGGGTGCGCCTACGCTGCCGACATCGCGACGCGCGTCGGCGCGGAGGCGCTCGTGGGCGCGGCGGTGGAGGAGTTTGGCGGCCTGGACATCTATGTCGCGAACGCCGGCGTCTGGCCAGAAGCGGAGGTGGCCGTCGCCGATCTGGACGACGAACGCTGGGCGACGACCATGCGGGCGAATGTCGACTCCGTCTTCTTCACCACCCGCGCCGTGTCGCGCGTGATGGCGGCAGATGGACGCATCGTCCTCGTCTCGAGCACGGCGGGGCAGCGGGGCGAGGCCTTTCATGCCGATTATGGAACGAGCAAGGGTGCGGTGATCGCCTTCACGAAGTCGCTCGCCGTGGAGCTGGCGCCCCGTGCGATTACCGTCAACTCCGTGGCGCCGGGATGGGTGGACACCGAGATGGTGGCGGGTGCGCTCGCCGGCGAGACCATGACGCGCGTGTCGGCGGCCATCCCCCTCGGGCGTATCGCGTCGGCCGACGACATCGCCGGTCCCATCGTGTTTCTGTGTTCGTCGCTGGCTCGCCACATCACCGGGGAGATCCTGAATGTGAATGGCGGCAGCGTGCTCTGCGGATGATCGTCCTCCTCTTCACCGGGGGCACCATCTCGATGAAGCACGACGCGGCGCTGGGAGGCGCGGTGCCCACGCTGTCGGGCGACGACATCGTCAACGCCACCCGCGGTCTGCGGGACGTCGCGTCGATCGAGGTGGAGGAGTGGGGCAAGTTTCCGGGGCCACACATGGACGTCGACCGCATGTGGGCACTGCGCAATCGCATCGCCGTCCATCTGGCGCGGTCCGAGGTGCACGGCATCGTCGTCACGCACGGCACGGACACGCTGGAGGAGTCCGCGTACCTGGTCGCGCGCTCGCTTCCTCCCGACAAGCCCGTGGTGTTCACCGGCGCGATGCGTACGGCGAGCGATCTGGGGTGGGATGGCCCGTCCAATCTCCTGGAGGCGGCCCGCGTGGCGGCAAGTCCGGCTTCGCGTGGAAAGGGCGTGCTCATCTCGCTGGGCGATCGAATCCACAGCGCGCTGGAGGCGACCAAGACCCACACCGAGGCGCGCGACGCCTTTGACAGTCCCGGACTCGGCGCGCTCGGCGAGGTGGACGAGGGGAGCGTGATCTATCGGCGGGGACTCCTCGACCTGCCGGCGCCGCTGTCGCCGGCTGCACCGGCCTCACCGGTCGACATCATCTACGCGTACGCCGGCGCCGACGGACGCCTCGTGAACGCATCGTGCGGCAGTGGCGTACGCGCCATCGTGCTGGCGGCGATGGGACGCGGCAACGTGCCGCCGGCGATGTTCGACGCGGTGGCGCGCACGCTTGCGTGCGGCATCCCGGTGATCGTCACGTCGCGCGCGCTGCTCGGCCGCGTCGGGCCGACGTACGGCTATCCCGGCGGGGGACGCCGGCTCCTCGACGCGGGAGCGATCTTCGCCTACGGGCGACGACCCGGACAGGCTCGCATCGACACGATGCTGGCGCTCGGACTTGGATATGCTCACCACGAGCTCGCCGCGTTGTTTCGACAGTGATCGGCTGACTTGACAGCGTGAGTGATCGCCGTTTATGATGTGACGACAATCGAAGTGCCCCGTGGTATTTGCCGCCTATTGCAGCCACGTAAAATAAATGCTAAAACGCGATCGCCTGGCGGCTCGCCAGGCTTTTTTGTTTTTCAGATACCTCAGCTCGCCCACTCGTCCACTCGCCCACTCGCCATCCGCCTCGTGTCCATCATCTCCCGAATGCTCATGTGCATGTCGATGATGACCGCTTTCCCACCGGGAGAGACGGACCGGCGACGGCGCCCGCGAGCGTAGTCAACGAACGGCGACTGCCTGCCGATCGGCCCCGGTCCTCCCAGAGGATCGGGGCCGTTTCCGTTTGTCCAACCGCGAGGGCTCAGATGACGACCGCCACCACGAGTGTCCAATGGTATCACGAGACCCCACAGGGGCCGATCGCCCGGCGTGAAGGCCCGGTCCGCAGGCTGTCATACGAGCTCGTGGGACCGCCGGGTGCGCCCGTGGTCCTCGCCCTCGGCGGCATCTCCGCGACACGACATGTCGTCCGCGGCCCGGGCAGCGTCACCGCCGGCTGGTGGGACGGCGTGGCCGGCCCGGGCGACGCCCTCGACACCGAGGTGCACCGGGTGCTCGGAATCGATTTCGCCGATGGCGGTCGAGGGCCCGACGGCCGGCCCGCTCGGTTGATCGACACGCACGAACAGGCGTCGCGCATCGTGTCGCTGCTCGATCATCTGCGCATCGAGCGACTGACGGCCGTCGTCGGCGCGTCGTACGGCGGCATGGTCGCACTCGCGCTCGGCGAGCGGTGGCCGCAGCGCGTCGAGCGCGTCGTCGCGATCAGCGCGGCACACGAGGCGCACGCCATGGCGACCGGACTGCGGGCCATTCAGCGCCGCATCGTGGAGCTCGGGCTGGACACCGGTCGCGTCACCGACGCGATGCAGCTCGCGCGCGCGCTCGCCATGACCACCTACCGCACTCGCCAGGAGTTCGCGGCGCGCTTCTCGGGCACGCCGGCGTGCGATGAGCGCACCGCGGAGTTCGAGGTGGAGCGCTACTTGATCGGCGCGGGACGGAAGTTCGCCGGTCGGATGCCACCGGAGCGCTTTCTCGCGCTGTCGCTCTCCGCCGATCTGCATCGCGTGGTGCCGGAGCGAGTCTCCGTCCCCACCGCGGTCGTCGCGGCCACTGGCGATACCCTCGTGCCTCCATCGCAATCCCGGGAGCTCGCGCAGCGACTGCCGCGGCTCATCTCCTTTCAGGAGTTACGGTCGCGGCGAGGGCACGACGCCTTCCTCACCGAACCCCGTCGGCTTTCCCGCATTCTCACCTCTGCACTGAGCGCCACGACGGCCCCACCCGTGATCAGTTGGCCGAGGCCCTCGCCGAGCTGGAGGAGGG
>JBKJIY010000027.1:0-5821 GCA_046598315.1 Gemmatimonadaceae bacterium
CCACGCCGATCCCGGCCGACGCGAGCGCCGAGAGCGCGACGGCGATCCGGTCGTTGCCGTCGATGCGTCCCGCGAGCGTGCTCGCGTCCGCACCGGCATGAACGCCGGCGCCGAGCACCTGTCGCAGGATGTCTTGCGCCTCGGGCCGGCGCTCGGCGTCGTCCAGGCGCACGACGAGCGTGTTGCTGCCCACCGAACCCTTGAGCTCGCGGCTCGTTCCTTCCGCGATCAGCTTGCCATGATCGATCACCGCGAGACGGTGCGCGAGCCGGTCCGCCTCCTCCAGGTACTGCGTCGTGAGCAGCACCGTCGTTCCCTCGGCGGCGATGGAGCGGACGATGTCCCAGACCTGATTGCGGCTGCGCGGGTCGAGCCCCGTCGTCGGCTCGTCGAGGAAGAGCAGCTCGGGCGTGACGACCAGGCTCGCGGCGATATCGAGGCGACGGCGCATGCCGCCGGAGAAGGCGCGCACCTGCTTCGCCGCCGCGTCGGCGAGATCGAAGGCGTGGAGCAGCTCGTCGGCTCGCGTTCGCGCACCCTTCCAGTCGTAGCCGAACAGCCGAGCGACGAGCACGAGGTTCTCGTGGCCGGTGAGATCCTCGTCCACCGACGCGAACTGTCCGGTGAGGCAGACCTTCTGCCGGACCTTCTCCGGCTCACGGGCCACGTCGTGGCCGAGGACGTGCGCCGTTCCACCGTCGGGCCGAAGCAGGGTGCTGAGCACGCGGATCGTCGTCGTCTTGCCGGCGCCATTGGGACCGAGCAGTCCGTACACCGCGCCGCGTTCGACGCGGAGGTCGATGCCATCCACGGCGCGCGTGGAGCCGAAGTGCTTGACGAGCGCGGACGTCTCGATGGCTGGTCTCATGGTTCGCGATCAGGAAGGAGAATGGTCAGGACGCCATCGGTCGTGCGGGCGATGGGTGCGCCTGGAGCAATCGCGCCGCTCCTGGCCGGGAGCTCGGCTCTTGCACACCATTCGGCGCAACGGTCATGATACCATCACTCACATGTAATCCCTATCCCGACATGCCTACATCCGACATGCATCAGGCCCTCGCGCAACTGTTCTCCGAACTCGTTCAGGGTGCAACCAGTGAGGGATCGGCGTTCGTCCTGAACTCCGGCGATCGCGGGCTGCTGCAGTCCCTGGATGCGGTGTCGGCCAGCGACGCTTCTGGGTCGATGAATGGTGGCGCTTCGCTCGCGGCCCACGCAAAGCATCTGGCGTACGGGCTTTCGCTGATGAATTCCTGGGCGCGCGACGGAGGAAACCCGTTCGCGAACGCGAACTGGGACGACGCGTGGAAGACGACGGACGTAAGCTCGGAGGAGTGGGATGCGATACGCCGCTCGTTGCGCGAGGAGGCGACGCGCTGGGCTGATGCACTGGCATCGCCGCGCGGCTTGAGTCAGGTCGAGTTGTCCGGGATGATTGGCAGCGTCGCGCACCTTGCTTATCACCTGGGCGCGATGAGGCAGATCAGCCCGAGTGTGCGTGGCCCGAAAGAGGGCACGTTCAAGTGAACCTTTAGCGCGACCATCTCCGAGATCGGTCAGACCGATTTACAAGCGGTGGCCTTGTCGGCCGCCATCTCGTTCGCGCGTCCGGGACCGTTCTGGCCGCCATGGATCGGCGCGTCTACGCACGTAGTTCCGTAGGACGTAACCCCATGGAATGGCCAGGGCGCACACCACGACTCCAAGGATGCAGTCGAACGATGTTGATTCAGTGGCGGCGGTACGCGCTCCGGCCAACCAGCGTGGCAGGCCGATCGCGAGGATCCAGATGGTCTTCCACGTGCGCTCGAGGAAGAGTAGCGGCAGCATCTGCAGCGGATACGGCACGCCGAGGAGCGCGAGTACTCCTACGGCACCGAGGAGTGCACGTACGACGCCCCGCATGTGCTCGAGATCGTTTGGCGTGTGGATCAGCACGTTCTCGCACGTCGCGCCCACGAGGACCATTCTCCTCGCACGCGATTGACCAAACGCTCGCACGGTCCAATACTCGTACGACCGACGACCGCGGGCGCCGCGCAGATTCCATGAGCCCGCGCGCCACCGCGGTGCAGTGCAACGGATGCCGTGCGTCGGCTACGCGCCGCATAACCTCCACGTCGTCAGGCTGGCCAGACCCACTTTATGGGAGTGACGTATGGTGAAGCTCGCCGGATTGCTGCTGGGACTCTTGATCACGACTGGGTGTGTCTCGCTATCTGTAAACACCCCTCCTTCAAAAGCCCTGATCGACAGTCACAACAGAGACATCGAACGGTACTATGCGAACGGTGCCACCGACTCACTCGCGTCGATGTTCGCGCTCGATGCGTGGCAACTGCCTCCGAACAATCCTCCGCTCGTCGGTCGGGACGCCATCAGGGGCTTCTGGCAGCAGGCAATGGGATGGGGAAAGTGGCAGTTTTCCCTGCGTGCCGAGGATGTTCAAACGAGTGGATCGATCGCCATTGAACGCGGAAAGTACAAGACGACGTTCGTTGCCGGGCCTGGCGCGCCGCCCGGAATGACCTCGGTGTCGGATCAGGGAAGCTACGTCGTCTATTGGCGGCGAGAATCCGATGGCAATTGGCGAATCGTTTGGGACGCGCCCGTGAGTGAGATGCCTCTGGCGCGTTTCGGTAAGTGACGAGGTTTTGTATTTCGAGACGTCGGAATCGCCGGAGTTCGAGCGCACGCGGCGTTTCTCTGGCGAACGGCTATGACGAAGAGGCCCGCAGTCTGCGCTTCATGCGATTCGCCGCCCTGACCCTGTCGCTCGCTTCACTCGGCTGCAAGCCGACCCAGACCGACATCTATGACGCGCTTCCGAGTATCGGAAGCAGCGTCCCCGCGTTCAGCTATACCGCGATGGACGGTTCCGTGCTTGCGCCGGCAGCCCTGCTCGGCAGGCCGACTGTGATTGCGCTGTGGTCAACGACCTGCTCGGTCTCCCGCCAGGCGCTCGCCTCCATCATTGCGATGGAGAAGGAGTATGCGCCGCGGGGGGCGCACGTCGTGATTCTCGCGGACGATCGCGACGCGGCCGCCGTCGCTGCTACCCTCGGGCATGCGCCGGTCGTGGCTGCGATCGGGGCCGGCTCACTGATGCGCACCTTCACCCACGATCAGTCTGTACTTCCGTGGCGGAAGGCCTTCGCGCTTCCGACATTCCTCGTCGTCGATCGCGACGGCAGGATTGCGTACCGTCAGGTCGGCATCGAGCGGGATGCGTCGCAGCGGCTTGGACACGTGCGCGGTCGCCTCGACAGCCTGCTGGCCCGCCCTGCGCTCTAGGCGCTGGACCGCCCCGCCCCACGAACGCTACCGCCGCGGTGTCGGCTTGAGCACCCACGCATCCGCCAACGCGGTGTTCGTGAAGTCGCCGCCGAAGATCACCATGCCGCGCGAACCCGGGAGCAGCGCCGCGCTCGCGCCGGCACGCGCCGCCGGCGATGGCTCGGCCAGCAGCATCTGATGCCAGCGGCAATTCCTCACGTCCCGGAGCAGTCCGTACAGCCGCCAGACGGATCGCGTGAACTGATGGTTCGCATCCGTTCCACCGAAGAACGTCCAGCTGTCCGCCTCGACGTCGAGCGCGGCGGCGGGGTGCATCCGCACGGGAGGGTCGCCCGCGCACGAGATGGGACGCCATGCAGGCGCAGCGTCGTCCCCGCTCGCATGATCGAGCGCCCACAGCTCTCCGGTCACGTTGGTGCCGGCTCGCCCCCCAAAGACGTAGAGCCGGCCAGCCGCGGTGTCGTATGCGGCACGGTAGGAATCGCGATGCACGGGAACGCCAGCCGACGTGTCGGGCACGAGCTGCGACCAGGTGCCGCTCGCGAGCGTGGAATCGTCGAACGCCAGTACCCACGTGTCGTGGAACCGCGGGTAGATGCAGTCGTTTCCGGCAAAGACGATCAGCCGGCGGCGCGAGGCATCGTACACCTGATCGAATGCCGCGCGCAGGGGAGGGAGCTGTCCACGAATGCGCACGCGTACCCATTCGGGAGCGTGCCCGATGCCCGACGCGTGGTTCAGCACCCAGCTGTCGTTGGCGCACGGAGAGGTGAACCCGAGCGCGCCTCCGTGCACGATGACGCGGTCGTGCGGCGTGTCGGACGACGCGCCGAACAGCCACCGCGCCGTCGGGTGTGGACCAGCCGCGACCGCGATGCGCGTCCATGATGCCGCATCGCCGCTGCTCAGTCCGCGCAACCGCCAGTAGGCCTGTCCCAGTGGCACGATGAGTTGTCGGTCCACATCAGCCACGCCACCGAACACCAGCAGCGCCTCGCCGGTGGAATCCAGTACCGCCACGGCGCCGAATGCGCCCGGCGCGCCGCGGCCGATGGGCTTGACTGGCTGCCATTCGACATCCGCCGCGGCGGCCGCGACCGGCCTGTCGCGTGTCGCGATCCACACCCCGATGCTCGTCATGGCGACGATCGCGAGCGCGGCCCATATATATGAAGGGCTGCGTCGCTTGACCGCCGCAGCGGTCGTGAACGAACGTGCCTGGTCGCGCGACGGCAGGGCATCGTCCGCCGCGGCTGCACTCGCTCGAGCCACCACCACCGGACCGGCGCGCTCGCGCAGCGGCGCCACGAGGGCCTCGGTCTCCGCCGCGGGCTCGACGCCATGCTCGGCACGCAACCGGCGCACGAGCTCGTCGTGCACGTGCATGGCGCCGCCCCGGTTGCCCGAGGCGATCAGGAGGGCGATCACACGCCGCGCGATGATCTCATCGGTGGGTGCGACGTCGAGCGCCTGTCGCGCCGCCGTCACCGCCGCCTCGAGGTCGCCGCGCTGCTCGGCGTCATTGGCCAGTGCGCCGAGTGCGCGGAGCAGGCCGTCGCGGAGCCTCGAACGCTCGGCGACGATCCAGTCCTCGAGCTCCTCGCTCGCGCCTTCCACGTGCACTCCGTCCAGGAACGGGCCGCGGTAGAGGCCGACCGCCTCCACGAAGCGGGACGACAGGACTGCCGCGTCGAACTCCAGCACGTCGCAGCGAAGCCGGGTGGCATTCACCCCGATCTCGTCGGCACCCCGCCCAACGATCAGATCGGCGCCGTGATCGTCGCGGAGGCGGGAGAGGGTGGTGCGGAGGGCGGCACGCGCCCGGTCGGTGGGCAGTTCCGGCCAGAAGAGCGCCGCGACCTTGTCGCGCCGGTTGAAGCCGATCGGGCGCGCCACGGCGAGATAGGCGAGCAGCGCCACGCGCTTGGACCGCCGTAGCTGGGCATCCAGGCTCGCGCCGCCGTCGTTCATCAAATCGATACTGCCGAGCAGCAACAGGTGAATCACCGTGCCTCCAGACCCATGTAACGCCAAAGAGACGCTCACTGCCCCATCTGGGAAATGGGTGGGGTGCACATTGGAGCACGAAAACGTACAAGCGGGCGCGGCCGGGAGCCATCCGGACCCCTTCCCGATCCCTCACACGCTGAAACTCATGTCGCTCCTGCAGCCAGGGCGCAATCCTGTGAAAGCCGTCCGGTATTTCGCGTTCGCGGCCTCGGCAGCGGTGCTGCTCGGGGCGGGGCCGTGTGGGGGTGATGCCATCACGAAGCCGGACGCCAGCGTGGCGTCGGTCCAGATCACGGCGATCCCGAGCAATCCCCGCGTCGGGGAGACCACCATCCTCGGAGCGACGCCTGTGACGGCCGGCGGGGTCGCCGTGCAGGGCATGCCGTGCGAGATGGTCGCGGACAAGCCGGCGATCCTGCGGGTCACGGCGGATGGCGCCGGTTGGCGAGGGCTCGGCGTCACCGCTGGCATCGCTGTGGTCACCGCAAGGTGCGGGGCGAACGCGGTGAACGTG
>JBKJIY010000030.1:0-24952 GCA_046598315.1 Gemmatimonadaceae bacterium
CAGGGGAACCAGCCAAGCTGCGCGGCCGTACGGCGGGAACCCGGCGCGCGCGCGCGCGACCGGGGGTTGAACGAGGACGCGCGGCGCGTCACCCCAGCACGCGCTGCACGGCTTCGAGCACCCGGCTCGGCTGGAACGGCTTGACCACGAAATCCTTCGCGCCGGCCTGGATGGCTTCCACGACCAGTGCCTGCTGTCCCATCGCGCTGCACATCAGCACCTTGGCGCTGGGATCGAATTTCGTGATCTCCCGGACGGCGTCGATGCCGCCCATGTCGGGCATCACGATGTCCATCGTGACGAGGTCCGGCTTGAGCTGCTTGTACTTCTCCACCGCCTGCACGCCGGTCTCCGCTTCGCCGACGATCTCGAATCCCGCCTGCTGGAGGATGTCGCCGACCATCGTCCGCATGAAGATCGCGTCGTCGCAGATAAGAACTGTGTGACTCACTCGATGCCCCCGTTAGAGCAGAACCTGCGTGACCAGCGCGTGGATGTCGAGCAGGACGACGACACCCTCCTCCCGATGACCGAGCCCGCGCACGAGACTACCGCGAAGCGGATCCTCGTGTGCACCCCCGTCCACGGGATCCTCCGGAATCGACTGCACGTCCATCACCTCATCCACCACCACTCCCACGACCCGAACGCCATGCCCCACCAGGATGATCGAACCGTCGCGCATTGGCGAGCGCGACGGATCAAGACGTACCCCGAGGTCCAGCACCGTCACGATGATGCCCCGCAGGTTCACCAACCCCTGAACGTGGCTCGGCGCGCCGGGCAGCCGCGTGGCGCGGCGGTAGGGGATGATCTCGCGCACCGCATCGATGTCGCAGCCGTACACGTTGCCCGCCACGCGGAAGAGCAGTGTACGCGCGGCAGCGACCGACTCAAGTATCGTCTCGGAAGAACCCAAAGTACTCCAGCGGATTGGTGTCGGCAAACGATGGGTCGGGTCCCGCGGCACTCGACAGCGCCTGCACCAGCTCCGGCGGTAGCGGTGACTGAAGCGCCACCGGCTCACCTGTGGCCGGATGCCGGAAGCGCAGCCAGGCCGCGTGCAGAAAGTGTCGCTTCGGCGGCATCGTCACCAACCGGCGACCCCCGCCCCCACCGTACGTGTCATCGCCCACCACCGGATGTCCAACGGACGACAGGTGGACGCGGATCTGGTGCGTGCGCCCCGTATGCAGATGTGCCCGCAGCAGGTCGACCGCATCGAACCGGGCGAGCCGCACGAAATCCGTCCTGGCGGCCCGTCCGGTACTGACGATCGCCATGCGCTTTCGGTCTCGCGGGTCCCGCGCGATTGGCCGGTCGACCGTGAGGACATCGCTCGCCAGGTGCCCCCACGACAGCGCTGCATATCGCCGGACGATCTCGCGCTTCGCCATGGCCGCCCCCAGCACGCGGTGTGCCCGATCGGTCTTGGCGACGAGCAGCAGCCCGGAGGTCTCCTTGTCGAGACGGTGGACGATCCCCTCGCGATCCTCGCCACCGAGATCGGAGAGCTGCCCGCCGCGGCCCTTCAAGGCGTTCACCAGGGTGCCGGTCCAGTTGCCCGGCGCCGGATGAACGACCATCCCGGCCGGCTTGTCCACGACGAGCACCTCATCGTCCTCGAAGGCGATGCTGAGGGGAATGTCCTCACCCGTCACCGCCCGGGCCGTCGGCTCGGGAATCTCCACGACGACGCGCTCGCCGAGCGTCGGCTTGTAGCTGGCCCGCTCCTGTCGCCCGCCCACCGTCACTCGCCCGGTCGCGATCAACGTGGCGGCCTGCGTCCTGGAGAGATCGAGAGCGGTGGCGATGAAGAGGTCGAGCCGGCTCGGCCCGTCCGGGCCGACGAGCTCGTGCCGGCTCAATTCACGGAGCGCGATGAGTCGTTGCCAGGCAGGGCCTCGGCTTTCCCGACGGCCTTCGCCGCGGCGAGCTCGCGTTCCTCCTGCGAGAGTGACCACGCCAGCAGCACGGCGCCGATCGTCACCGCGGAATCGGCGACGTTGAAGGTCCAGAACCGCCAACTCGTCACGCCGATGTCGATGAAGTCGACGACGCCCTGCGGCGAGCGGAATCGGTCGACCAGGTTGCCCGCCGCTCCCCCCCACGCCAGTCCGAGCGCGGCAATGCGCAGTCGGTCACCGGCGCGCGAGCCAGTGCCCGTCATGCGGTACAACCGGTAGAGCACCATGAGCGCGATGATGGCGAAGGCGCCGAAGATGTACCGTGAGTAGGCGCCGAGCGACATGCTGAAGGCCGCTCCGGGATTGTAGGCCAGGGTAAAGCGCAGAAAGTCGCCGAGGATCTCGTGCGGCACGTACCGCGGCGCCAGATACCGCTCGGCCAGCACCTTCGTGACGAAATCGATCGCCAGGACGACCGCGGCCGTCCCCCAGAACAGGCGTCCCGTCGGACGCAACGGCTGTGACATGTTCAGACGAGCTCTGCGCGCTCGGCGCGCACGGGCGCCGCTGGCGCCAGGGACGGATTCGGTTCCGGCGTCGAGGCCGCCGCCGCTCGCATGAGCGCCTGGTCTTCGCGCCAGAGGACGATGGCGAGCAGCACGGCGCCGCAGCTGACGGCCATGTCCGCCACGTTGAAGGTGGGCCACCGCGCGTCACCCACGCCTACGTCGAGGAAGTCCACCACGCCCATGTCCGAGCGGAGGCGATCCAGCAGGTTGCCCAACGCGCCGGCGCAGACGAGGCCGAGCGCGAGCACGCGCGGCACGTCGCCGCGCTCCGTGCCCCGATACAGCCGGGCGAGGATGTACAAGGCGACGACGGTGAGCGCGGTGAAGATCCAGCGCGACTGCGGCCCGAGATGCAGTCCGAACGCCGCGCCCGGATTGTAGACGAGGGTGAAGCGCACCGCGTTGCCGAGCACCTCGTGCGGCACGCGCGGGATGAGCAGCGATTGCTCCGCCATCGCCTTCGTCACCACGTCGATCACGGTGACGACGGCGATTACCGGCCAGAACAGCGCCGCGTTACTTCGACTTGGCATCTTCCTCGCGCTGCTTGCACTCGATGCAGAATCGCGCGTGCGGCAGCGCATCCAGCCGCTCGTACGCGATCTCCCTGCCGCAGTTGTGGCACTTGCCGAATTCGGCGGGGGTACGGTAGAGCCGGCGGAGCGCCTCGTCGATGTGCCACAGGAAGCGGCCCTCCTGGCTCGCAAAGAGGAACGCCTTCTCCCTCTCCATGGCATCGGTGCCCTGATCGGCCATGTGGAAGGAGTAGCTGCTGAGATCGCCGTCGGACTCGTGCGACGTGGTGCCGAACGCCTCGTCGTATTTGCCGAGCTCCTTCAATACGCGCTTGCGTTCTTCGATGAGGCGCTTCTCGAAATGCTGGAGCTGCTTCTTCGGCATGGGCTTCGACTTGGCCGTCTTGGTCGCCGGGGTATCTGACGTGGGCATCGCTACTGGTCCTTGGTTAGGGCAAGGTCCGCCTGGATCCCGTCGAGATCCAACGACTGCCTCGCCAGCATGTTCCCTTCCCGCTCGCCTCCGATCGCGATGTCCGGAGCGAGTACTTCATCGGCAATCCATTCGCGATGCGCCGTGGCGGCCTCGAGCACCGCCGCGTCGCCATCGATCCACAGCCGGATGCGGTCACCCACCGCGAGCCCGGCATCCTTTCGCATACGCTGTACCCGGCTGATCAGCTCACGTGCCAGGCCCTCGCGCCGCAGCGTCGGAGTGAGCGTCGGATCGATGGCGGCGAAGAATCCGCCTTCCTCCTGCACCACGAGGTCGCCCGATGCGCGGCGCACGATCGTGACGTCATCGGCATCGAGCCCGTGTGTCTCGCCATCCACCGTGACGAGGAGCTCCGTGCCCGAGAGAAATGCGCGGAGGTGCTCGCTCGTGAACTTCGTCACCGCCTCCGCCGCGAGTGGCGTCTTCTTGCCGAACTTGCGGCCGAGCGCACGGAAGTTCGGCCGGGCCTCGAGAGTGACGAGGGCGTCGCCACTCGTCGCCAGTTCGATCGACTTGATGTTCAGTTCGGCGGCGAGCACGGGCAGGAGCGGCGCGAGTTCCGCGTCCGTGATGCCGGGGGCGACGCAGACCATGCGCGAGAGCGGCTGCCGAACGTGCAGCTTCGCCTGCTCGCGCGCGCCGCGGCCCAGCGTCGCGAGCACGCGCACGCTGGCCATGGCCGCTTCCAGCGCGGGATCAGCGGGCGCCGGAGCCGGGCGGACGTACGGCGCGAGGTGCACCGAGCTCCCCGTCAGCTGGCGATGCAGCCAATCCGTGAGGAACGGCGTCACGGGCGCGAGCACGCGCGTGACCACGACGAGCACCTCGTGCAGCGTCGCGAACGCCGCCCGCGTGTCCGCGTCGAAGTTGTTGTCGTTCGCCCAGAAGCGCGCCCGCGACTGCCGCACGTACCAGTTGGCCACGTCGTCGTCGACGAACGCCACGATGGCGCGCGAGGCCTCCGTCACGTCGTACGCGGTCATGAGCTCGTCGACGCGGCGCTCCACCGTCGCGAGGCGCGACAGGATCCAGCGGTCCAGGACCGGCCGCGCCGAGACGGCCGGGTCCGCGGCCGACGGCACCCAGCCGAAGTTGGCGTACTGCGCGAACATGCCCCCGTAGATGTTGCGCAGCGTGAGAAGGAATCGCCCCGCACCCTGCCGGATCACGGCCTCGTCGAAGGCGCGCTCCTCCCACACCTTGCTGCTGCTCACGAGGAAGAGCCGCGTGGCGTCGACGCCATGCCGCTCGATCACGCCCCACGGGTCCACCGCGTTGCCGCGGCTCTTGCTCATCTTCTTGCGCTCCGCGTCGAGCACGAGGTTGTTCACCACCACGTTCCGGTACGGCGCCGCCGAGCCAGTGGCGTTGTTCGGCAGCGCGTCGCCGAGTCCGGTGGCGATCGCCAGCAGCGAATAGAACCACCCGCGCGTCTGGTCGAGCCCCTCGGCGATGTAGTCGGCGGGATAGTGCGCGCGCAGCGCGTCGCCGTTCTCGAACGGATAGTGCCACTGGGCGAAGGGCATCGACCCCGAGTCGAACCATGCGTCCACGACCTCCGGCGTGCGGCGCATCTCGCCGCCACAGCCCGGCGCGTCGCACGCCCACGCGAACCGATCCACGCCCGGCTTGTGCGGATCGAAGTCGGCCGGGAGCTCGGCGCCGCTCCGCTGCGCAAGCTGGTGGAAGCTCCCGAGCGCCTCGAGATGCGTCTCGTCGCGGTCGCACACCCAGAGCGGCAGCGGCGTGCCCCAATAGCGCTCGCGCGACACTGCCCAGTCGATGTTGTTCTCCAACCACTCCCCGAAGCGCCCCGCCCCGACGGCGGGAGGATGCCATCGCACGGCCGCATTGCGCGTGAGCATCTCGTCCTTGTACGACGACGTGCGCACGAACCATGAACTGCGCGCGTAATAGAGCAGCGGCGTGCTGCAGCGCCAGCAGTGCGGGTACGAGTGGTTGAGCGTGCCGGCCTTCCAGAGGAAGCCGCGCCGCTTCAGTTCCTCGACCAACGCGGCATCCGCATCCTTCACGAACATCCCGCCCACGAGCGGGAGGTCCGCGGGGAACCGGCCGCGCGAATCCACCGGCAGCAGAAACGCGAGGTCGTGCCGCCGGCCGGCCGCGTAGTCATCGGCGCCGAAGGCGGGCGACATGTGCACGACGCCGGAGCCGTCGTCGGCGCTCACGAAGCGCTCACCGACGACGATCTCGTGCGCGGTCCCTTCGGGATACGGCAGCCAGTCGAACGGCCGGCGATACCGCGCTCCCACCAGCTCCGCGCCGGCGAGCGTGCCCACACGCGTCCAGCGCACGTCGTAGTCCTCGCCCAGGATCGTCGCGGCGCGCGACTCGGCCAGGATGATCGTGCGCGTGTCGGCGCTCCCGATCTTCCGCAGCTCCACGTAGTCCAGCTCCGGGTTGACCGCGAGCGCCGCGTTGGACACCAGTGTCCACGGCGTCGTCGTCCAGACGAGGATGCGGCGCGCCGTGCGACCGGGCATGTCCGGCGCATCCTCCACCACCTCGCCGGCCACCATCCCGAGGTCGAGCGCGAGGTACACGCTCGGGTCGTCCACATCCTTGTATCCCTGCGCGACCTCGTGACTGGACAGGGACGTGCCGCATCGCGGGCAGTACGGCAGGATCTTGTGCCCCTTGTAGAGCAGTCCCTTCTCGAACAGGGTGCTCAGCGCCCACCACACGCTTTCCACGTAGTCGTTGGCGTACGTCACGTACGGGTGGTCGTAGTCGAGCCAGTATGCGATCCGCTCGCTGAGCGTTTCCCAGTCGGCGCGATACGTGAACACACTCTCGCGACACAGGCGATTGAACTCGGCGACGCCGAGCGCCTCGATGTCCTGCTTGCCGCTGAGGCCCAGGCGCTTCTCGACCTCGATCTCCACGGGCAGTCCGTGGGTATCCCAGCCCGCCTTGCGATCCACGAAGTAGCCCTTCATCGCGCGATGGCGCGTGTAGAGATCCTTGATGGTTCGCGCGAAGACGTGGTGGATGCCGGGCTTGCCGTTCGCCGTCGGCGGGCCCTCGAAGAACACGTAGGGCTCGGCACCCGCGCGGGCCTCGAGCGTGCGCGCGAACAACTTTTCCTCGCGCCACGTGGCCAGCACCGCGAGTTCGAGCTGATCCGCCGTTTGACCCGTCGGAAACATCGCGAAGCGCGCCGCGGTCACGCCGGTCACGCTGTCCACGTCGGTCAGTGCGGTCACCCCGGTCACACGCACCACCGCTCGAGCACGCCGCGCACGAGCGACGTGAGCCGCGGCTCGGCGCGACCGGCGGTCGCGAGGATCGTCGCGAGATCGGCAGGCGCCAGCGCGTCCGGCAGGCACTGGTCCGTGATGATCGACAACCCCAGCACCCGCATGCCGCCCTGCACCGCGACGATCACCTCGGGAACGGTGCTCATCCCGACGACGTCGGCGCCCAGCGCGCGCAGCATCCGGTATTCGGCACGCGTCTCCAGGTTGGGGCCCTGGACGGCCACGTACACCCCCTCGCGCAGCACGGTCTGCTGCGCCGCGGCTACCGACCGTGCCACCGCGCGCAGGCCCTCCGCGTACGGCTCGGACATGTCGGGAAACCGCGCGCCAAGCCGCTCGTCGTTGGGTCCGACGAGCGGATTATCGCCCAGCAGATTGATGTGGTCGGCGATGAGCATCAGATCGCCCGGTTCCCACAGCGGATTCATCCCGCCGCAGGCGTTGGACACCACGAGCGTGTGCGCGCCGAGCGCGCGCAGCACGCGCACCGGAAAGGTGACCTGCTGCAGCGAGTAGCCTTCGTACCGGTGGAAGCGCCCCTGCATCGCCACCACGGTCTTTCCTCCGAGCGTGCCGCAGAGTAGCCGGCCGGCGTGACTCTCCACGGTGGACAGCGGGAAGCCCGGAATCCGGGCGTAGTCAATGGACGCCTCGACCGCGATCTCGCTGGCCAGACCACCCAGCCCGGTCCCCAGGATGATGGCGACCTCCGGCGTGGCGCCGAAACGCGCGCGCACGACCGCGGCGGCAGCCTCCACCGCTTCGAGCGTGTGCATGCCGAGCTCGGCGTCCACCTCGCCCCTGGCGGTTGCCGTCATCCCGCGGCGGCTGTGGCGCTGCCCGAGGCTGAGGTGGCTGCCGCCCCGGACGCGGCGGCAGCGTTCTCCGCCGCGGTGATCTCGGCCAGCTGTCGCTCCGTCATCACGCGGAGTTGCGCGAGATGATTGCGCCGCGCGCGATCCAGCTCGGCGAGCTGCGCTTCCAGCGTCCGGATCTCGCTGCGGACGCCCTCGAGCTGCTTCTCGCCATCGGCGCGTGCCTCGCGCACGATGAGCTGCGCCTCTCGCTCCGACGACTCGCGGATCTCCGCGCGCAACTGCTGCGCGCTCACGAGCGCCTCGTTGAGCGCCTTGTCGCGCTCGCGGAAGGCGCGGAGCTGCTCGTGGAAGTTCTTGGCCTTGGACTCGAGCTCCTGGGAGGTGCGCGTGAGGCGCTCGAGCTCCTCCGCCACCTGCGCCCGGAACTGCTCCACTCGCTCGGGGTCGTAGCCCCGGAGCGAACGTCCGAAGTCGTAGCGGCGGACATCCAGCGCCGTGAGATGAAAAGACTCGTCCATTAGGCGGATCTCGCTCCGAACAGTACGGTTCCGAGGCGCACCAGAGTGGCGCCCTCCTCCACCGCGACTTCATAGTCGCCCGACATCCCCATCGACAGCTCCGTGGCGGTCGCGTGCCCCGCGGCGCGCAACTGCTCGCCGCTTCGCCGCGCGCCGCCGAACACGGCGCGCAGAGCCGCCTCGTCGGCGTCGAACGGCGCCATCGTCATCACCCCTCGCACCGTCACACCCTCCAGGGCCGACAGCCGCGCCGCCTCGCGCTCCACCTCGGCGGGGAGGTACCCCCCCTTGCTCACCTCCCCCGAGACATTCACCTGCAGCAGCACATCCACCGGCCTGCCCCGCTGGACGCCATGCGCGGCGAGTGCGTCGGCCACCCGCGCGCTGTCCATGGAGTGAATCAGATGAAAGCCGTCGAGCTGCTTGACCTTGTTTCGCTGCAGATGACCGATCAGGTGCCAATGAAGTGGCGCAGCGTCGCGTTCCTCCACCTCGATCATCTTGCCGAGCGCCTCCTGCACCTTGTTCTCGCCCACGTCACGCAATCCCGCCTGCCAGGCCGCAACCGGCGCGTCCGCGCCGTACGTCTTGGTGACGGCGACGATCGCCACGGATTGTCCATGCCCGCCCCGCGCACGGGCCCGCTCGATCGTGGCCCGAACATCGGCCACACGGTTCACCAGGTCCGGAAAGAGCATAACACGGCAATTTACCGGAGGTTGCACTTCACTTCAAGCGAATCGCGCCCCGGTACGTCGACCGGTTGCGGGACGGCGAGTCGCGTGCACTCCAGAAACCCCAGCATCATCGCCGAAACGTCGTCAGGCGCGCGGGCGCGCGGGTCCCTGGCCGACGCACGCGCCAGTCGCCATCCGGCGGCAGCGACGCCGTCGAGCATCGTCTCATGCACAGGGGAAGCGTTGTCCGCGGAGACGTACGCGATGCCGCGCAGCGTCCAGCGCGAGCCGAGCAGCGCACGCTCGCGCGCGGCGAGTGTGGGCGAGACGGCCACCGGACGTCCCGCGGCCACCGCCGCCCGCGCGATGCGCGCGGCGACCTCCTCATGCCGCCATCGCGCGCCCACCACGTGCTCCTCGCCCCACCGCAATCCCGTGCGACGCGAGATCTCGCGCGTGTACCAGGTGGCGGGCAGCAGCGGGAGGGTGACCATGCTCACGTCCCGTCGCACGCCTTCCACGTGCTGCAGGTACCAGAGTGGATAGCTGTCGTTGTCGCCTCCCACGAACAGCACGGCGTGCCGCGGGGCACTCTCCAGGAGCGATTGCGCAAACACGCGCGGCGCACTCGCCTGCGGCTCGCGCGACCGATTCGTGGCCGGACCGTTGCCCGCGACGAGCAGGGCGACGGGCAGCAGGGCGCACCATGCCGGCCAGCGCGCCCGCCGCGCCACGCCGAGCGCGCCATACCCGGCCAGCAAGCCCCAGCTCCAGAAGCCGAGCACGAAGAAGTAGTCCCGCTCGCGTGCTTCGTGCGGCGTCGCGTCCGCCAGCACGCCCCACCCGAGCGACGCGCCCGCCCTGAGATTGAGGTACGCGGCCACACCGAGGGTTCCGCACCCGAGAAGGACGAGCAGCGCCCCGGCGAGCCGCGGGGCATCGCGCCGCAGCGCTCGCGCCCCCACGACGGCCAGCGCGACGAAGGCGAGGGTGGCCGCGACTCGAGGTGCCGACGTGAAGACTCCCCTGCCCCAGCTCATTGCCACCTGCCAGTCCGCATACTGGGCGACGTTGGCGACTTGCCACCACGCAGGCGCCTGGCGGGGCAGCAGTCCCTGCACGTCATACTGACGCCTCGCGACGACGTCGGCGAGCGCCGACCACGTGGAGGGATCGCCCTGATTCACCGCGGGATCGTGGCGCGCTCGCACAAGCATGATCAGCAGCGCGGTGGGACCCAGCACCATGAGCGGCAACGCCCACGCACGGACGCTCGCGCGGCGCCGGTTCGCGACGAGGCCGCCCACCACGATCGCTACGCCGAGCGCGGCGAGGGGCCAGGACATCCGCCCCACGGCCGCCGACGCGACGACCGCCCCCGTCAGCACCGCGCCACGCGACAGGCTCCAGCGGCCTTCATCGCGTCGCGCGGCAAGCATGATCGCCGCAGGTGCCGCGACGAGCACGCTCAGGTGCACCGCCGGTGCGAGCGCGATGAGGTACACGAGCAGCAGGACGCACCGGTCGCCGCGCGATGCCGGCGATGCGCCCGCCTGCCAGCCACACACGAGCAGCGACATCGCATGCAGGAGCGACAGCGCGTAGACCTCCGCTTCGGTGGCGTTGGACCACACCGACGTCATGAGGCCGGCACACATCGCGGCGGCCAGGCCGCCCCAGGTCGCGTCGCTGCGCCCGCCCGACGCGCGCACGATCAGCCACGCGGCGAGGGCGCCCGCCGTCGCCGTTGCCAGCGCGGAGAGCAGGTTCATGGCGCCAGCCGCGCCAAGCGATGCGCCAAGGACGATGATCGCGGAGCGGCCGAGTGCCATGAACAGCGGTGTGCCCGGCGGATGCGGTATCCCCAGTCCGTTGGCCGCGGCCACGAACTCGCCCGCGTCCCAGAAGGTGAGCCCCGGTGCGAGCGTGACGCCGTACGCGAGAAGCAGGCACCCGCCCACGACTGCCGCAACGCCTCGCGCCCTCAGGACGACGCTCCCGAAGCGCCCGCCGTCTGGCGGCCCACCGGACGCCCCGCGAGCGCGTCCTGGAGTTCGGCCGGCGTGAGATCACGCACAAGCTGCCCGCGATCGGCGATCGACACCGTCGAGCGCTCCTCGCTCACCACCACCACCAGCGCATCGGTCTCCTCCGACAGCCCCAGCGCGGCGCGATGCCGCGTGCCGAGCGCGCGGTCGGTCAGCGCGGCCTGCGAGAGGGGCAGAATGCAGCCGGCCGCCACGATGACGTCGCCGCGCACGATCACCGCGCCGTCGTGCAGCGGCGAGTAAGGGGTGAAGATCGTGGCCAGCAGGTCGGCCGACACCTTGGCCTCCAGTGGCGCTCCCGATGGCAGATAGGCGTCGAGCGGGACTTCGCGCTCCATCACGATGATGGCGCCGATCCCCGACCGGCTCAACCGCTCCACCGCCTCCTCGATCGCGTCGGCCACCTCCCCCTGCGGCATCTGGCGGAAGATGCGAGCAAACCGCGCCTGGCCAAGATGCGCCAGCGCGGCGCGCAGCTCCGGCGCGAACACCACGAGCAAGGCAATTGCGCCGTACTGGAAGACGAGCGACAGCAGATAGGTGATCAGGTCCAGCGTGGCGACCCACGCCACGGCATGGACGGCGAACAGGACGCCGACACCGCTCACGATCTGCAGGGTGCGCGTGCCATGCAACAGCAGGAGCACACGATAGATCGCGAACGCGGCCACGACGATCTCGATGCCGTCACGCCAACGGGGATGAAAGAGCTGGAGCTGGGACACGCCGTTCACGCGCCGAGCGCTCCGGCCGCCTTGATTGCCGCCGCGACGTCGAGCGCTTCTCGGGTGGCGGCCACATCGTGCACGCGAAAGATGTTGGCACCACGCGCGAAGGCCGCGACAGCCGCACCAATGCTCCCGTACGCCCGCGCCGCCGGGTTCGCCCGGCCGTCGATTTCGCCGATGAAGCGCTTGCGCGACGCGCCCACTACCACCGGATGTCCAGCGTCGACGAGCCTGGCCAGGCCGTCGAGCAGCTGGAGCGAGTGCGCACTTCGCTTCGCGAAGCCGATGCCGGGGTCGATGGCGATGCATTCGCGCGCGACGCCGCTCGCCATCGCCCGCGCCACGCGCGCGAGCAGCTCGGCCAGCACCTCGCCCACCACGTCGGCGCCGTAGGACGCATGCTCATACGTGGCCATGTCCGCTACGCCGCCGCGCGAGTGCATGACCACCACGCCGACTCCCGCGCGCGCGCAGACGGCGCTCATGCGCGCATCGAGCGTGAGGCCGGAGACGTCGTTCACGATGTGCGCACCGGCATGGATGGCCGCCTCCGCCACATCGCTCTTCACGGTGTCCACGGAGACGACGGCCGCGGGATGCGCCGCGACGATCGCGCGAATCACCGGCACCACGCGCCGTCGCTCTTCGTCGGCGGGCACCGGGACGGCCTGCGGGCGCGTGGACTCGCCGCCCACGTCGAGGATGTCGGCGCCCTCGCCGAGCATCGCCGAGGCGCGCGCCACGGCGTCGTCCACTTCGAGAGACTGCCCGCCGTCACTGAAGCTGTCCGGCGTGACGTTGACGATGCCCATCACCAGTGGACGGGCGAGGGACATCGTACGGTCGCGGACCTGCCACAGCAGGGTCATGGGGTACCAACAGGACGCACGACGGTCGCTGCCGCCCGCGCCGTCAGGCCGGAGCGGGCTCGGGTCCGCCGCCCAGGAGCGGATTCCGCCGTGGCTCTGCGATGGGCACCGGCGCGGGCACCGATGCGATCGGCGCGGGGGGAAGGCCGCTCGGTCGCGGCGGCAGCGACTCGCCGCGCCCGATCATCTTGATGTCTTCGGCGGTGAGCGTCTCCCGCTCGAGCAGCGCCGCGGCGAGCGTGTGCAGCAGATCCATGTTCTCGCTGAGCACGGCCTTGGCGCGGTCGTACGCCTTGGTGATGACGCGCTTGACCTCGGCATCCACCAGCTGCGCCGTCTGCTCGCTCACTTCGCGGCGGTGCTGAATGTCGCGGCCCAGGAAAAGCTCCTGCTCGTTGTCGCCCACCAGAATGGGACCGATGGCGTCGGACAGCCCCCACTGCGTCACGTAGCGGCGCGCGATACCCGTGGCTTTCTGGATGTCGCTCGACGCGCCGGTCGTGACGCGGTCGTAGCCGAACACGAGCTCTTCCGCCGTGCGCCCGCCATACGTCATGACGAGTACGGCCTCGAGCTGCTGGCGGGTGATGGAGACGCGGTCGTCCTCGGGCAGGGTGAAGGCCAGGCCGAGCGCGCGGCCGCGCGGCACGATGGTGACCTTATGCAGCGGGTCGTTGCCCACCACCTTCATGGCGCACAGGGCATGGCCCGCCTCGTGATAGGCCGTGAGCCGGCGCTCCTCGTCCTTCATCACCATCGACTTGCGCTCCGCGCCGAGCATCACCTTGTCCTTGGCGTCCTCGAGATCGGGCATGTAGATCTTGTCGTGCTCGCGGCGCACCGCCAGCAGCGCCGCCTCGTTCACGAGATTCGCCAGGTCGGCGCCCGCCATGCCCGGCGTGCCACGCGCCAGCGTCGTGATGTTCACATCCTCGCCGACCGGCTTGTTGCGCAGGTGCACCTTGAGGATGCCCTCGCGCCCGCGGAGGTCAGGGGAGTCCACGACGATCTGGCGGTCGAAGCGGCCCGGGCGCAGCAGCGCGGGATCCAGAACGTCCGGACGGTTGGTGGCGGCGATGAGGATGACGCCCTCATTCGATTCGAAGCCGTCCATCTCCACGAGCAACTGGTTGAGCGTCTGCTCGCGCTCGTCGTGTCCGCCGCCGAGGCCGGCGCCCCGATGCCGGCCGACGACATCGATCTCGTCGATGAAGATGATGCACGGCGCGTGCGCCTTGCCCTGCTCGAAGAGATCGCGCACGCGGCGCGCGCCGACGCCCACGAACATCTCCACGAAGTCGGAGCCCGACATCGAGAAGAAGGGGCGCGCCGCCTCGCCGGCCACGGCACGCGCGAGCAGCGTCTTTCCCGTGCCCGGCGGGCCCACGAGCAGACACCCCTTGGGCAGACGGCCACCCAGTTTGGTGTACTTCTGGGGATCCTTCAGGAACTCGATGATCTCCTGGAGCTCCTGCTTCGCCTCGTCCGCCCCCGCCACGTCGGCAAAGGTCACCTTGGGCGTGTCGCCCGTGAGCAGCTTGGCCTTGGACTTCCCGAACGAGAATGCCTTGTTGCCGCCGGCCTGCATCTGTCGGAACAGAAAGAGATAGAAGCCGATCAGGAGCAGCCAGGGCAGGAAATTCACCACCCACGACAGCATGCTCGCCTTGGGGTCCTCCGAGGTGAGATCGACCTTCTTGGCCATCAGCGCATCCACCTCGGCCTGCGCGTCCTTGATGGGAAGCTGGATGGTGAACTTCTTGGCCGACTTCCCCTCGATGGGCCGCGCCTGCCTGAACGTGCCGACGATGTTCTTGCCGGCCGACATCGTCACCTGCTCGATGTTGCCCGCGTCCAGCTCCAGACGATAGCGGACATAGCCGATCTTGGCCGCGGCATCGGCGCGCGGCCCCGCCAGCTGGATCAGCGCGACGGGGATGAGGAGGATGAGGATCCAGAAGGAAAGCGTCTTGGAGAAACGCCCCCAATTGAAGCCCTTGGGACCACTGTTCTTCGCAGGATTCGGAACTGGCATTTACAGCAGGCTCGCTATGTAAGGCAGATGCCGAAAACTCTCGGCGTGATCCAACCCGTAACCAACCAGAAACTCGTGTGGCGCGTCGTAGCCGATGAACTTCGTGTCGTGCCGCAGCTCGACGGCAATATGCTTGTGCAGCAGCGCGCAGATCTCCAGCGAACGCGGATTTCGTGCCTGAAGCAGCTCCATCAGCCGATTGAGCGTGCGTCCCGTATCGACGATGTCCTCCACCAGCAGAATGTGCTTTCCCTCGAGCTTCGTTTCCGGGTCGTAGACCAGGCGCACGTTGCCGCTGGATGTGGTCTCGTCGCCGTAGCTCGAGGCCACGAGGAAATCCACGTGCAGTGGGCGGTTGATCTCGCGCACGAGATCGCTGAGAAAGATGAAGCTTCCCTTCAACAGGCCAAGGACGAGCAGCTCGCCGTCCGGATAGGCGGCGGTGATCTCGGCGCCCAGCTCCTTCACGCGCGCGCTGATGACGTCCGCATCGTACACGATGCGCTTGAGCGTGCGGCCTTCGAGGCGTGGGTCAGCGATCGATGCGTGCACAGACGTAGTGTCGAACCGGTCTGCCGGACCGCTCGGTTGCCGCGTCGCTACGGCGAACTCCTGGAATCCACACCACGTCGCCTGCCACCGCCACGACCGGCCAGCCCGCCCGGTCCGGGCCACGCACACCCGCCTCCGAGAGATAACGCTTGACACGGCGCCGCGGTTGCCCGCCGGATGTCTCCAGCCGGTCGCCATCCCGCCAGGGACGAATCACACCTGGAGCGCCCACCGGCACCGCGGCGCTCCATGCGTCGCGAGACTCGCCGGACCCGGCGACCATGAAACGGAATCCGCCCCAGTCCACGCTCCCGCGCTCGGGCAACCCTACTGCAGCGTCGCGACGTACGGCCGGACGATACAAAAGGTAGCGTGATGCACGGGCTTCGACGATCCATCCGCCCGACAGCGGGATCTTTCCCGTGCTGGCCCCCGAGCTGGTAAACTCGGCGAGGCGCCGTGTTCCTCGCCGGTCAAGCGACACCCCGGCGCGTCCCGCCAGCGCGCTCCAGAGGATGCCGAGGGAATCCGGATCGTGTCCCGTGAGTTCCGCGCTGGCGACATCCAGCCCTCCGTCGCGCCTCGGTTCGAAGGACATCTCGCGGTCGAGCCACGCTTCCACCTCGCGGCGCCAGTCCGCGGCCCGCCGCGCCAGCGACAGCAGGTCGGCGTCGATTCCTGGCGCGACTCGCCGGAGTGCTGGCAGCAGGTCGTGCCGCACGCGGTTTCGGAGATGCGACGGCGACCGATTCGTCGGGTCCTCGCTCCAGGTCACCCCCGACTCCGTCGCATACGCCACCAGTGCGGCACGCCGCAGCGCAAGGAAGGGCCGCGCGATGTCGGACGGCGCATACAGCGCCGAGAGTCCGCGCGCGCCCGCGCCCCGCAGCACGCGCATCAGGACGGTCTCCACCTGATCGTCTTCCGTGTGGGCCGTCACCACGCGCGCGCCCAGCCGGGCCGCGGTCCCGCGCAGGAATTCGTAGCGAGCACGCCGCCAGGCATCTTCGCGACCTTGCGGAGCGACGAGCGGCGCGTCCGGTCGCCCGGCGACCACGGCGAGGCCGAGTCTCGCGGCCGCCCGACGCACCTCGGCGGCGGCACGCGTGGCGGCCGATCCGGTCCCATGGTCGAAGGTGGCCACCGCGGCGATGCGCGATCGTGCCACGGCCGCCATGGCGTGCATGAGCGACATCGAATCGAGCCCGCCCGACACGGCCAGCAGCATGGGTGCACCCGACGCTCGCGCCGCGCGACGCGCACCGTGCAGCACCACGCGAGCGGGATCACGAGACATGCGCGCAATATAGCCACACCCAGCAGCGCGACGGCGGCGGCCGCCCTCTGGTGACTCGCGCCACCAGCTACTATCTTCCCGGCGCTGCACACCACCACTCCGCTACGGGAGCGATTCCTTGGAAACTCACGGTCCCCTCGGCACGATCTGGGTCGGACTTGGCCTGTGCGCCTTTTACATCGCGCTGGTCTGGATCAACACGCTGCTCGGCTTCGTGCTGACGCCGCTGTTCATCATCCCGGCCACCTGGCTGCAGGACAAGTTCCGCGGGAAGGCTCCCGCGCGTGGCTGATCGCGCGCGGCATCCTTTCCGGAGAGTGGTGAGAGGGGACGCGCGCAGACTGCTCGCGTCCCTTTGCCGTTTGGCGCTCATGCTGCTGCCGGCGGTCGGTGCCGTTCCGGTCGGCGCGCAGGGGACGCCGCGCCCCTGGCTGGAGTGGAGAAGCGCACAGACCGAGCATTTCGTGATCCACTATCCCGCGGAGTACCAGGAGTGGGCCCTCTCCCTCGCGGAGCGCGTCGAAGCAATCCGCGATGCGGTGGGCCGGACGATTGGCTACCTGCCCGCTGGCCGGGTTCACGTGGTCGTGGACGATCCAGCGGCGGAGGCGAATGGCTACGCATTCACTCCGCTGGACGCGCCGACGATCGTCCTCTGGCCCACACCGCCCGATCCCCGCTCCTTCATCGGGAACTTCGCCGTGTGGGAGGAGCTGCTCATGACGCACGAGTTCGCGCACATCGCGCACCTGAGCCGGCCCTCGCGGAATCGCCTGCGCAGCCGCCTCTGGGGGCTGTCGCCCGTGCCGCTCGGACCCGTGGCCAGCAAGGCTCCCCGCTGGGTCCTGGAAGGCTACGCCACGTATGTAGAAGGCAAGGTCACGCGGAGCGGCCGCCCGAATCACGCGTGGCGCGCCGCGATCCTCCGCCAGCTCGCCATCGAAGGACGGCTCCCCGTCTACGCGCAGCTCAGTGAGCGCGGTGGGTGGATCACGGGAGATTTTGCGTATCTGGTGGGCTCGGCCTACCTGGAATGGCTGAGCGAGCGGCATGGCGACTCGAGCGTGACCGCCCTCTGGCGGCGCATGAGCGCCCGCACGGATCGCTCGTTTTCGGCAGCGTTTTCCGGCGTGTACGGGCAGTCGCCCTCCGAGGCGTACGGACGCTTCGCGGCCGAGCTCACCGCCGGAGCGGTCACGCTCGAGCGCGCGCTCCGCGACCGGGGGCTGCGAGAGGGAGAGCTCGTGCAGCGGTTGCAGCGCACCACCGGCGACCCCGCCATCTCCCCCGATGGACGGTTCATCGCGCTCACCGTCCGCCGCACCGACGGCCCGTCACGACTGGTCGTGTGGAAGGTGACGGAGACGCCGGGCGACAGCCTGGCCGCGATCCGCCGTGGGCGACAGCAGCGACGCGATCCCGAGGACGTCCCCGACCGCCAGTTCCATCCGCCGCCGAAGACGATCGTCGCATCCCTGCTCGCCGACGACGGGGCGCCATACGAGGCTCCTCGCTGGATGCCGGACAACAAGCACCTGCTCGTGTCGCGAAGCGTGGCGCTCGCCGATGGCACCGTGCGGCCCGACCTCTTTCTCTGGAGTGCCGAAGACGGCGACCTGCGGCGCGTGACACGGGGCGCCGCGCTCCGCGATGCCGATCCGTCGGCAGATGGGCGGTGGGCCGCAGCCATTCGCTGCGATCGCGGATGGTGCGATCTCGTGCGGGTCGACCTCGGCACCGGCGCCATTCGGCTGCTGCGGCCGGGCAGCGTGACGCGCAATTTCTACCGCCCGCGGGTGTCCAGGGTCACCGGGGAGATCGTCGTGGCGGAGCACTCCGGCGACCGCTGGCGCATCGCGCGCGTGTCGTCCGACAGCGGCATCCTCGCCTATGCCGATCCCGACGACGGGGCGACCCGCTACGACGCGACCTACGCCGTCGACGGGCGCACGATCATCACGACGTCCGAGCGAGGCGGGGTGGCGAACCTCGAGCGCCTCGCCCCGGGCGGGGAGCGCGCGACGCGCCTCACCTCCGTCACCGGCGCGGCGGTGGCCGCCGACGTCGGCCCGGACGACTCGATCTGGTTCCTCTCCTTGCACGCCGCAGGATTCGACCTGCGGCGCGCGCGCGCGGACTCCACCCCCATCGCGTCGCTGGACTCGGCCGTCCAGCGCGCGGCGACCCTGGCTCGCCTCCTCCCGCCGTCGCCGTCCGGCCTCGCGGGAGACCCGCGGACACGCCCTGCGCCGGGCGCGGTCCTCGGTCCGCGACCCTACGGATCCGGGCCATCTCGATATCGCTACTTCCCGCTCCTCTCCACCGGCTTCGGCGGGACCTCTGGCTCGCTGGCACTGGTGCGAAGCGATCCCGTGGGGCGACTCGGCCTCGCGCTGGTCGCGGTGGCGGGCACGGCCGCGCTGCCGCAAGGCGTTCGTCTATCCGCCATCTCGCATCGCAGGAAAACGGCGTTGGGGGTCGAGGCCTGGACGTCGCACGAGGCGCCGTCGCGGGTATTCGACCAGGCGATGGCCCTCGGGCTCGACCTCGCCCGCAGGGGCGGGTCGTTGCATCTCACGCGTTCCTACGCGGGCGACGCGGACTACTTCGGCTACGGGCTCAGCCTGCTCGCCGAGGGGCAGCGACCGTCGACGCTGTCGCCGGCGACTCGTACCGCGGCCATCGTGGCCGTCACGCGCACCCTGCGGCAGCGCGACGACGATTCACGGTATCAGGAACGGCTCTCGCTGCTCGGCGAGGTTGGCAACACTGCCGGTGGCTCATACACCCGGTATCGCGGCAGCTTCGAGCTGGGCGTCGGCCGCAATACGCAGCCCCTCGCCACCGTGCTCGCATCGTACGGTCGAATCATTGCTCGGGGAGGGTCCGCTCGAGAGGATTTCGTGATCGGCGGCTTCGCCTCGCCGCTCGTCGCCCCCGAGCTCGACGCGCGCCGAGTCGACGCACCGGCGTATCCCCTGGGGACGGTGGCAGGGCCTTCCTTCTCCGCCCTCCGCATCGGGCTACCCCTCCCGCCCGTAGACCTGTTCTACTCGGCGGTGAGCACCGACCAGTTCACCCGACCGCGGCGCAGCTTCGGGGCCGAAGTGCGTGCGGAGGTTCGCGCCATTGCCGCGCTTGGCACCCCGGAAGTCAGCGTCCTGACCGGTCTCGCGCGCGCCGTGGACGAGCCGGTAAAGCGCCTGCTGCAGTTCTACCTTCGCATGAGCCTGCGACCCTGATGCATGGGCGCCAGCGGACGCTGCGGCGGACCGCTGGCGTGGAGCACCTCAGAGCACCTCAGAGCAGCTCGTATCCCGGCACGGTGAGAAATTCCTCGAACGCCTCGCTGAGCACGAGGGCGTCCAGGAGCGCCGCCGCCTCGTCCAGACGTGCGCCGGCGAGGGTTCCGGCCGCGAGCCGCGCATGCTCCTCGGCGCGGACGCGCAGATAGTACTCCCGCGTCATCGCGCCTCCGCCGTCGATCGGCGCCCCATGCCGGATCCATTGCCAGAGCTGCGTCCGGGAGATCTCGGCCGTGGCCGCATCTTCCATGAGATTGTGGATCGCCACAGCTCCCGAGCCGCGCAGCCAGGCTTCGAGGTAGAGGAGGGCTACCTCGACGTTCATCCGAACGCCGCCGTCCGTCACCAGGCCGCCCGGTACCGTGGCGTCGATCAACTGGTCGCCAGTGGTGCGCACCTCGTCGCGCAGCCGGTCCTTCTGGTGGGGCCGGTTTCCGAGCACCGCATCGAACACGTCGCGGGCCACAGGAACCAGGTCGGGGTGCGCCACCCACGTGCCATCGAAGCCGCTCGCGCTCTCACGCTCCTTGTCCTCCCGCACGCGCGCCAGCGCCCGCTCGTTCACGGCGGCGTCCCTGCGGCTCGGGATGAACGCGGCCATGCCCCCGATTGCGTGCGCGCCCCGTTTGTGGCACACCTGCACGAGCCGGTCCGTATATGCCCGCATGAACGGGACAGTCATGGTGAGCTGGGCGCGGTCGGGGAGCAGCTTGTCGGGCCGGTCGCGGAAGGTCTTGATGAAGCTGAAGAGGTAGTCCCACCGGCCCGCGTTCAGTCCGGACGCATGTTCACGCAGCTCGTAGAGAATCTCCTCCATCTCGAAGGCGGCGGGGAGGGTCTCGATCAGCACGGTTGCCCGGATCGACCCCACCGGAATGCCCAGGGCCTCCTGCGCGGCGACGAACAGCTCGTTCCAGAGCCGGGCCTCCAGATGATGCTCGAGCTTGGGCAGATAGAAATAGGGCCCGGAACCGCGTGCGAGCAGCTCTCGCGCATTATGGAAGAGATACAGCCCGAAATCCACGATGCTGGCGGAGGCGGGCGCTCCTTCCAGGAGGAAGTGGCGTTCCTCCAGATGCCAGCCCCTCGGGCGGACCACGAGCGTGGCCGTGTGCTCGGCGAGCCGATACGACTTTCCGTCCACGTCCAGAGCGAGGCTGCGACGCACCGCATCCATGAGGTTGCGATGACCGCCGACGATGTTGGTCCACGTCGGGGAGCAGGAATCCTCGAGATCGGCCATGAAGACGCGGGCGCCCGAGTTGAGCGCATTGATCATCATCTTGCGGTCGACCGGACCGGTGATCTCCACTCGGCGATCGTTCAGATCCGCCGGCGACGACGCCACCCGCCAGTCGCCATCTCGCACGGCCAAGGTTTCCGACGGAAATTCGAGCCCGCTACCCACCGGGTGCGTCGCCAGCCGCGCTCGGCGGGGGATGCGCTCGGCGAGGAGGGTCCGGCGTGTAGCGTCGAATCGGCGATGGAGCGCGGCGACGAAGTCGATCGCCTCCGCGGTGAGCACGGCCTCGCCCCCCGGGCAGGGCGAGACCGAAACGTCATGAACAGGATCGGACATGTAGCGCTGACTCGGTGAGGGGCGAGGATGTGGATGGCTGCATGGAGCGCGGGACGAACGTCAATCTGACGACGATGCGCATCCCTCGGTAGCCGCGACGAGGCACGAGCCAGCGACTCGGAGCGACGTCGCACGAGCGCGGTGCAATGCGCGCAACGCGTCGCAGCGACAATATGGCAGGGTCACCGACCATGCGCGTGAAGTATCGCGTTGCAGGACCCGGAGTCGTCAGAACGGTCGGCTCGTTGTGCTTGCGAGCAGCGGACTCACTCTTCAGCCTGTCCCAGAGGCGACCGATGACCCAGTGGGCACGCTGCGGATGATCGAACCCAGCGGTGAAGGACGGCTCAACGTCCTGGAGCGGCCTGCCTCCCCGAGCACGCGAGGATTTCCACGTCTGTTCCTTGCATTATACGATTTGTGATACTCTTGTATGACCTTGATTTGTAAGGTTTTAGATCCGTCTGATAAGGTGGTTTATCATACGACTCGCACGTCGATCTGATGGAGGCTATACGAGGCGCACGAGACTTCCTCGCGGACTACCGGCCACCGGAAGCGGCGCGCAATACGTCGCGCCTGATTCGCGTCGTTCGGCGCGCGAACTCGGGGCGGCTGCACGACAGATAGGATCGACAGAGTGGGTCGGACGTGCGACAGAGTTTCGCCGCGCGCTGATCAGACGCGCGCCGCGCCGTGCCATGATGACAGCGTCAGCGGTACGGGCCGGCTCCCCCGGAGCGTGAGCCTCCACCGCGCGTGCCGCCACCTGCACCGCCGCCACCCCTACCACTACCACCGCCACCGCTCCGCCCGCTGCCCCCCCGACGACTGGGACGCTGAGCGCCGCTCTCGCCGGCCGCGGCTCCTCCCGAGGCCGCCGGCCGAGCAGCGCCGGACGGCGTGGCGCGACCGGAGGCGCCGGCGCCGGCGCTACCCGCCCTGGCCGAGGGGCGGCGGGCGCCACCGCCCGTGCCGCCCGACGATGCACCGCCACCCTGCCCGGCGCGCCGCTCCGCTTTCTCCTTCGCGCGCTTGCGCTCATCCGCCTTTCGGGCACGAATCTCCGCGATGCGCTCGGCGATCGGCACCTCGAACCGCTGGGCCGGCTTGCTGGCGTAATCGAATCCAGCGACCACGACGCGCGGCAGCCGCTTGCTGATGGCCCGCTCGATCTGCGTGAGGTCGCCCTCCTCCTCCGGCGCCACGAAGGTGAAAGCGTCGCCGGTGGCGTCGGCGCGCGCCGTGCGGCCCACCCGGTGGATGTAATCCTCGGGAATGTGCGGCACGTCGAAGTTCACCACGTGCTCGAGTTGCTCCACGTCGATCCCGCGCGCCACGATGTCGGTGGCCACCAGGCAGCGGTAGCGGCCCGACTTGAACCCCTCGAGCGCCTCGGTCCGCTGGGCCTGCGAGCGGTTCCCGTGGATCTTGGCGTTCGCGACGCCCTCCTTGGTGAGGTAGTCGGCGAGTCGGTTGGCGCGGTGCTTCGTCCGCGTGAACACGATGACGTTGCCGATGTCGTTTCGACGCAGCAGCTCCACGAACAGCGGCGCCTTGAGCTCCTCCCGCACGGCATACACCGCCTGCCGGATGCCCACGGCAGGAGTGGACTTCCGCTCCAGATTGATCGTCGCCGGATTGTGGAGCAGCTCCCGCGTGAGCGCCTGGATGGGGCCCGGCATGGTGGCGGAGAAGAACAGCGTCTGCCGCTTGGGGGGAAGATGCTTCAGCACCCGCTTGATGTCGGGAAGGAAGCCCATGTCCAGCATCCGGTCGGCTTCGTCCAGCACCAGCACCTCGAGCCCGCTCAGCTTGGCGTAGGGCTGCTTGAAGTGGTCGAGCAGCCGCCCCGGCGTGGCGATGATGACGTCCACCCCGCTCCGGAACGCGTGCTCCTGCGGGCCCATGCCGACCCCGCCGAACACGGCGGCCCCCGACAGGGGTGTGTGGACGGCCAGATCCCGGAGGTGCTGCTCGATCTGTGCGGCCAGCTCGCGGGTGGGCGTAATCACCAGCGCACGCGTGGTGCCTCGTGGCTTGCCCATCAGACGGTGGAGCACGGGAAGCAGGAAGGCTGCCGTCTTGCCGCTCCCGGTCATCGCGCAGGCCAGCAGGTCGCGCCCTTCGAGGGCGGGCGGAATCGCCTGCTCCTGAATGGGGGTGGCGCGGGTGAAACCCAACTCCCTGGTGCCGCGGAGCAGGTCGGGGTGCAGCTTGAATGGGGCGAACGGCATTGTCGCTTGGCTGAGGAAGTCCTCCGCGGAAGCTAGTCATCCGGCTGCCCCGGAGGCACCGCGCGCCCCGAACTGCCCTATAACAGCACGGCCACGTCGTAGAGCGCGTGCGTCCACGCCGTGATGCCGAATCCACGGGTCAGATAGAGCGCGCTGAACGCCAGGCCGGCCAGTAGGCGAAAGACGAACGACTGCACGGCGAATGGCTCGCCGAGCGAGCCGACGTAGTGGAAGAGCGAGAACAGCACCGCGCCCACCAGAGTGGCCACCACGCCCGCGAGCAAGCGGCTGGATCCCATCACGCGCAGCACGTTGGCGATGAGGGCCACGATCACGACGCGAAACAGCAGCTCCTCGTAGAGCCCAGCGCCGAGCGAAAGGGTGAGCCGATCCAGGACCGACCCGTCGAGACCCGTTCCGCCTCCCACGGCGAGCGCGCCCAACGGGCCCAGCAGATTGACGGTCGCGGAGCCCACCACCAGCCCGAACAGGAGCGCCAACACGATGGACTCGCCCAGCATGAGCGCGAAGATGCGCGCGCGAGGTATTCCGCCGCTCCGGTCGCGCCACGCGAGCCAGAGCGCGCCCCCGATCACGAGCGCCATGAAGAGCAACGGGCCGCGCGGGCCGAGGAGCCCGACGAATGCGCTCGTGAGCAGCACGTCGGCCCCGTTGCGGATCACGCCCCCACCCGCCGTCACGGGCGAGATTGCCTCGAGGAACTCGTAGGCGAGCAGCAGGGGCAGCGCGAAGAGCAGGCTGTATCGATGCGACCGGCTCACCGTCCAGTACCCGTGCAACGACGCGCGCAGGGCTACGGGCATCAGCGAGCCGGCATCGGTGTCCACACGTCGATGCCCCCGGCCTGCTGCCCTACGTCCAGGCTGGCGACCCGCCGCAGCGTGCGCAGGTCGATCACGTCCACCGAGCCAGGCTCCGCGCCAACTCCCTCGCAGGTGACGAAGGCGTACCGGTCGTCAGCGGAGATCGCCACCCCGCTGGCGACTCGGCGCGAGGTCGCGATGCGCGCGAGCTCGTGCCCGGTGGACAGGTCGATCACCGACGCGGACTGCCCTCGCTTGTTCGTCGTGACCAGCAGCCGGCCGTCGCGTGTGGCCGCGAGGTTGTACACCCCGTCGCCGGCCGGCAGCCGACGAGTCATCGTCCACCGCGCCACGTCGATCTCCACCACGTCACTGCTGCGGCTGCAGGCCACGTAAAGTCGGCTGCCATCGGCCGACGGCTGCACCCAGGTGGGGGAGCAGCTCACACTCCCCGCCGGCACGGTGAGGGCATGACCCGACATGTCGTGACCGGCCGCCCCGGCTCCGGCGACCCGTGCCGGCGGTGGGCCCGACTCGCCGTGCTCCCTGCCCCTCGCCAGCCGGAAGTGGCGCGATACCGCGAGCGTGCGCGTGTCGATCTCAACCGCGAGGTCGTCCATCATGCAGCCGGAATACTGCTTCGTCCCCTGCGGATTGATGCGCGAGCTCGTGCCCGGTGGACAGGTCGATCACCGAC